>DMUF01000068.1:0-5555 GCA_003476445.1 Gammaproteobacteria bacterium | reverse complement strand
TGAAGCGCCTGACCGGCCTTTCAGCACCGCTCGCGCTACCCGCCGTCGCCGTGGCCGCGCGGGATCCAGAAGCCTTTTTCGCCCGCTTTGGTTATCAGACGGGCGCTGAGGCGGGAACGCAGGCGCTCCGCGTGCAGTTCAGTCCGCCCGCCCTGTTCGAGCTCATTCGCTCGGCGCGCCTGCCGGTTTGGCCAAGCGCGCGACCCGTGGTGAGTGCCTGGGTGCTCCGGGACGGGCGAACGCAGGCGGAGGTCAGTGATGCGGCTCGAGACTCTCAGCTCTTTGCGGCGCTCGGGGAACGATCGCGGCACTGGGGGCTGCCGCTTGAGCCGGTGAGTCCGGTTGCCGCCTCGCCGGGTTTGGTCACGACACACTGGGAGCCCGTGTCGCTCGCGCTGCGTCCCGCGGGCGCGGAGCCTGTTCCGCCGCAGGCGGTCGCTGGCGTCTGGGATCTGCTGCCGGACGAACTGCGCGCCGTGTTCCTGGAATCGCGCGGGCCGGTGGCTTCCGAGTTCGTTGCCGTCATTCGCCTCACGGCGCCGGCGCAAACGCCCGCCGTGATCGAGGTGGCGCCGCCGGCGGATGCTGTCACTCCGGTCGATGCGACCACGCCCGCTGACGCTGCAACTCCGGTCGGTGCTGAGCCCGCCGCTGCGACGGTCGCCGCTGCGCCGGTCGAAGAGATCGCTCCGATTGCGCCTCCGTCCTGGCGCGCCGAGCTTCTGCTCTACGCACCTTCGGCGCCGCCCGTGGTTCCCGCGCGTGGCGTGTTCGAAGCGGCGACGCCCGACGCCCTGGCGGACGCGCTCGTCGACCAGATCGTCTTTCACCAGCTCGCCCGGTTCCAGGTTGCGGCGGGCGCCGCAAACGCGCAGCGGGTGACTGTGCTTGGCGTCAGGAACGCGCGCGATTTGGGCGCCGTGCTTGCCCGGCTCGAAGGCGTTGAGGTGGTGGATGACGTGCGCCTCACGGAGGCAGTAGGTGAGCGGCTCGAGTTTCTGGTCCAGACCAGTGCGCCTCGGGACCAGCTCAAGGCCCTGCTGACGACGGATGGTCGGTTCGCATCCGAGGATGAGTCTGGTTTGGCCCCTGTCGAGGGTGCTGCTGTTACACCGAACAGCGGCTTACGGCTGCGCTGGACCGGGGCGTAAACGCGTGTCGCGCGAGCAGCTGCCGAATGCCATCACCGTCGCGCGCGTGCTGCTCGTGCTGCCGACGGCGTGGCTGCTCTGGAATGCGCAGTACCCAGCGGCGCTCGTGCTCATGACTATTGCCGGCGCTTCCGACGCGGTTGACGGCTGGCTGGCACGGCGCTGGCGCGCGCAGAGCCGGTTCGGCGAAGCGTTTGATCCGCTCGCTGACAAGCTGCTCGTGGCGGTGATGGTGGTCATTTTTACGCTGCAGTCGCATTTGCCGCTCTGGCTTGTCCTGATCGTGATCGGACGCGATATCTGTATCGTGGGCGGAGCAGTGGTCTATCGCATGCTGTTCGGAGCAATCGAATTTGCGCCCACGCTGCTCAGCAAAGCCAACACCGCGGCGCAGATTTCCGTGTTGCTGATGCTGCTGGTGGAACTGTGTCGCTTTGGCTGGATTAGCGATTTCGCAGCGCTACTGCTTGATCCCTGGAGTTTCCTGCTCCTCGGCTTGCTCGGCGTAAGCTCGGGTATCGACTATGTCGTGACCTGGGGCCTGCGCGCCATTCGCGAGAGTCGCCTTCGTGGCCGCGGTTGAAAGCGAGCGTCGTACTTCTGATCGCGATCGGCAGCTCGCGCTCGCGTTTCCGCTGCGTGCGCGAGCTCGGTTCGAGGATCTCGAACCCGGCACGCTGGAAGAGGCGGTAGCCGCGCTGCGCGCGCTTGAATCGGGCGCCGGACGATTTCGCGCCTGTCTCCTCTGGGGTGCCGGAGCCACGGGAAAAACGCATCTCCTGCAGGCGGCGTGTCAATCCGCCGCCGCTCGCGGCGGCCGCGCCATCTATCTGCCGCTTGGTGCCGCAGACCTGCACCCGGAGGCGCTCGAAGGGCTCGAGCAGTGTGACCTCGTTGCGCTCGACGATCTGCAGCAGTGGCTTGGGGATCCGGAGCGGGAGCGGGCGCTTCTGGGTCTCTACCAGGGCCTTGCCGCAGCGGGCGGTGCGCTTGCGGTGACGGTCGATCGGCCGCCCGCAGCGCTGGTGTTTAACTATGCGGATCTGGCGTCGCGACTGCGTGCGCTGCCCGGTTACGCGCTGCCGCCGCTCGCGGACGAGGCGAAACGGTCGGTATTGCAGCGGCTCGGTGCCGAGCGCGGGCTGGTATTGCCTCCGGCGGTGTTTGATTACTGGTTTGCCCGCGGCCCGCGTGATCTCGCCACCCTGCTCGTACAGCTGGATGCGCTCGATGCCGCGGCGTGGGCCGAGCAGCGTCGAATCACGGTGCCTTTGCTCAAGGCGGTACTCGGGCTGTGACGCATCTGCTGTGCACCGGCGGCGGTACCGCGGGGCATGTGCTGCCTGCTGTGCCGGTGATGCAACGCGCCTTGGCGTCGGGGTGGCGTGTCACGTTCGTGGGCAGCCGCAGCGGTCTCGAGCAGCGGCTGCTCGGTGACTTGCCGGTGCGCTACCTCGGTATCACGACGGGAAAACTGCGACGGTATATCGCGTGGGAAAATCTGGTCGACGCTTTTCGTGTCGGCATCGGCATGTGTCAGGCCTTGCTCCTGCTCTGGCGGCTGCGACCAGACGTCGTGTTCTCCAAGGGCGGATTCGTGAGCTTCCCTGTGGTGTTTGCTGCGGGCTGTCTGCGTATTCCCGTGCTCGCGCACGAAAGTGATCTGTCCCCCGGGCTTGCCAATCGCCTGGCGCTGCCGTTCGTTCGCACCCTCGCCTTCACCTTTCCTGGCAGTCGGGTCCCTGGTTTTCGAGGACGCCAGGTGGTTGCCGGCTCGCCGCTGCGACCAGCCCTGCGCTTGGGCGATGCGGCTCGCGGTCGCGCGTGGCTCGGTGTGACGGCGCAGCGTCCGGTACTGCTTGTGACGGGCGGCAGTCTTGGTGCCGATCGACTCAATCGCGCCGTGATCGAGGCATTGCCGCGACTTCTGCCGCAATTCACCGTGGTTCATGTCTGCGGGCCGGGTAAGCGCACGGACATCGATGCGCCGGGCTATATCGCCCTGGAGTTCGTTCGGGACGAGTGGGGGGATGTGCTGGCGGCTGCCGATTTGGTCGTCTCGCGCGCCGGGGCCAATACCCTCTTTGAGCTGCTTGCGCTGCGCAAACCCGCACTGCTGGTGCCCCTGTCAGCGCGCGCCAGTCGTGGCGATCAACTCGAGAATGCCGCCTGGGCAGTGGCGGCCGGATACTGCCAGTCACAGGCGGATGACGGACTCGACGGCGCGTCGCTGTTCGCAGCGGTGGATGCGGCCTGGTCGGCGCGGGCAGCTCTGAGTGCGGCGCTCGCAACCTTCAAAGCGCCGGACGCGGTCGCTGTTCTGTGGTCGGAACTCGAACGACTGTGCCCGAA
The DNA here is from genome assembly GCA_003476445.1 of Gammaproteobacteria bacterium. Taxonomy (GTDB): domain Bacteria; phylum Pseudomonadota; class Gammaproteobacteria; order Pseudomonadales; family Azotimanducaceae; genus UBA7803. Next base: position 2,052 of record DMUF01000068.1, on the reverse strand, counting down.
TTGAGTACCATACGCGCCCTTTTCGGCGCGGGGCGCGGACATGCACAAGATCAGGACGTACAACGCTATCGCGGTGCGAGGCCTCGAGCGGTTTTCGCGCCAGGAATTCGAAGTCAGCAGCGATGCGCAGGATCCGCACGCGATACTGCTGCGTAGTCACAAACTGTCAGTCGCCGACCTCAATCCCGGACTTCGGGCGGTCGCTCGCGCTGGCGCGGGCGTGAACAACGTGCCCGTGGACGACTGCACCCGCGCAGGAATCGTGGTCTTCAACACGCCCGGTGCCAATGCCAACTCGGTGAAGGAGCTGGTGCTCGCCGCGCTGCTGCTCTCGTCGCGCGACATCGTTGGCGGTATTCAGTATGTGCGCGGGCTGGATGCGAGCGCGGATGAGGCGACCCTCGACAAGCAGGTAGAGGCGGAGAAAAAGCGCTTCGCCGGGCATGAGCTGCGCGGGCGCTCCCTTGGCGTGGTGGGTCTCGGGGCGATCGGTTCCCTTGTCGCGCGGGCGGCACTCGATCTCGGCATGGATGTGCTCGGCTTCGACCCGGCGATTTCCGTGGACGCCGCCTGGCGGCTGCCGTCGGAGGTGCGCCGAATGGAGAATCTGCCCGCGCTGCTCGCGCGCGCCGACTATGTCACCTTGCACGTGCCGCTCCTCGACGAAACGCGGCACATGATCAATGCCGAGACGCTCAAGTCGCTGAAGTCGGGCTCGGTACTGCTCAATTTCGCCCGCGAGCCGATCGTGGAAACGGATGCGCTCAAGGTTGCGCTCGACGAGGGCCGCGTGGGCGCCTATGTGGCGGATTTTCCGGTGCCGGCGCTGCTCGGGCATCCGCGCGCGCTCTTGACGCCGCATCTGGGCGCAAGCACCGAGGAGGCGGAGGAGAACTGCGCGGTCATGGCAGCCGACCAGCTGGTCGATTTCCTGAAGACCGGCAATATTCGCAATTCGGTGAATTTCCCCACGGTAACGCTTGAACCCACCGGCGGCTATCGCATCGCGGTAACCAACCGCAACGTGCCGGGCATCCTTAACAAGGTGACCTCCGTGCTGGCTGACCGGCAGATCAACGTCGTGGACATGATCAACAAGAGCCGCGGCGACGTGGCTTACAACCTGATCGACGTGGCGGACGAGCTCGATGCCAAAACGCTTGAGGCGATTCGCGCGACTGACAGCGTCATGAACGTGCGTGAGTTTCGCACCTGATCGGGTCAGCCCTTCACCGCTGATGTGTCCGACCGGCGCACAAGTTCTGCGCGATTAGCGATGCCGAATGCCGCGCCGGGCCTGCCGCGCGCGAAAACGCGCGGGGAGCAATGCTGCCGACAGATCATCCGACACGGGTGGTGGGTGGCCTGAGAGTGCGGCGCTGATCACGGCGCCGGCCAGGTGCGACGTCACGTTGCCCATCGAGCCGTGGCCGCTTGTGATCCAGAGACCGGGAATGGGTGATGCGTCCGGGTGATCGAGCGGACCGATCAATGGCAGCCGGTCCGACGTCGTGGCGCGTTCCCCCCGAAAAGAGCCATACGGACGCCAGGGTCGGTGGGCCAGCTGCGCGAGATTACTGCGTGTGGCGGCGCCCGGTTCCCAGGGACGGTACTCATAGGTGCTGCCGGCGAACAGAAAACCCTGATGCGGGACGAGATAGCCGTCGCCCACCAGAGGCAGGCGCGGAACCGACGCCGTTTGCACGCGGTCGATCTGGCCCGGCACTGCGGCAAGCTCCAGGTGCGCAGCGGCCGGGGCGTCCAGCACCCGCATGCCGCAGGCGAGCACGACCGGGGTATCCGGATCAGGTATCGGGCCGCCCGGTTGTCCGGGAAGCGGCAGATCCTCGGGCACCGTATCAATGAGCGGATGGTCGATGAGTGCGCGCACGAACGTGGGTGTCGAGACGATACCGCCGTGCGGAAACCATAGCGCGGGACGCGAAACCGGCCAGCCCGCTCGCGCCGAGGCGGCGCTCGGGCTTTCGACGCGGAGCCAGTCGTCATCCGGCGCCCAGCACGCCGCGATGGTCCGCAGCCGTGCATCCTCGA
>DMUF01000143.1:6518-13598 GCA_003476445.1 Gammaproteobacteria bacterium | reverse complement strand
TAGTCCTCGGCGGTCTTCTTCATCTTTTTCAGCACTTCAGCCGAAATCTGCGGGGGCGCGAGCTTCTCGTTCTTCACGTCGATCCAGGCATCGCCGTTCTTCGCCTGAACGATGCTGTAGGGCACCATCTTGATGTCCTTCTGCACCACGTTGTCCGTGAACTTGCGGCCAATCAAACGCTTCACCGCGAACAGCGTGTTCCGGGGATTGGTGACTGCCTGCCGCTTCGCGCTCTGGCCCACCAGGATCTCGCCATCCTCGGTGTACGCGATGATCGAGGGGGTCGTGCGATCACCCTCGGAATTCTCGATGACGCGAACGTCCTTGCCTTCCATGACCGCAACGCACGAGTTGGTCGTGCCGAGGTCGATACCGATGATCCTGCCCATGTTCTTCTCCTGAGTTCCGTGCGCCCGTCCAATGCGGGCCATCCTGACGCCAATGTGTGGACGTGCGCGCGGGTTTCAACCCCGTAACGACAATGAATCAGCCCGGCGCCTTGCTGACGACGACTTTGGCTGCGCGTACTAAGCGACCATTCAGCATGTAGCCACGCTGCAGCACGTCGAGTACCGAGTTCGGTTCGGCATTCGGGTTCGGGACCATGGCCATCGCCTCATGACGCTGAGGATCAAAGGGCGCGCCAACGGGATCGATCTGCTCAACGCCCGCCTTCGCCAGAACGCCGAGAAACATTCGCAGCGATAACTCGACCCCGTCAGCCATAGCGCCCGCGCCTTCGAGAGCCCGAGCCACCTCGACCGCCTTTTCCAGACTGTCGACCACCGGGAGCAGTTCGCCGCAAAACTTTTCGAGACCGAAGCGGTGGGCATTCTCCACATCGCGCTGCGCACGCCGCCGCGCATTCTCGGCTTCGGCCTGCGCCCGTAGCGCCTGATCACGCAGACCCGAGATCTCCGCCACCGCTGCCTCCAGCTGTTGGGCGAGCTCTGCGAGGTCCGCTGTGGAGGTCGATCCCGCGCCCGCGACGCCTGGTTCTGGCTGCTCACGACCGTTCTGTGACGCGCTTTCCGCGGGTGCCGCGCCTGCTGCGGAAGAGGGTTCCTGACCGGATGGTGATGATGATTCTTGCGTGGACACGGCGACTCCCTGGCAATACCGCCAATGCCGGAGCTGGCATCGGCCTCGACCAGCCTATCTGGGGCGCCGCCCTACGAATTCAAGGGCGGAGGTTCACGCGCTCGCTGCTAGACGAAATTCATCGCAGCACCGAGCACGCGCGCGGTGACATCGACGGCGGGGATGACCTCCTGGTAGGCCATGCGCGTCGGCCCGATCACGCCCAGCACGCCCGCGACCCGACCACCCTGTCCATAGGGCGCCATCACCAGACTCAGGTCCTCGAGGATCTTGAACCCCGACTCCTTGCCGATGAATAGCTGAATACCCTCGCTTGCAGCGCACCGATCGAGCAGGTCGAGCAGACTGCCCTTGCGCGAGAAGGCTTCAAACAGACGTCGGACCTGGTCGGTGCTCGCGCTGAAATCAAGCACGTGGCTCTCGCCAGCGACCACGAGTTCCTGCGCCGCCTCGGCTGACTGGCCCTCGAAGGCACGGGCCGCCACGTCGAGAGCGGTCTGGAGCAGTCGATCCATATGCTCCTTGTCTGCCTGCATGCTGGTCAGGAGGGCTACCCGGATCTGGGCCAGCGTCATGCCGCCGAATTCCTGATTCAGATAGTTAGCCGCCTGATTGAGCTCCGTCGCGTCGTAATCGCGATCAGTCCTGATCACGCGGTTCTGTACCTCGCGGTCGTTCAGCACCAGGATCACGAGCACCCGACAGCCGGACAACGGCAGGAACTCGACGTGCCGCAACGCCGCCTGATCCCGATGGGGCAGCGTAATCACGCAGGCCATATGCGTCAGGTGCGACAGCAGCTCCGACGCCGACTGCAGCAGCACCTTGGGCTCGAGATCCGGATTCAACTTGTCGCGCAGCCGCTCAATCTGACGATCATCGAGCGGCCGCACATGCAGGAGACTGTCAACGAAAAACCGCAGCCCACGCTCTGTGGGGATTCGACCCGCCGAGGTGTGTGGGGCGCGCACCAAGCCATGGTGCTCGAGTTCAGCGAGGATGTTGCGCACCGTCGCGGGGCTGACTTCGACCCCTGGCTGAGCAGCCAGACGCCGCGACGGCACTGGCGTGCCTTCGGAGATGTAGTGCTCGACCAGGAGTTTGAACACTCTCTGGGCGCGCACATCCAGAATATCGTCGCCAGTCTTTCTCATCGGGATTACAAAATAAACGCGGCTCTTGAGTAAGATCAAGCCATGCGCCCCGCCGTACTCAAGAGTCTCACTGTCCGCGATTTTGCGCTGGTATCAGAGCTGGACGTGAGCTTTGAGTCCGGGCTCACCGTAATTACGGGCGCCTCGGGGGCCGGCAAGTCCATTCTGCTCGGCGCACTGGCCCTCGTGCTAGGGGAGCGCAGCGCGGCGGACGTCGTGCGGCCCGGCGCCGCCCGTGCTGATATTACGGCTGAATTCGATCTCGGCGCCTATCCCGCTGCGCTCGCGCTGCTCGGCGAACTCGCGCTCGATGACCCGGACCAGCCGGGGCGCTGCCTGGTGCGGCGCGTGATCAGCGCCGACGGACGTTCCCGAGCGTTTGTGAACGGATCGCCGGCCACGTTGCAAACGCTCAAAACCCTGTGCGAGGGTCTGGTCGATATCCACGGTCAGCACGAAAACGCGCGCCTCTTGCGGCGCGATATCCAGCTCGCGCTGCTGGACGACCATGGCGTCGACGCCGGTCTGCGGCAAGCCTGTCGCGAAGCCTTTCGCGAATGGCGTGCGTCTACCAGCGCGGCCGAGGAACTCGGCGCCGCCGCTGCGGCACGGGAAGACCGGGCAGCATTGCTCGCCTACCAGCTGGAAGAGCTCGATGGCCTCAGCCTGGCGGCAGGCGAATTCGAGCAGATCGACGCCCTTCATCGCCGACTGTCCCAGGCCAACGCGCTGCGCGACGCTGCGACCAACGCGCTGCATCTGCTGACCGAAGATCGCTCCATCGGGCGCACACAGCGTCTGCTCGAGGACGTGGACGACACGCACCCTCGCCTCGAAGGCGCGCGCGAAACGCTGCGCGCGGCGCGCGAGCTCATCGACGATGCCGTCCGCGACCTGCGCGCATGGGACGACAGCCTGGACACAGACCCCGGAGCGCTGCAAAGCGTAGAGACGCGACTCGAATCGGTCATGGACCTCGCGCGCAAACATCGAGTGCCCCCTGCCGCACTTCATGCCCATACCGAAGCCCTGCGCGCGGAGCTTTCCGGGCTTGCCACCGACCGCACGACGCTCGACACACTGCTGGCGCGCGCTGCCGCTGCGAAAAGCCGCTTCGAACAGCACGCGCAGGCGCTCGGCAAGGCGCGGCGCAGCATCGCGCAGCAGTTCGGTGCTGCCGTAGGCGCGTGCATGCAAACGTTAGGGATCGACGGCGGAGCGCTGCGCGTCGATTTCGATCGCGCGGAGAACGAGACCGGCACCGACGCGGTGGAGTTTCAGGTCACCACCAATCCGAATTACCCGCCCGGGCCGCTGGGTCGCATAGCCTCCGGCGGCGAACGGGCGCGCATCAGTCTGGCCATTCAGGTGGTTGCCGCCGCGCGCAGCGAACTGCCCTGCCTGGTGCTCGATGAAGCGGACGTCGGAGTCGGCGGAACCACGGCGGATATCGTGGGCCGACTGCTCCGAACACTCGCAGACAACGCGCAGGTGCTCTGTGTCACCCACGCCCCGCAGGTGGCCGCGCTGGGGCATCACCATCTGCGCGTGCGCAAGGATACGGGTCAGGAAACGCGGATCGACCGCCTCGACTACGAGCGCCGGATCGAGGAGCTCGCGCGCATGCTGGCCGGCGCTGACATCACGGATCGCACCCGGGACTACGCGCGAACTCTGTTCGCAGACGCGCAGTCGCTTCATCCGGACGGTCCGCCTCGGCTACCATGATCGCCTCGCTTCAACGGTAACTGGTCATGCGCCTTCTCATCGGATCCGCGGTGATCCTTGCCTGCCTTCTGCAGGCAGCCTGCAGCATGCCCAATTTCCGCCTGCCGCGACTGCACAAGGTTGCGATTCAGCAGGGCAACGTCATCACCCAGCGCATGATCGACCAGCTGAAACCCGGGCTCACCCGGGAGCAGGTCACGTTCATCATGGGCGAGCCCATCTCGCGGAATTCGTTCGACGACTCACGGTGGGACTATCTCTACTCGATCGAGGTGCCGGGCGAGTATCTGGAGCGTAAGCGCCTGTCGATCTACTTCGACGGCGACATCGTGACCCACTTCGATGGTGACTACTCGCCGACGGCCATTACCGCCCCGGACGTACCAGAATCCATCAGCGAACCGAACGAAGACAAGAAAGGCTGATCGCGTTCAGCCCCGCTGACCAGCAGAACCGGGTGGCCTGACCCGGCCGCGCTGACGTCGCGCCTCCATCGGGTCTACGCGCAGCGGGACGTAGAACTCGAGTCGGTCATGCGCCGCCAGGGCACGCGAAAGCGAGACCAGCTCGCCAAAAATACCTACCGGCATGCCCTGCAGGTCGAAACCCGCAAACGCAGGCATCGCGCTTGCCGCACGCACGGCGTCCATGACGGTGCTGCCCTCGGCAAGCGCCAGCTGCACCTCGATCTGACGCTCAGGCATTGCGAGCACTGCGGTCAACGGCAGGAGGTCAGGGCTCTCGCTTACGCGGCGCCCGCTCAGAGGGCTCTCGCTCACGCGGCGCCCGATCGCGCACGAGCGCAGAAGGCATCCACCATGCGGTCCGCAGCACGCACGAACACGGTCGAGAACGCCGGACCGAGCAGCGCAGTCGCCCCGCTCAGCTCGAATGCAAGGGTAAGCTCGACGCGGCACCCCTGGTCGCCCCCGATTGGGGTGAAAACCCAGGCGCCCTGAAAGCTGCGGAAGGGTCCATCGACCAACACGAGTTCGATCCTCTCGTGCGGATAGCGGCGGTTGCGCGTCGTGAACCGCTCTCGCACGCCGCGTCCAGCGACTTCGAGGGTCGCAACCATCTCGGTCGGCGTGGCCTCAACTACCTCCGCGGCGGCGCACCACGGCAGAAACGAAGGATACCGGGGAACGTCATCCACGATGCCGTACAGCGTTTTCGCGCTGCACGGCACCAGTGCCGAACGCTGAATGCGCGTCACGGCGTGCTGACAGCGAGGAGGCTGCCAATCAAGGCAGCGGCGATGCTACCTGGAATGAGAACGCCCACCAGAAGCCGCCAAACCCACATCCCGCTCGAACCGAACGCTGCAAAACCCGCGCTGATGACCGCTGCCGGAAGAACCCAGCCAGCAAAGAGCGCAAAGAGAAGCACACCCGGCAGCAGCAGATGTCGCGCCACCACGTCGAGCATGAGCGCTCCGCTCGCCGTGGCCGCTGGATTCGCGGGGGAGCCGTCGAACGCGAGTATTGCCGCCGCGCCGACCAGCCAGCAGAACACGCCCCACGTCACTGCGACCCGCGGGCGCCTGGCGTTGTATTCCTCGACCAGATAATTCAGCACCGGCTCGAACAGGGTGACGATCGAGACAAAAGCCGCCAGGACGACCAGCAGAAACAGCAGCGGGATCACGTAGGATCCGAAGGACATGGCGCCGAGACTTTGCGGCACTGATCCGAAGACGAGCGCTGAGCCTTCGACCATCTGCTCGCCAGCGCCAGGACCGAACGCGAGCAAGACGAGCGCCATACCCAGCGTGATGAAGAGATCCAACGCCAGAATGGAGCCGACAAGCCGACTTGTGGATGACGTGGTCGGAAGATAGGCGCCGTACGCCATGACCACCCCCATGCCAACGCCCAGCGTAAAGATCGCGTGACCCGTCGCAGCCCAGAGCGTGCCGAGGGTCACGGAGGACCACTCGGGTCGAAACAGTTGCTCGAGCGCGCGCTCGAACCCCGGACCCAGGGCGGCATGGACCAGCAGAAGCACGAGCAGCACGAGCAGAAGCGGCATGCACAGGCGCACGGCGACCTCGACCCCGCGCGCGACGCCTCGCCGAACCATCCAGGTCGCCATTGCGGTCAGAAGGGTAAGCCCCAGCAGAGTCCAGAGCGCGCCTGGAACAGCAACCGCTGGCGCGTTTGCGCCAACCGGGGACGTCGCGAGCTCGCCGTTCAGGCTTGAACCCAGAAAATACAGCGCCCACGCCCCGATCACCGTGTCGGTCGCCGCGATGAGCAGCGTCACCGCAAGTCCGATCCAGCCGATCAGCGACCAGAGACGCGGACCACCCGCGGACGTGCCGAAGTGTCGCAACGCGTGCAAGGGGCTTCGCCTCGCGGCACGACCCGTGATCATTTCCGCGAGCAGGAGCGGCGCGCCCAGCAGGATCAGGCAGGCAACGTAGATCAGGATGAACGCGCCACCGCCGTGCTCACTCGCAAGCTGCGGAAACCGCCAGAGCTGCCCGAGCCCCGCTGCGGTGCCCGCTGCCGCCATCACGAAGACGGCGTCACCGGACCAGCGGACATCTTTTGATCTGTTCATGAGCGGCATTGTGACGACGGCTCCCAGCACGGGGCGCGGATTCTCCCCCGAACGTTGGGAGCCCCTCAAGGTTCCCCTATACTGAAGCTATGTCAAAGAACGACAGCAAACCAGGCTCGGCAACGATCGCGCAGAATAAGCGCGCAACCCACGACTATCTGATCGAAGAACGGCTCGAAGCAGGGGTCGTGCTCGAGGGCTGGGAAGTCAAAAGTCTGCGCGCGGGCAAGGCGCAGCTGGTGGACTCCTACGTCATCATCAAGAACGGCGAAGCCTGGCTGCTCGGGGCCAATGTGAGCCCGCTTACTTCGGCCTCAACCCACGTGATTGCCGATGCGCAGCGCACGCGCAAGCTGCTGCTGAATCGCCGCGAGCTGGTACGCGTGATGACCGCTACCCAGCAGAAGGGTTACGCCTGTGTCGCCACCCGGCTGTACTGGAAGGGCAACAAGGTGAAATGCGAGATCGGCCTGGGTCGCGGCAAGAAGGTGCACGACAAGCGCGCTGCGCTCAAGGAGCGCGAGTGGTCACG
>DMUF01000143.1:2088-6168 GCA_003476445.1 Gammaproteobacteria bacterium | reverse complement strand
CGCGGGGACGGCGCCAGATCAGGCGCCGATCGAGCGACGCCAGGCAATCATCTCGAGCGCCGCAGCTGCCGCCTCGTACCCCTTGTTGAACTCGTCATCTGCGCCGCGGGCATACGCGTGCGCGATGTCGAATACGGGTAGCACCTCGACGATCACCGGGCGCCGATACTGCAGGCTGAGTGCCCCTAACCCGCGCATGCACTCGTTGCTGATCATCTCGAAGTGAAGTGTTTCGCCCTTCAGGATCACGCCGAAACAGATGATCGCATCAAGATCGCCCGCTGTGTCCGTGGCAAGCAGATCAGCCGCAGCGAGCGGCAGCTCGAGACAACCTGGCAGGGTGTGCTGCTCGATGCGCGCGTAGCCCTTCTCACGGAGCACGCGTTCGCAGACGGATGCCATGGAGCCCACGCACTCCGGATACCACTTGCTCTTCAGGATCGCGATGCGCCCTGGCGCAGCCACCTCGGGCAATCCACTGAGATCCATCGCGCTTTTAGCCATGCCCCGCCCCGCTCGCTGCCGATTCTTGTTTCCCGAGCCGGGATCGCTCCCGACTCACACCTGACGCGCCACCGAGCGCCCGCTGTCAGGGTTGTCGCTCTCCGCTGAAGCGCCCGCCATCCCGCTTTCCGAGCTGGATGGAGCCCGACATGGTATCGCCGCTGACCCGGCCGGTGTACCGCAGATCGGTGGCGCCCATCGGTCCTGAGATACGCGCGGAGAAATCAACGGCATCGCCGGTGACGGTCCCCTTGACCGGAGCCTCCCCAAAATGGCCGCGATAGATACCACCAAGATTGGATCCCTCCTGCGTGAGCAGGAGCGTTGGAGTTCCGACGCCCATGGAGGTTTCGACCCGAAGCGCCCAGGTACCCGCAGCCGATCGGGGTTCTTCCACCGGGGCAGCTGCGTCAGCCTCAACCGCAAATGCCCAGACCATACAGAGAAAGCCGACACGAATAAGGACTGCCATGGAACGCCGCCACGCCTTAAGAGCGCCCGATCTTACGTCGGCGAGTGTGAGCGTCTTGCACGAGCATCGGGGCGCAGGGGTTCGCCCTTACTTCAGCGCCTCGCCCGCCGGCCCAAACCGCTCCCGCAGCTCGCGCTTCAGCACCTTGCCGGAAACATTCTTGGGGATTTCGCTAACGACATGCCAATCCCGCGGCCGCTTGTAACCCGCGAGTCGTCCGCGGCAGAACGCATCCAGCTCCGCTGGTTCGACTCGCGCTTCCGGACGCAGCACGATCGCAGCGCTCACGCGCTCGCCCCAGTGCGTGTCCGGAAGACCGAATACCGCCGCTTCCGCGACTGCGGGATGCTGGAACAGCACTTCTTCGACCTCGCGCGGATAAACGTTCTCCCCGCCGCTCACGATCATGTCCTTCTTGCGGTCGACGATGTAGACGAATCCTTCATCGTCCATCCGCGCGACATCCCCGGTGTGGAACCAGCCGCCGCGGAAGGCCTCCGCGTTCGCTTCCGGTCGATTCCAGTAGCCCGCGAGCACCTGATCGCCGCGCACGACGATTTCCCCCGCGACGCCAACCGGGCAGTCATTGTCCTCGGCATCGACAATGCGCACCGCAGCGAGCGCACCCACCCGCCCCGCGGCGCGCAGCAGTTCCGGCGCCTCGCGGTCCGCCCGCACGTGATCAGCCTTCGACATGAAGATGACGTTGCCCGCGAGCTCCGTCATGCCGAACCCTTGCGTAAAGATGGGACCAAAGCGCGCCATTGCGCGCCTCAGCACCTCGGCGGGTATCGAGGACGCGCCGTAACCCAGGCTGCGCAGGGAGCCGAGATCATGGGTCGCGATCCCCGGGTCATTCAGCAGCATGTTGATCATGGTGGGGGCAAGCGCCGTTCCGGTAATGCGCAGCTCGTCCACCATGCGCATCCACGCTGCGCTCGAATAAGCCGTCATGAGGGCGACCGGATTACCGACGAGGTGCTGTCCGAGCACCGCGAAGCCCGCGATGTGGCACAGGGGGAAAGGCATCAGAAAGTAGGGATTCTCCGGCGGCTCCCCGGGTTGGCTTACCTGGGAGTTGAAGATCGAGGCAAAGAGGTTGCGGTGCGAGAGCATCGCTCCCTTCGGCATGCCCGTGGTGCCCGACGTGTAGATGATCCAGGCAATCTCGCGGTCATCGAGCGCGGGAAAGGGCGCGCGCGCGGGGTGTGGAGCGATGAAACGCTCCAGGGGCGCGCCCAGTTCCAGCGTGCTGCGCACAGTTTCCAGCTCCGGGCGCATGCGTTCGACCACGCCCGTGAACGCCGGGGCGTAGAGCAGACGCGTCGCGCGGGCGTCGTTGACGATGCGGACCAGTTCCGGCACCGCAAGGCGGTAGTTGAGGAAGACGAGTCGCTGCCCCGCAGCGGGGACCCCGTAGTAAGCCTCGACATACTCCGGCTGGTTGTCTGCGAGGATCGCCACGTGATCGCCCGGTTGCCCGTCGGCAGCGAGCGCGCTGGCGAGGCGCAGGCTGCGGTCGCAGAGTTCGGCGAACGTCTGGCATCGTCCGTCCTGGCTGACGAGTGCAGGACTCGAGCCACGTCGACGCGCATTCAATTCCAGAATGTCGTGCAGTCGCATGTTGTTTTTCTCCCCCCAGAGCGGTTTTTTATACCACGTTCTGCCGTAGCGACGGCTGTGCTAACGTGAAACCACGGCAGACCAATGCGGAGGGGAACGATGGACTACGAGACACTGCTGACAGAACAGGATCAGGGCGTGCTGCGTATTACGCTGAACCGCCCGGAACGACTGAATGCCTGGACCTATCGCATGGGGGCGGAGCTCTCGGACGCGGTCAATGCGGCAAACGAAGACAACGACGTCATCGCCATGGTGATCACCGGAGCGGGCCGGGGGTTCTGCGCCGGCGCCGACATTCAGGACGTGTTCAAAGCCCAGGCAGACGGCGCGGCGCCTGCGCGCGACGGCACACCACGCGACTGGGTCGGTCTGGTACGCAGCTCGAAGCCCATGGTCGCCGCCATCAACGGGGCGGCCATCGGCGTTGGACTGACCCAGGTGCTGCCCATGGATTACCTGATCGCCTCGAACAACGCGAAGCTGAGCGTCAGGTTCGTGAAAATGGGTCTGGTGCCGGAACTCGCGAGCTCGCATTTCCTGACGCTGCGCATGGGGTTTGGCCACGCCAGCGAGCTCATGCTGAGCGGTCGCACCGTAGCCGCCAGCGAGGCGCTCACACTAGGGCTCGTGGATCGCGTAACCGCGCCGGAGGAACTGCTTGCCACTGCCACCGCCGTTGCGCGGGGCATGGGCGAAAACCCACAAGCCTCGCTGCGCATGATCAAGGCGTTGATCAACGCCAACGCGTCCGAACAGGACATCGCGACGGTGCAGCGGCGCGAGCTCGAAGCCCTGCAGCAGTGTTACAAGTCGCCCGAGCACCATGAAGCGATTGCCGCCTTCATGGAGAAGCGGGAACCGGACTTCCACGCCGCACGCCAGCGCGGCTGAAGCCTGGGCACGTGCACGCCGACGGGTCGGCTGACCCGTCGACCTACGGCCCGCTCGGGTCAGTCCGTGAAGGACGCCAGACGTTCGCTTGCGCTCGCGAAATCTTCCATGAAGTTGTAGACCACCTGACGCACCGACAGGCTCTGGTTCATGAGACCAACACCCTGTCCCACCCAGTAGGTCGCCAGCTGCCGTGCCCCGGCGTCGCCAGCCTGGGACAACTTGTCGATCTTGCGCAGCGCGGGCTCGCTCACCAGCGATTGCAAAGGCATGGGCAGGGGATCCGGCGCACCCGGCGCCTGCCAGGCGTCGGTCCACGCGGAGCGCAGCTGACGCGTGTACTTGCCGGTTCGGCTGCGCGAACGGACGGTCTGCCGCGAACTCGCGGACAGCATCTTGTCCTTCACGATCGGGTTGGTTTCGGCCTCGCTCGTGGTGAGCCAGACCGACCCGCACCAGGCGCCGTCTGCGCCCATCGCCATGCAGCCCGCCATCTGCCGGCCGGTCACAATGCCGCCTGCGGCTAGCACGAACATGTCCGGGTAATCGCTGATCGCCTCGAGCACTTCGGGAACCAGCACGATGGT
>DMUF01000143.1:0-1811 GCA_003476445.1 Gammaproteobacteria bacterium | reverse complement strand
GCGATTTCTCCGCAGTGCCCGCCCGCCTCGCCGCCTGCGGCGATCAGAACGTCAACACCCGCCTCCGCGTGCTTCACAGCGTGCTCCCGCGAGCCGGTCAGCGCGCCGACGAGCACGTTACGCGCGCGCGCCATCTCGAACATCACCGGGGGTGGTACACCCAAGGCATTCACCACCATCTTGACCTGCGGATGTGCGAGCGCCACCGCTAGGATGTTGGCCGCGCCCGCGGCGCGCATGTTGTCACCGAAATCGTCGCGCGGCGTGTTCTGCCAGAGATCCGACGTATCGATGCCGTGCTGGGCCAGAATACCGTTCACATAGGCACGATGCTCCGGAGGAACACGCGCCTCGATGTCCGCCGCGGTGAGCCCGCCCTCTTTCGCATCCATACTCGTCGGCACGATGACGTCTACACCGTAAGGCGCACCTTGCGTGTGTTCATCAAGCCATTTCAATTCGATCTCGAGGCTTTCCGGCGTATGCCCGGTCGCGCCCAGCACGCCAAACCCGCCCGCCTTGCTGACTTCAGCGATGACATCGCGACAATGACTGAACGCAAACAGCGGAAACTCGATACCAAGCCGCTCGCAGAGTCTGGACTTCATGGACTTTCTCCCCTTACACCACGGTTAAACAGCCAAGCCCCGACTATAGCGAGTTCATCGCGCTTGGGGCGACAGCTCACGCCAGCAACGGTAGGGATAGTCGCCCCCGGGGCCTTCGCCGGGCGCGAGCTGCGCGTAGCCCGCGCCGAGAAAGAACGGCAGCGCCACGCGCTCGGCTTTCACCAGCACGCCGCGGGCTCGAGCCTCGACAGCTTCTCCCTCCAAGCGCCCGAGCAGCTCGCGACCGATTCCGCGCCGCTGCAGCGCAGGTAACAGATACAGCCCATGCACAAAGAGGTAGGAACCGTCTGCGACGGAAGTCTCCAGGCATCGCGCTACCACACCGACCGGGGCGCCCTCGGATCGCCCGGCACAGTGCACCAGCGCGATGGCATACGCGTCGAAATCATCATCGCGATAAGCGAGCACGGGCACCGAGAGACGGCGCAGTCGCGCCGGAAGCGGCCAGGAATCAATAGCGGCGGCGATGATCGCGTTGACCTCTGCACGCGCGCTGCGGTCAACGGCTTCAAGCGAGCAGGACAGGGGGCCAGCCGACGTCACGACGATCTCCTCGTTATCCGCGGTACCGCGCGATAACTGCGCAGGTGTGCGGAAGCGAATACACTCGGTCCGCACCAGTCAACGGGAGTAAAGCATGTCCGATGCAACGCCATACGTCCCGCCGCGCGTCTGGACCTGGGAACAGGGTAGCGGCGGCCGTTTCGCCAACATCAACCGCCCGATTGCGGGTGCCACCCACGAAAAGGAGCTGCCACGCGGACGCCATCCGTTGCAGCTTTATTCGCTCGGCACTCCCAACGGCGTCAAAGTGACGATACTGCTCGAGGAGCTGCTGGCAATCGGTCAGGCCGGTGCCGAGTACGACGCCTGGCTGATCAACATCGGTCAGGGTGATCAGTTCGGCAGCGGCTTTGTCGGGGTAAACCCGAACTCAAAGATCCCGGCCCTGCTGGACGTCAGCGCCAACCCGCCGATTCGCGTCTTCGAGTCTGGCGCAATCCTCGTGTATCTCGCGGAAAAATTCGGGGCCTTCCTGCCAAAGGAACCCGGCGCGCGGGCCGAGTGCCTGTCCTGGGTGTTCTGGCAGATGGGCAGCGCCCCTTATCTTGGCGGCGGCTTCGGCCACTTCTACGCCTATGCGCCCGAGAAGTGGGAATACCCGATCAATCGCTACACCAT
>DMUF01000078.1:6054-6212 GCA_003476445.1 Gammaproteobacteria bacterium | reverse complement strand
ATGAAGAAGACCGCCGAGGACTATCTCGGCGAAGCGGTCACCGAAGCCGTCATCACGGTCCCCGCATATTTCGATGACTCACAGCGGCAGGCGACCAAGGATGCCGGCCGCATCGCCGGTCTCGAGGTAAAACGCATCATCAACGAACCGACCGCGGC
>DMUF01000078.1:2671-5744 GCA_003476445.1 Gammaproteobacteria bacterium | reverse complement strand
GACAAGAAGCGCGGCGACGCGAAAATCGCCGTGTACGACCTCGGCGGCGGCACGTTTGACGTGTCGATTATCGAGATTGCGTCGGTTGATGGTGAGCACCAGTTTGAAGTGCTCGCAACCAACGGCGACACCTTTCTGGGTGGTGAAGACTTCGATCTGCGTGTCATCGAGTATCTCGCCGAGGAGTTCCGCAAGGATCACAAGATCGACCTGCGGCAGGACCCGCTCGCGTTGCAGCGTCTCAAGGAGGCTGCCGAGAAGGCGAAGATCGAGCTGTCGAACAGCCAGCAGACCGAAATCAATCTGCCCTATATCACCGCGGATCAGACCGGTCCCAAGCACCTGGTGCTGAAGCTCACGCGCGCGAAACTCGAAGCACTGGTCGAGGACCTCGTAGAGCGGACCATCGGACCCTGCCGCACGGCATTGCAGGACGCGGGTCTATCGGGGAGCGAAATCGACGACGTCATCCTGGTGGGCGGTCAAACCCGCATGCCGCTGGTGCAGGAGAAGGTCAAGGCCTTCTTCGGCCAGGAACCGCGGCGCGACGTCAATCCCGACGAGGCGGTGGCGATTGGTGCAGCGATTCAGGGCGCGGTGCTGTCGGGTGATGTGAAGGACGTGCTCCTGCTGGACGTGACGCCGCTCTCGCTCGGCATCGAGACGCTCGGCGGCATCATGAGTGTGTTGATCGAGAAGAACACGACCATTCCGACCAAGAAGCAGCAGGTGTTTTCCACGGCGGATGACAGTCAGACCGCGGTGACCATCCATGTGCTGCAGGGCGAGCGCAAGCAGGCGACGTCTAACAAGTCGCTCGGACGCTTCGACCTGTCCGATATTCCGCCGGCTCCGCGTGGAATGCCGCAGATCGAGGTCAGCTTTGATATCGATGCCAACGGCATTCTCAATGTGTCGGCCAAGGACAAGGCCACGGGTAAGCAGCAATCGATCGTTATCAAGGCATCAAGCGGTCTGTCCGAGAGCGAGATCGACCGCATGGTGCGCGATGCGGAGGCTCACTCCGAGGAAGACGCGCGGTTTGAAGAGATGGTTACGCTGCGCAACCAGGCCGACGGCATGATCCACGCCAGCCGCAAGGCGGTCGCCGATGCGGGTGACAAACTCACCGACGCAGAGCGCGACGCGGTGGAAACCGCCGTGGTCGCGCTCGAGGCTGCGGTCAAGAATGGCGACAAGAGCGAGATCGAGGCTAAGATGCAGGCCCTTTCCGAGGCGTCGGCAGCTGTCGCCCAGAAGCTCTACAGCGAAGCCGGGCCGGGTCCCCAGCCGGCGGGCGATGCCGACTCGGCCCCGACCGGAGACACGGTCGATGCCGAGTTCGAGGAAGTCGACGACAGGAAGAAGTGATGTAGCGGGGCCGAATCGCCGGTCGATCCGGCCGGATCGGCGGTCGGTTCGGCCCTCTCTCCCCGAGGATCTTTTGTTCCATGGCCAAGCGTGATTATTACGAGGTGCTCGGGGTCGAGCGGGAAGCTGACGCGGCGGAGATCAAGAAGGCCTATCGCCGGCTTGCCATGAAGTTCCACCCGGACCGCAATCCGGACGACGAATCAGCGGCGGAAAAGTTCAAGGAAGCGAGCGAGGCGTATGAAGTGCTCTCCAACGAGGAGCAGCGCGCCGCCTACGATCGCTTTGGTCACGCGGGGCTTGGTGGTGGAGCCGGCGGCGGCGCGGGCGCAGGGTTTGCCGGCGGCAGCTTCAGCGACATTTTCGGTGATGTGTTCGGCGATATCTTCGGCGGTGGGCGCGGCCGTGGCGGCGTGCAGCGCGGCGCTGATCTGCGTTACGGACTGGAACTCGATCTCGAGCAGGCGGTTAGCGGAGACACCGTTGAAATCCGGGTGCCGGTACTTGCCGCGTGCGGTGATTGCGACGGCACCGGAGCCAAGCCTGGAACGCGTCCTGCCCCGTGCCCGGATTGCGGTGGCGCGGGTCAGATCCGGGTCGCTCAGGGGTTCTTCTCGCTCCAGCAGACCTGCCCCCGTTGTCGGGGCGCAGGGAAAATCATCACGGATCCCTGCGGGTCGTGCGGTGGACGCGCCCGGATTGAGAAGCGCAAGACGCTCTCGGTCAAGATTCCCCCCGGCGTGGATACCGGGGACCGAATCCGCCTCGCGGGCGAGGGCGAGGCGGGGATGCATGGCGGGCCGCCTGGCGATCTCTACGTGCAGATCGAGGTGCGGGAGCACGCTATTTTCGCGCGCGACGGGCGCAACCTGTTTTGCGAAGTCCCGATCAGTTTTGTGGACGCGGCGCTCGGAGGCGAGCTTGAAGTGCCTACGCTAAACGGGCGGGTGAAGCTCAAGATCCCGGCGGAGACCCAGACCGGCAAGCTGTTTCGGCTGCGGGGCAAGGGCGTCACACCGGTGCGCGGGGGTGGCGTGGGCGACCTGCTGTGCAAGGTCGTGTTGGAAACGCCGGTCAATCTCTCAGAGCGTCAGCGACAGCTCCTGCGGGAATTCCAGGAGTCCATGGCAGGAGCAGGAGAAAAACATTCTCCGAAAGAAAGCTCCTGGTTCAAGGGTGTGAAGGACTTTTTCGACGGACTGACGCGCTGACGGTCGCGTACCAGAGCGCTCGGGACCGGGGGGAGAACACAAATGCGTCTGGCTGTTACCGGGGCTGCGGGTCGAATGGGGCGCACCCTCATTCAGGCGATCCACGAGGCGGATGATCTCGCGCTCGGCGCGGCGTTCGAGCGCGCGGACAGCTCGCTGATCGGCGCTGACGCAGGCGAGCTTGCGGGCGTCGGTCGTCTCGAGGTGCCGATCCGCTCCGCTGACGCGATGGATCCATCCCTCTTTGACACGCTCATCGACTTCACTGCGCCTGCGGCCACTCTCGTCAACGCCGAGTTCTGCGCGACGCATGGGCGCCAGCTGGTGATCGGCACGACCGGAATCGATGTGGCGGGGCGCGCGCAGATCGCTGTGGCTGCGGAGCGTACCGCCATTCTTCATTCTCCGAATATGAGCGTTGGCGTGAATCTCGTGTTTCGCCTGCTCGA
Source organism: Gammaproteobacteria bacterium (assembly GCA_003476445.1). Taxonomy (GTDB): domain Bacteria; phylum Pseudomonadota; class Gammaproteobacteria; order Pseudomonadales; family Azotimanducaceae; genus UBA7803. The sequence continues at coordinate 2,713 of DMUF01000078.1, read as the reverse complement.
GATCGCGGCCCAGGTGCTGGGTGATGAGGTGGATGTTGAGGT
>DMUF01000078.1:0-2323 GCA_003476445.1 Gammaproteobacteria bacterium | reverse complement strand
ATGGGCGACATCCTTGCCCGCGCGCTTGGTCGCGACCTGTCGAAAGTGGCGGTGTACGGGCGCGAAGGTATGACCGGCGCGCGTGCCCGCGACACTATCGGGTTCGCCACGGTGCGTGCCGGAGATATCGTTGGCGATCACACCGTGCTGTTTGCCGGCGCGGGCGAGCGCATCGAGATCACCCACCGCGCGCACAGCCGCCTTAATTTCGCCCAGGGCGCCCTGCGCGCCGCGCGTTTCCTCAAGAAGCAGGAGCGCGGACTGTATGACATGCAGGATGTGCTGGGCTTTGGGGACCGTCTCCAGTAGACTCCCGCCTCCAATCGCGCCGGGTTACGCAGGCTTGCCCGCAACCCCGGTCGCTTCACCGGCTCCCGCCCGATCTTGCCAAGATGTGCACCGCAAAGTGCCCGTCAGGCATCGTGCAGCCGGTCGCACGCCATAACGTCGCAGTGCGTATATCCCGTCGTTCCGTGCGCGGTACGACGTAGGCAGAAACAGGCAGTTGGGTGAGGACGTGATGCCGGCGCTACTAGCATTGGAAGACGGCAGCGTGTTCCGCGGGTGCTCCATCGGTGTCGACGGGCATTCCGTGGGCGAGGTGGTCTTCAATACCGCCATGACCGGCTACCAGGAGATCCTTACCGATCCCTCCTATGCCCGGCAGATCGTAACGCTGACCTACCCGCAGATCGGGAATACCGGGGTGAACCCAGAGGACTTCGAGTCCGATCGGGTATGGGCAAGCGGCCTCGTGATTCGTCAGACGCCGCGACGACCAAGCAATTGGCGCATGACTCAATCCCTGCAGGCATTCCTTCGCGAGCAGGGCGTGGTTGCGATCGCCGACGTGGATACGCGTCGGCTCACCAGTCTGATCCGGGAAAAGGGCGCGCTCTCGGGTTGCATTATGGCGGGCCCCCAGGTGGACGCAGATCAGGCGATAGCCGCAGCGCGCGCGTTTCCCGGTCTGGGCGGTCTTGATCTGGCGCAGGTCGTAACCCGCAGCGACATTGGGACTTGGCAGCAGACCAGCTGGCGCCTCGGTTCCGGTTACGGTGTGCGTACCCAGGACCTTTTCCACGTGGTCGCCTACGACTTTGGAATCAAGCGCAACATCCTGCGCTTGCTTGCTGACCGCGGCTGTCGTCTTACCGTGGTGCCGGCAAAAACGCCCGCTGAGGCGGTACTTGCCATGGCGCCGGACGGGGTGTTTCTGTCCAACGGTCCGGGTGATCCGGCGCCGTGTGACTATGCGATCAGCGCCATTCGTGCGCTGCTCGCGGCGCGGGTTCCCGTATTCGGGATCTGTCTCGGACATCAGCTGCTGGCGCTCGCAAGCGGCGCCCAGACCGTGAAAATGCCCCATGGCCACCACGGCGCCAACCACCCGGTGAAAGATCTGCGCAGCGGCCAAGTGATCATTACCAGCCAGAACCACGGCTTTGCCGTGGATGCGGACACGCTGCCGGCGGTGCTGGAACCAACGCACGTGTCGCTGTTCGACGGCACGCTGCAAGGCATCCGTCGCACTGACTGTCCTGCGCTTGGCTTCCAGGGACATCCGGAAGCAAGCCCAGGCCCCGAAGACTGCGCCTATCTGTTCGACGAATTCATTGCGCTGATGGAAGCCCGGCATGCCTAAACGCACTGACATCAAGTCTGTTCTCATCCTGGGCGCGGGCCCTATCGTCATCGGCCAGGCGTGCGAGTTCGACTACTCGGGTGCGCAGGCCTGCAAGGCGCTGCGGGACGAGGGCTACCGGGTCATCCTGGTCAACTCGAATCCTGCGACGATCATGACCGACCCAGCCATGGCGGACGCGACCTACATCGAGCCGGTCGAGTGGCGCACGGTGGCGCGAATCATCGAGGTGGAGCGGCCCGACGCCGTGCTGCCGACGATGGGCGGGCAGACCGCGCTCAACTGCGCGCTCGATCTCGCGCGCGAGGGTGTGCTGGAGCGGTTCGGTGTAGAAATGATCGGCGCCTCCCAGGACGCGATCGACAAGGCGGAAGACCGCGAGCGATTCGACCGCGCCATGAAGCGCATCGGTCTCAGCTGTCCGCGGTCGGCGATTGCCCACAGCATGGAAGAAGCGGTTCAGGTGCAGCGGCAGCTCGGATTTCCCTGCGTGATCCGCCCGTCGTTCACGCTGGGCGGCAGCGGCGGCGGCATTGCCTATAACCAGGAGGAATTCGAGGAGATCTGTCGTCGCGGCCTGGACCTCTCGCCCACGAGCGAACTCCTGATCGACGAATCGCTCCTGGGTTGGAAAGAGTTCGAAATGGAGGTGGTGCGCGACCGACTGGACAACTGCAT
>DMUF01000061.1:4696-5931 GCA_003476445.1 Gammaproteobacteria bacterium | reverse complement strand
TCCATGGCAATTGCGCTGCCGCGAACACCGCTGCCGACATAGGGATAACCGAGCAGCTCGACGAAACCCTGTGCCGTACCGTCCTCGCCCGGTGGCCCGTGCAGCGCGGGGAAAACGACGTCTGGATTGATCTCGAGGAGCGCGCGCGCCGTGTTCTGATCCAGCTCGATCAGGCTCGCGCTGTGCCCGGCGGCAGCCAGTGCCTGGGCGACGCCGCTTGCGGTGCTGCGAGAGACCGCCGCTTCGGCTGAGGTTCCACCCATCAGAACGGCGACATGCAGGGAATCAGGCTTCACGGCAGATCAATCTCCAGCGGCACAAGGGGCTCGGCGCTGCGGATACCGAGCGTCTTACAGAGAAAAGCATACTCGGTCGCCAGTGCATGCTCGATGTGCTCTGCGCGGCGAAAGCCATGGCCTTCACCGACAAACTCCACGTAGGCGACCGGAACCCGCGCCGCGCGCAGCGCGTCAACCATGGCGCGCGATTGTGCGGCGGGCACGATGCGGTCTTCGCTGCCTTGCAGCAGCAGTATTGGAGCGCGGATTCGGTTCACCCGATGAATGGGTGAGCGGGCGTGGCGTTGTTCCGGTCCACCGATCAACGTGTCCACATAGCGCGACTCGAACTTGTGCGTTTCGCGGGCGAGGGCATCCAGATCTCCGATCCCGTAGGCGCTGATACCCGCGCGAAACAGGCTGCCTCGCGTCAGGGCGGCGAGCACGGTGAGACCGCCCGCGCTGGCGCCGCGAATCGCAATCCGATGCGGATCGACGCGGCGCATTTGGACGAGCGCGTAGGCGGCGTCTTCGCAATCGTCAGCATCGCGCTCGCCCCAGTGTCCGCGCAGGGCGTCTCTATAGCTGCGTCCCAGCCCGCTGCTGCCACGGTAATCCACGTCCAGGACCGCCCAGCCGCGGCTGGTAAAGAACTGGATGCGCGCGTTGAACGCGGTATTGGTGCGTCCTGTGGGCCCGCCGTGGGCAAGCACGAGCAGCGGGGGCAGTTCATCGGCTGCAGCGGGGCCGCTGCGCGGTGGGTAGAACTGACCGGCGATCTGAAATCCATCCCGGGCGCGGAACGTGCAGGCCTCTGGTCGGCTCACTAGATCCGGCGCCAGCAGCGGCGCGCCCGCACACGCGAGCACGCTCGTGTCGCCTGAGCTGAGGTGATGCAGCAGAACCCGCGGCGGCGCGTCCGCTGGGCGTGTCAGGCAGGCAATGGCGCCGGGCACC
>DMUF01000061.1:1538-4524 GCA_003476445.1 Gammaproteobacteria bacterium | reverse complement strand
GCGCCCGCACACGCGAGCACGCGCGTGTCGCCTGAGCTGAGGTGATGCAGCAGAACCCGCGGCGGCGCGTCCGCTGGGCGTGTCAGGCAGGCAATGGCGCCGGGCACCACAGCAAGCGCGTCGATTTCGGCGCACGAGATAGGCATGGGTGTGGCGAAGCCACGGTGTACGTCGATGAGCACCAGTTCTGTCTGACCGTCGCTTCGACGCAGTGCGGCGCACCAGTCTGCGCTTGGCATAGCCAGGTGGGCGCCGCCAAGTACCCAGGGCGCCTCGGCGTAATCGGCCCCATCCTCGAGCACGCAGCGAACGCCGCTCGCATCGTGCCGCCAGACATTCCAGAAGCCGGTGGCATCGGCGAGAAACATGAGCGCGCCGTCGCTGCACCACAGCGGTTGTTGCACCGCTTCGTCGATCCCACCGGCAATTACCAGTTCGTTGTGCAGGGCTCCATCAGCGGCGCGCTCGGCCACGATCAGGCTGCTGCCGTCCCACGGCATGAGGGGATGATCCCAGACCACAAAGGCAAGCCGGGAGGCGTCAGCGTTCAGACGCGGTGCAGCATAGAAGTCGTGTCCGGCGTGCAGCACGCGAAGCTCGTCGGCGCGCACCGGTGTTTCATCGATAGGGAAGTCGACGATGAGGTTCTCCGGTTCACCGCTCCCGGGTCGCTCGCATACCGCGATGAGACGCCGACGCATCGAGTCCCAGGCGAGGTCCGCGAAACGCGCCGCGCCGGCGCAGGCGGTCAGCGTGCGCAGCGTCCCGTCGGGCTGCGCAAGCCGGATTTCGCCGATCGCGTCGTCAATCAGAAAGACGCCCTCGGCGGTTGGCAAATACGCGCCGCCGCCGTATTCGTGCACGCGCGTTCGCACCGATGAGGGCGCGGGGGTGAGTTCGCTCACGGTCGCGTAGTTGCTCGCCGGAGAGCTGCAGCGCAGGGTGACCCGTCCGCCTTCCGCGGGAAGCGTTTCGAGCCAGTAGAGCGTCGTTCCCTCTGCGCGCAGCTCAAGAAGCTGCGCCGCGCCATCCGCGATCATTTTTGCGCTGAGCGGCGAGGACCAGCCGCCGGACGCAAAGCGTTCGGGTGCCGCTGCGGATCCGGTCGGGTGATCCATGGGTCAGCGATGCAGGGTCAGGCGCGGATCGATCGCGACCCAGCGCTCGTGGTCACGCCACGCGCCGGCCAGGTACAGGAACGCCCGGGAAAAACCCTCACGCTCGAAACCGCATTTGCGCACGAGGGCTAGGGAGCGATGGTTGTCGGGCTGGATATTCGCCTCCAGCCGATGCAGTCCCAGTGAGCGGAAGGCGTAGTCCTTCACCAGTTCGAGCCCCTCCTGCATATAGCCAAGACCGCCGTATTTACGCGTGCCGTAGTAGCCGAGGGACGCGCTCAGAAACGTGCCGCGAACGATGTTGTTCAGATTGATTACGCCGGTAATCGCATGGGAAGCACGCTCGCACACCAGCAGGCCCTCATGATCATCGCGGTGGGTACGCGCCAGGTAGTTCTGGAATCCATAGGGTGTGAGCGGCGGATTGATCCACGGCTCGTGCAATGAGCGGCTCTCTTCCATCTGCGTCAGAAACTCGCTGCGGTCGCGCTTGTGCACGGGGCGCAGGTAGACCCGCCGCAGATCGGGGTCGGCGACGGTGGCAGGAATTCCGGTCTGATCGTCTTCGCTCATCAGCGATCGCCGTTCTTCGGTCGCGGGGCGAGACGGTTATGTTCCAGCGCAAAGATTTCCCACAGGGCGGGGGGCGCCATGGCAAGACCCAGCATGAGCAGATGAGTGGGATGCAGCGCCAGTTCGCCGCCGAGAGGCCAGATGCTCGCGAGCGAGAACTCGAGGTCGTGCCATCCGACGAGACCGGCGGTGGTCAACGCGAAGGCGAGCATGAGCAGCAGAAAGCGCACCAGGTAGGTCATGGGCAGAGTATATACGCCGCGCCGCGCTCTCTGAGCCAGGCCGTGGTGAAAGCGTTCACCGGATAATCCCGTTGCACGGACTCGGCGGACGGCGCTGCAGGATCGAACACTCGCACGTACTCCCGGTCGACGCCGGCGACCAGTACCAGGTGTCCGCCCGTTTCGGCGAGGGGAGCTCCGGGCAGGGCGTCGCGGCGAAAACGAATACTGGCAACGAAAGGCAGCCCTTGGGCGAGAACCGATAGCGGCTCTTCCCAGCTGCCAAAGATCTCCACCGCGCCTGGGAAACCGCGCCGTGCGGCTGCACCGATGGCGAGCGGCCACACGCCGTAGAGCCCGGTGGCCGCATCCCGGCACTCGGTCACGATCGACTGCCATTCAGTGAGTTCAGCCTCGCGTGATCGTTGCGATGATCGGGCGCGCAGACCGCCAATCAGCATCGCAAGACTGGTGGGCGAGCAGATTCGGCGCGCAATCGCAGGGTCGGCCTCGAGTTGCGAAAGGGCAGGGATGCCGGCGGCGGGTTCTGCAATCGCCGTTGGTGTTTCGGTTTCCGGCAGAACCTGGGGTCGCGCGGAGACGGTGATCAGATAGCGCGCGGGCGCGGGTCCCGAGAGTTTGAGCGTGAGCGTGGCTCTTGGAAGCTCAGCGTGCAGGCGCCAGCAGTCGATTTCACCCGTCACGCGCGGGTCGGGGCTCGGGGGAGCGGTGCTGCCTGCCTGGGCGGGCACCTCGGGGAGAGGCCAGTCGACCCCCGGGGCCGAGAGTGTCCAGTGATGCGGCGTGACAGGCTCGCCGACAAGCGCGAGACTGGGGACGAGCAGGGTGCCGGCGGGCAGCGGCGGCAGCGCAAGGCTGACGGCTCCGGATGCCCAGCGGGCCCTGTCCGTCACGGTGAGGGGATAGCGCCGCGCGGTCTCCGCATCGGCCAATCGCACTGTTTTCAATCTGAGCCGCCCTCATGCACCTGACGCTGTTCTCTACTGATCACTGCACCCTATGCGACCGCGCGCTTGACCTGCTGCTCGGCTTGCCGGAACTGCGTGGAAGCGC
>DMUF01000061.1:0-1161 GCA_003476445.1 Gammaproteobacteria bacterium | reverse complement strand
CGAGAGATCGACTGGCCCTTCAGCCGGGCCGACGTGCTGCGGCTACTTCAGGCGGACTGACCGACCCTGACCGCCAGCACGTCGCAGGTGGCGCCGTGCAGCACGCCGTTCGCGGTCGACCCCAGGAGCAGCGCCAGTCCGTGGCGACCGTGGCTGCCCACCACGATCACGTCCGCCTCGATCGCTTCTGCCGTGCGCTGAATCTCGCTCTCCGGACGGCCGAAAATAAGATGCTGGCGCTCGAGCGGGATGCCAAGCCCGCGGGCGAACTCTTCGAGGTGCGACCGCGCCTGCTCGTGGATCTGGTCCTGCACCGTGGACAGGTCCATAGGCACGTCGCCGCCGTAGGCGAGACTGAGCGGTTCGATGACGTGGACGATGTGCAGTTCGGCCGCCGATAGCGTCGCGAGGCGCGCGGCCCGGTTGGACACGGGTTCCGAGTCCTCGGTCAGATCCACGGCGAGGAGAATGCGGCTGTAGTCAGCCATGTGGTTGCCTCCCGGTTCTGCTTGGAGCGACCATACACGCAAAGCGTTTCGCGCGCCAAGCGGTGGCCACATGGCCTGGATTGTCATCGTCGTGCTGCTGCTCGTGGCTTTCGGCCCGATCTTGTGGCTCATGCCCAGTCGTCGTGATAAACGACTGAATGCGCTTCGTGGCGCGGCCCGCCAGGCCGGGCTCGCGGTTGAACTGGTGCGCCTGCCACGGCTTGATGTTGCGCCGGGGGACCGGGTCAACGCGGGCGGGCGTGCGGTCGATACGGCGCGAGAGCTTGCCGTCTACCGACTGCCGTTACCGCGGAGCTTCGAGCAGTTGCCCGCCTGGCGCGCCTTTCGCGCGGCCAACGGGCTGCCGGCCTGGCCGGGCTGGGTATTCGCGACGGATGCGCGCCCGGATCACCCGCGCCTTGCCGCAGTGATTGCGACCCTCGCGTCTCAGGTGGCGGCGTTACGACCAGACGTGGCGGCAATCGAGTGCGAGACGCGCCGCATCGGGCTTTACTGGCTGGAGAGCCCCGGCGCGACGCCAGAAACCGTGTCGGAACTCGGCGCCTGGCTGCGGAACGCGGGGCTCGCGTTGCTGCAGCTGGATGCGGCGCTGGCCGCCCCCGCGGACGCGACATCGGACGAGGAGCCGCCGGAGCCGATTTGACACCTGTTT
>DMUF01000107.1 GCA_003476445.1 Gammaproteobacteria bacterium | reverse complement strand
GCGAGGAAAGGCGTATCTTCCGCGCCCACGACAACGAGCGCAGGCACGCTGATCGCAGGCAGATGGGAGATCACGCGATCATCGCGCTGCGTCAGCATGCCACGCGCGGCAAGGATCAGACCGCGGGCATCACGATGAGTGCTCGAGCGCATCTCGGGGGTTGCCTGCTGCAGCCGGGCCAGCCCGCGTTGTTCAAAGTCGCGCGCCGTCGCAAGCGCGGTTTCGTTCCATTGCGCGCGCGCCGTATCTTTCTTGAAGCCTGGCCCCGTGTCGATGATGAGCAGCGCTGCCACGCGCTCGGGATAGCGCAGGTAGAACGCGAGCGACATGTATCCGCCCAGGGAGAGCCCGCCCACCACCGCGCGCGGTGCGCCGACCGCATCGAGAATGGCGGCCATGTCAGCGACGGTGGCGGCTTCGCTGTACTCCTCGGGGTCGGTCGGATAGTCAGAACGACCATGTCCGCGCATATCCCACAGAATGAGCTGATGGGTTCGAGACAGCGCTGCGATCTGACCCTCCCACATCTGCCCCGTCGCGGAATACCCGTGTGTGAGGAGTAGCGGAGGACCTTCCCCGTAAACCTCGTAGTGCAGGGCGACACCCTTGCGACGCAGAACCGGCATCGGTCGACCTCCAGAACCAGCTCACCGCATTTGCGGGGATTCAGGGCGGGATGTCCAGCGCAATTCGAGTAAGACGTTTTTGCCTCTTGGAACGCATGCGTCGGCTTTCTATGCTCAGCACATTGGTTGGGCGCTATCGGGCGCCGACAGCAAAGACCGCATCGGAGAGCACCCACATGACCCTCGCAAATCACGCCGTCACCCGTGACTGGATCGCTACACCCTACGACGGGATCGACATCGCCCCGGTCGGGGGGGAATCCACCGTAAACACCGCGGCTTACCGCATCCGCGGCGGACTCCAGTTGCCCGCCCATCCGCATCCGGTTTGGGAACTGGTTACGGTTCTTTCAGGCAAGCTGAGGCTGGGTGCCGCCACGCTGTCCGCCGGCGATGTACTGCATACCAGCGCGGGCGAAGCGCACGACGTCGAAGCCCTGGAAGACACTGTTTTCCTGGTCACCGTGGGGCAGGCGCAGCAGTTGGGGTGAAGAAACCCGCTCGCTCCTTGTCGCGAACGAAGCCTGGCGGAACGCCGCTCCGGTCCGACTGGTCCCGTGCGCTACAGGAGACCAGCACTACACTTCGAATGACAGCGGGTCCAACGGTATGACCCGAACTCAGGATAACCGGATCACGACAGGAGCCCCGCGTGACCTTGCCAAATGTGCTGGTAATTGGATCGATGAAGAGCGGCTCATCGAGCGTCTGCCGATTTCTGGAACTGCACCCGTCCGTGTTCATGGTGGAACGACTGGACCCGGAGTTCTTTTCCGACGATGCCGTCTGGGCAAGAGGGCTTGGTTGGTACGAATCGCTGTTCGCAGGGTCCGAGCAGTTTCGATGGCGGGCTGAGGGCAGTAACTCCTACACCATGATCGACCGGCACCCGCACACGCTGGACCGGATAGAGGCCACCCTGGGCGACGTGAAACTGATCTACCTGGTCCGCGACCCCGTGCAGCGAATCATGTCCGCCTGGATCCAGCGTCGAGTCGATTCACCCGATATCACCGACCACGACCCCAACAAGGCTATCTGGAATGACCCGGATTTTTTCGTAGACGCGAGTCTGTTCTGGAAGCACATCTCTCTCTACCAATCCCGCTTTGGCGCTGAAAATCTTTGGGTGGGGTGTATGGAGGACATGCAGCGCGAACCGGAGATATTCTTCGCAAGCCTATGCACCTTTCTCGATATCGAGGCGCCACAATCCGAAGACGCGCTCAATCTGCATCTGAACAAATCCGAATCCAAGAAGATTCCGAGCGCCACCTATTCGCTGATCCGCTCCCTTCCCGGCTTCACGTGGCTGCGTCATCTGGTGCCATCCGGCATTCGCTCCAATCTGCGCAGGAACTACTTCGTCAGATCGAAAGCCGAGCGCCCGCAGTTCAGCGAAGCCACGCTCGCGCGACTGCACGAGATCATCAGGCCCGACGCGGAGCAGACGCTGGCCTTTCTCGGTAAGGAGCCCCGCTTCTGGTCATTGCGGCTCGGCTAGTGCTCAATACATCCATGGACTTCGACTTCCAGCCCGAGCTATCAGGCGCACATCTGACACTGCGGCCTCTGCGCGCAGATGATTTCGAGCCGCTTTTCGCGGCGGCGAGCGACCGCCTCCTGTGGGCGCTGCATCCGGACCCGGAGCGTTACGAACGCGAGGTCTTCGAGCGCAATTTCTTCCGTCCTGCGCTGCCTGAGAGCGGCGGCACCGGCGCGCTGGTCGTGATCGACAAAGCGACCAACACACTGGTCGGGTCGTCACGCTACTACGAATGGGAACCCGCACACCCAAGCGTGGCGATTGGTTACACCTTCCTCGCGCGCTCGCATTGGGGCGGCGCTTTCAATCGCGAGTTGAAAGGGCTGATGCTCCACCACGCGTTTCGTTACGCAAGCCGCGTGTGGTTTCATGTCGGCATCGACAATCTGCGCTCGCGTCGCGCCATGGAGAAGATCGGCGGGCAACTGTCACATGTCGAACCGCGCGACCAGTCCGGGCGCCAGGTCGACAATGCTTACTACTTCATCGATCGAGACGCGCCGGGAATCTTTGCATGAGCCGCGAGCAGCCATGGACCCTGCACATCGCCAACAAGAACTACTCCTCGTGGTCGCTGCGTCCATGGGTCTTGTTGCGGGAGCTTGGGATTCCTTTCAGCGAGCATCTGTCGCCTTTCGACGACGCGGCGCAGAACTCCTTCCTGACTTTCTCGCCAACGGGCAAGGTGCCGTGTCTCATCGATGGCGACGTGGTGGTCTGGGATTCGCTCGCCATCGTCGAATATGCGGCGGAGTCCTATCCGTCGGTCTGGCCCGCAGACCGCACGGCCCGAGCATGGGCGCGTTCGGCTTGTGCGGAGATGCACGCCGGGTTCAGTACCGTCCGTAATCACTGCGGAATGAGTTGCGGCTTACGCGTGCAACTGCATCACGTTCCGCCCGCTCTCAAGCAGGAGTGGGACCGGATCGACGCACTGTGGTGCGACGGTCTTAGCCGATTTGGTGGGCCCTTTCTGACGGGCGCGGCCTTTACCGCGGTGGACGCGTTCTTCGCGCCGGTCGCGTTTCGCATTCAAACCTACGCGCCGGAACTATCGCCAACCGCAACAAGCTACGCGCAGCGTCTGCTTGATCTCGGATCCATGCGCGAGTGGTATGAGTCCGCGCTGAATGAGCCGTGGCGTGATCTGCCGCATGAGGCGGAAATTCGAGGCTACGGGCGTGTCGTCGAGGATCGGCGCAGGGCACCCTGACCTTCGACGCGAGAAGACCGAATCACGCTGGGTTGGTCAACGTTGGTCGGCAATTGGAGAGAATCCGGGTGAAGATGAGATGAACCGATCGCGACGCAACGTCCTGTTCATCACCGTCGACCGGCGCCTCACCCACATGCGAATCACCCCCGAGGCGGGGCTTCACGTCGCGTCAGCATGAATGAAGAGGCGGTCATGGTGCAGCCGGAAAGCGAGCCGACTGAGGCGCCCCCGTCGATCGAGCACTG
>DMUF01000021.1:510-4134 GCA_003476445.1 Gammaproteobacteria bacterium | reverse complement strand
CAAGCCCCGATGCCGTTGCGACGGGGGGAGGCGTGAGGGTTCTTCTCGACACCAGGATGTTTTCTCGCGCGCGAGATCGCGCGCGGTCCCGCGCGAGTGCCGCAAAGTCTGTGCTGCGTGCCAACGCGCGCCGGTACCCCCGGTTGCTCCTTCCTCCCTCTGATCCGCGCAGCGGACGCGTGCTGCAAAACGCGAAAGATTCCCACGCCAAACAATGTTCTGAACAGGAGATCTGAGTCATGCGACCCAATTCCGCACTGGCCAAATGGAAAGCGGGCGAACAGACCATTGGTGCCTGGCTCTCGCTTGCCAACACCCACAGCGCGGAGCTGCTCGCGCACGCGGGGTTTGACTGGATCTGCGTCGACCTGCAGCACGGTCTCATCGACTACGGCGATTTGCGGCACATGCTCCCGGCGATTTCGACCACGGCCACGACTCCGCTGGTGCGCGTTGCCGGGAATGACCCGAAGGACATCATGAAGGTCCTCGATGCGGGTGCCATGGGCGTTATCGTTCCGCTGGTAAACAACCGCGCCGAGGCAGCGCAGGCGGTCGCGGCGTGTCGCTATCCGCCGGACGGCTTCCGCTCTTTCGGCCCGATCCGTGGCGCTCTCTATGGCGGTCGTGGCTATGCGGCGGAGGCGAACGACCAGATCGCGTGCATCGTCATGATCGAAACGCGGGAAGGCATCGCCAATCTGGAGGAAATCGTCACGACGCCGGGTCTCGGCGGCGTGTACATCGGTCCGTCGGATCTCGCCTTCGCGCTGGGCTTGCCCCCGGTCGGCGATACGGAAGAGCCGCTGCACCTCGAAACCGTTGCGCGCATCCTCGCGACCTGCAAACGCCATCGCGTACCCGCTGGTATTCATACGAGCAGCCTGGCGTGGGCCCAGCGTCGTCTTGCGGCGGGCTTCGAGTTCGTCACCCTGGGATCGGACGCTGGCTTCATGATGAGCGCCGCTGCGCGCGAACTCGCTGCGGCCCGCGGCGCCGCCGAACAGCAGCGCGAACGCACGGGCTACTGAGGGGCAAGATATGACCGCACGAAAACGGGTCGGTATTCAGCTCGCAAAACAAGCCCAGAACCAGACTATAGAGAAGCGCTATGCGCTTGAGCTCGAAGCGCTCGCGCCCATTGCCGACATCGTCGAGATTCGCGCGGACACACCGTCGGAGTTCGCGGCCGGGGTGGGTGATGTAGACGCCATCATCACCTCCTGGGGCCTGCGCATCGACCGTGAGGTCATCGGGGCGATGCGGCACTGTACGGTGATTGGCGTCGGCAGTGTCGGTGTCGACATGGTGGATCTCGAGGCAGCCACGGAAGCCGGCATCGTGGTGACCAACGTGCCCGATGTGTTCATCGAAGAGGTTGCGGACTACGCACTCATGCTGCTGCTGTCGGTTTCCCGGCTCACGCCGCTGATGCAGAGCCTCGCGCGGGAAGGGCGCTGGTATGAAGCCCGCCCGATCCTGAGTCGGGTGCCGCGGGTCATGGGGCAGACGCTCGGGCTGTATGCCTTCGGCAACGTGGCGCGCTGCACGGCGCGGCGCGCGAAGGCGTTTGGCATGCAGGTCATCGCTCACGATCCCTATGTGAGCGAGCTCGAGATGAGCGCGCTGGGCGTCGAGCCGGTCAGCTTCGGTGAGCTCCTCGAGCGCAGCGACTTCCTTTCGATTCACGCCCCGCACAACGCGGAGACTGAGCACGTCATCAACGCCGCTGCGCTGTCGCGCATGAAGCGCAGCGCGGTGCTGATCAATACGGCGCGTGGCCCGATTGTTGATGAGGCGGCATTGATTGCCGCGCTGAAAGAGGGCGTGATCGCGGGTGCGGGGCTTGACGTGCTGGAGCAGGAGCCGCCGGCGCCGGATAACCCGCTTCTCTCCATGCCGAACGTCTTGGTCACGCCGCATGTCGCCTCTGCAAGCACGCGCATGCGCCCAGAAACACGGCGCCGCGCCGCGCGCGAAGTCGCCCTGGTGCTGCGCGGTCGCTGGCCCATGAGCTGCGTCAATCCAACTGTTCTGCCGCGCGTCGAGCTTGCGCGCTGGCAGCCCTATCCCATGAGCCGCGGTCCCAACCGCTGAGCCCGACGTAGAGGAGATCAAGCCGTGAAGGTTGTCGAAGCGATTGCCAAGGCGCTGAAGGCCGAGGGCGTGGATATTCTGTTTGCCTATCCCGTGAACCCGCTGATTGAAGCCGCCGCGGCGGAAGATATCCGCACCGTCATCGTGCGGCAGGAGCGGGTCGGCCTGCACATGGCGGACGCCTACTCGCGCCTCAGTTCGGGCGACAAGATCGGCGTGTTCTGCATGCAGCACGGTCCGGGTGCGGAGAACGCGTTTGGCGGCATTGCCCAGGCGTATTCGGAATCGGTACCGCTGCTCGTGATTCCCGCCGGCTACCCGCGCCGGCTCGCGCATTACTACCCGAACTTCAATTCCACGCTGAACATGCAGCACATCACCAAGTGGGTGGAGCCGCTGACGATGGGCAAGGCCCTGCCAGAGGTGCTGCGGCGCGCCTTCTTCCAGCTGCGCAACGGTCGCCCCGGGCCGGTGCTGATCGAGGTACCGCTGGACGTCTTTGGTGACGAGGTTCCGGACGACTGGGTGTACACCCCGAGCTATCGTGCGCGTTCAGCGCCTGACCCCGCCGACGTGGCTCGTGCAGCGGCTGTTCTTGCCGCTGCGAAGCGTCCGGTGATCTATGCCGGACAGGGCGTGCATTACGCCAAGGCCTGGGAATCTCTGCGCGAACTCGCGGAGACGTGGAATATCCCGGTGACCACCTCGATCGAAGGCAAGAGCGCTTTTCCCGAGAACCACCCCTTGTCCCTTGGCAGCGGCGGCCGTGCCAATCCGCGCCAGGTGAAGCGTTTCCTGGCAGACGCAGATGTGATTCTGGGCATTGGCTGCAGCTTTGCGCTCACCGGATTCGGTGTTGGCATGCCCCGCGGCAAGACCATCATTCACGCAACGCTCGACCCGATGGACCTCAACAAGGATGTGCCCGCGCAGTACGGGTTGGTCGGCGACGCACGGCTCACGCTCGACGCGCTGCTCGCGGCCATGGCGGACCACGATCGAGCGCCTGCTGCGGCCCGCGCCGATATCGCGACCGAAATTGCCGCTGTCCGAGCGCCCTGGCGTGATCAATGGCGCCCCAAGCTCGAGGATGCGGGCACGCCGATCAATCCTTATCGGGTCATCGCCGAGCTCGATCGTCTCGTGGACAAGTCGCGCACGGTTATCACCCACGATGCCGGCAGCCCGCGCGATCAGCTGACGCCGTTCTGGGAGGCAACTACGCCGCTCAGCTACATCGGCTGGGGCAAAACAACGCAGTTGGGGTACGGGCTGGGGCTCGCCATGGGTGCCAAGCTCGCGCGCCCCGACCATCTTTGCATCAATGTCTGGGGTGACGCCGCGATCGGCTTTACCGGTATGGATTTCGAGACCGCGGTGCGCGAGCGCATTCCGATCCTCTCGATCTTGTTTAACAACTTCTCTATGGCGATCGAGATTCCGATCATGCCGGTGTCGCAGGCCAAGTACGGCTCCACGGATATCAGCGGGCACTATGCGGACATGGCGCGTGCGTTCGGCGGTTAT
>DMUF01000021.1:0-178 GCA_003476445.1 Gammaproteobacteria bacterium | reverse complement strand
ACGCGGTATCGCGGCGACTGAACGCGGACAGGCGGTCCTGCTCGAATTCATTACTGCCAAGGAAATCGAGATCTCCAATGAGTGACGCGCCGGCGCAGGGAGACTATCCGCTGGCGGGGTTGCGCGTGCTGGACCTGTCGCGCGTTCTTTCCGGTCCGTTCGCCGGGCGCATGCTGTG
>DMUF01000126.1 GCA_003476445.1 Gammaproteobacteria bacterium | reverse complement strand
AGCATGTGCACCTCGTCGATGAGGTACACCTTGTAGCGTCCACGCGTGGGCAGATACTGGGCGTTCTCGAGCAGGTCGCGGGTGTCATCGACGCGGGTGCGCGACGCGGCATCGACCTCGATCAGATCGATGAAGCGGTTCTCCGCTACCTCACGACAAACGCTGCATTCACCGCAGGGATTCGAGCCGACGCCGACTTCGCAGTTCAGGCTTTTGGCCAGCACGCGAGCGATGGTCGTTTTGCCAACGCCACGCGTGCCCGTGAACAAATAGGCGTGATGCAGCCGGTCGTGGTCCAGCGCGTGACGCAAGGCTCGCACCACGTGCTCCTGCCCCACCAGCGCGTCGAATGTCGCGGGGCGGAGTTTGCGCGCCAGAACCTGATAACTCATGATCGGGATTGTATTCGTTTGCCTGCCGGGAATGCACACGTGAGCTTCGTCGACCCGCCTGTCATCATCGGCCACCGGGGCGCCGCGGGCCTGCTTCCTGAAAACACGCTGCCGAGCTTTAGGCGCGCATTTGCCCTGGGCGTGCACGCGGTGGAGCTCGACGTGCACGTTATCGAAGGGCGTCTCATCGTGCTGCACGACGACACGCTCGATCGCACCACCAACGGCGTCGGACCCATGGCCAGGCAATCCCTTGCCGCGCTGCGCGCACTGGACGCCGGTGGCGGCTGGCCGATTCCCCTGCTCGAGGAAGTGATCGCCGCGCTGCCGCCAGGCACTGGCATCAATATCGAGTTGAAGGGCGGCGACACGGCGGAACCGGTAGCTCGACTGCTCGCCGGATTCCCAGGCGCCGATGTCCTGGTGTCTTCCTTCGACCACGGGGAACTCGCGCGTTTCAAAGCGGCTTCAGCGGGGACGCGCGTCGCCCCGCTCTTTCACGACTGGGTCGACGAGGCGTGGGATATCGCGGCGAAACTCGACGCGTGGGCGATCAATCTATGGCAGAAAATTGCGACGCCCGACCGCCTCGCCACCGCGCGGGAGCGCGGACTCGCGAGCTTTGTCTACACCGTCAATCAGCTCGAAACCGCGCGCAAGCTCATTGAGGCGGGAGCGACCGGAGTTTTCACGGACTACCCCGACCGCGTCTGCGCCGCTGCATTGAGCGCGGGGTGAGCCCCGCTGTTACGGAGCGCGCTCGAGCTCGTCGATAGCGGCGCTGAGGGAGCGCTTGGGATCGGTCACGATCGCCTCAAGCGTTGCCACGCGCGCTTTCAGCGCGTCAATCTCGTCCGCAAGCCCCCTGACGTCGCGTCCACCTGCGCGCTTCGATTTGAAGTAATTGTTCGCCACACCGCCGCCGATCGACAGCGCGACGATGACCACCACCATCGTGTAGACATCCATTCGGCGGTCTCCTCTAAACCTGACCGCGACGGCCCGAACCCGCCGTATCGAGGGCGCGCAGCTCGCGCTCGAGGGTATACCGAGCGGAGGTAACGTGGCCTTCCATGCGCCGCAGCCGCAGCTCTACCGCGGCGAGATCCGCGCGCACATCGCGCAGCACCTGCCGCGGTGCGTGCCGCGACCCGAGCTCGGGCGCTGCGGATCCGAAGCGCCGGTCGCCCGCGGATCGGCCCGAGCGGGGGGGCGACATAAAGGCGTCCGAATGCCGCGGTCGCTCGAGCAGAAACCAGGCAATCAGATAGGCCGGAATGGTGATGCTCGGCAGAAAGATCAGCAGCGTGATCGTTGCCAGTCGTACCACCCAGGTCTCGAGATCGAAATACCGGGCAATGCCGGCGCACACGCCACCAATCCGCCGCCGGCTGGGGTCGAGCCGGAGCCGTCGCACCGGAATGCCTTCATCGTCATTGATCATCAAAGGTCTCCACTGCGCTGACGCCAGCCCGGGGTCTGCGCATCCAGGATGGATTCGAGCGTTTCAATACGCTTCAGCATGCCCGTCGCCCGGTGCTCGAGCTCACGCATCTCCGTTCGCTCGGTCTCGGACAACGCCGCATCCGACCGCTGCTTGCTCCGGTAGTGCATAAAGATCCAGATCGGCGCCACCAGCGTCATGAAGACGACGGCAGGCACCATGAAGGCTATCGCAAGCCCTTCCATCACGGCTCCTTATCAGAGGTGCGAACGGTGCCCGCGACCTGCCCCGCCATTCGCGTCTTGAGCGCCGAGAGCTCGGCATCCAGTCTCTCGGAGGTCTCGAGATCGGCGATCTCGTCAGCAAGCGTCCGCCGACTCAGGTCATAGGACTCGATCTGACCTTCGAGGTCATCCATTTTGCGCTCGTAATCCTCGAAACGCCGCAGCGCGTCGTCAATGGTGTGATCAGCAAGCTGGCGACGCGCGCCGAGACGCGCCTGCCCCGCCTGATTACGCAGGATCAGGGCGCTCTGCCGTGCCTTCGCATCCTTGATCTTCGCCTGCAGCGCGGTGATGTCGGCGGCAAGCTTCTGCAGAGTGTCCTCGAGCAAGGCCAGATCGCGTTGCAGGAGTACGCCCGCTTCTTCCGCCCGATTGCGCTCAGCGAGCGCGGCGCGGGCGAGATCATCGCGATTTTTCGCCACGGCCACCTCGGCCTTGCGTTCCCACTCCGCGGCTTCTGCCGCGAAATGCCCCTGACGCCTCTCCACCTCTTTGCGGTCAGCAATAGCCCGCGCGGACGTGCTACGCACCTCCACGAGCGCTTCTTCCATCTCCTGGATGATGAGCCGGACCATTTTTTCCGGGTCCTCGGCCTTGTCGAGAAGCGCGTTGATATTCGAGTTCACGATATCCGAGATGCGCGAAAAGATACCCATGACAACCTCCAGTACTGATTCTCTCCGGTCGGACCAGACGATCCGCTGACCGGGCTCGATCACGCGGGGCCATGGCGGGCGCCGCGGATCGACCGGCTTGCCACGCTCCCAAGCAGCATACGTGCCAGCATTGGCGATATTTCCCCCATCGGGGAAGAACGACGTATGCCTATGTTTTAAATGTTTTTATCGGGGAAACAGGGTTCACGCGCACGGGGGTTCCGCGTTCGCCACAGGCGCGTGTGGCGAAAACAACCAACTAGAGGCAGGATTCGCCCCATGAATCAGGATCATGAGCGTCTGCTCGGACAATCGCCTGCCATCCTTCGCATCCTCGATGATGTGTCGCGTGCGGCCCCGCTCGATCGGCCGGTTCTGGTCGTCGGCGAACGCGGCACCGGCAAAGAGCTGATCGCTTCACGCCTGCACTTCCTGTCGCCACGTTGGGCAGGGCCCTTCGTCAAGCTGAATTGCGCCGCGCTCAGCGAATCGCTGCTTGAGACAGAGCTCTTCGGTCACGAAGCCGGCGCTTTCACCGGCGCGACGCGCGCGCACCAGGGCCGCTTCGAACGCGCCGATGGCGGCACGCTGTTTCTCGATGAACTCGCGAACACCTCACTGCGCGTGCAGGAACAGGTCCTGCGCGTGATCGAGTACGGGGAGTTCGAACGCGTGGGAGGCCAACGCACGCTGCGCACCCAGGTGCGGCTGGTGGCCGCGACCAACGAGGATCTACCCGAGCTTGCACGTACCGGTCGCTTTCGGCACGACCTGCTCGATCGGCTTGCCTTCGACGTGATCACCCTGCCGCCGCTGCGGGCGCGGGAGGAGGACATTCTGCTGTTAGCCGAGCACTTCGCGGTGGGGATGACACAGGCGCTCGGCCGTACCGTGTTTGCCGGCTTCACCCCCCGCGCGCGCCGCGCGTTACGCGACTGGCTGTGGCCGGGCAACATCCGGGAGCTCAAGAACGTGGTGGAACGCGCGGTCTATCGAACGGAGCCGGATGCCCCGGTCGACCAGATCGAATTTGACCCCTTCGCGTCCCCGTGGCGGCTGGGTGCCACCACGTCGGGCGTCACTGCGCCAGGTGCCACCGAGATGGGCGTCACCGCGCCGCGCGTCGCTGGATTCGACCTGCGCTCCCAGGTGGAGGCCTTCGAAATCGACCGCATTCAGCGCGCTTTGAGCGCCGCGCGCTTCAATCAGCGCCGC
>DMUF01000057.1 GCA_003476445.1 Gammaproteobacteria bacterium | reverse complement strand
AGCGCGTTTGCGCAGACGGCAGAGACCTCGATCTATTTGCGGCCTGACGCGCAGGGCAACGGCGCTGGTCGACGTCTCTACGCCGTCTTGCTCGAGGCGTTGCGTACGCGCGGTTTTCGCGTGGCCATTGGCGCGATTGCGCTGCCGAACGCTGCGAGTCAGGCGCTGCATGCCCGGCTCGGTTTCAACTGCGTCGGCCGCCACGTTGGCGTGGGGTTCAAACTCGGTCGTCACGTGGATCTCGAGTTCTGGCAATGTGCGCTCACGCCCTGAGCAACGAGGATAAAACATGACCGATAGTTCGACAGGCTGGCAGAACTGGTCCGGCAGTCAGCGCCATGCGGCGACGGTTCGCTATCCGCGCTCGGTCGACGATGTTCAGGCGCTTGTGACGCGCGCCGTGGCCGCAGGGCGTCAGGTCCGCGCCGTCGGCACGGGGCACTCGTTCGTGCCGTTCTGGACTGACGACGCGATCGTTTCACTCGATCACTTCGCGGGTGTTCATGCGGTGGATCTCTCGCGCGCGGAAGCGACGATCGGGGCTGGAACCAAACTGCATGATCTGGGGCCGCTCTTGTGGGCGCAGGGGCTGTCGTTGCCGCAGCAGGGCGATATCGATCGGCAGTCGATCGCGGGCGCCATCGGTACCGGAACGCATGGCACCGGCAAGTCGCTGCAAAGCCTGTCCAATCTGGTGCGCTCGATGCGGCTGGTAACGGCAGATGGCCGCCTTCGGGAGCTGCATCACGAGCGCGATGCCGATCTTCTGGCTGCTGCCTGTGTCGCCCAGGGGACGTGCGGCATCATGTTGGATGTGACCCTTGCGCTGGCGCCTGCATTCAACCTGCACGAGCGCACGTGGGAGTGCGGGTATGACGAATGCGCCGAGCGCTGGGTCGAGTTGGTCAACACCAATCGGCACTTCGAATTTTTCTGGACGCCGGCGACGGATCGCTGCGACATGAAGGTGTTGAACAGGACCGACGCCGGGCCGGCCCGTCTGGGTGAGAGCGAGTACATCGCGCCAGCGTGGGAAGCATTTCCGAGCGACCGGGACATTCGCTTCAACGAAATGGAGTACTCGGTCCCCTACGCGGACGGGTGGGCCTGTTTCGTCGCGCTCAGAGAACGGTTTCTCAAGGACTTTCCGCGGCTGCCGTGGCCGATCGAGTTCCGCACCCTGGCCGCAGACGATCTGCCGCTCAGCACGGCGCAAGGTCGCGACACCATTACGCTGTCGGTGCATCAGGGAGCGGAACGCGACTGGCGCCCGGTCTTCGAGGCGGCGGAGGCGATCTTCCGCACCTTTGACGGCCGACCGCATTGGGGCAAGCTGCACAGCCTTCGTGCGGCAGATGTGGCGGCGCTTTATCCGCGGTTCGATGACTTCCGCTCCGCGCGTACGACGCTCGACCCGTCCGGGGTATTCCTTAACGACTACTTGCGCCGATTG
Organism: Gammaproteobacteria bacterium; assembly: GCA_003476445.1. Classification (GTDB taxonomy): domain Bacteria; phylum Pseudomonadota; class Gammaproteobacteria; order Pseudomonadales; family Azotimanducaceae; genus UBA7803. The sequence continues at coordinate 2,058 of DMUF01000057.1, read as the reverse complement.
CTCGTGGGTTGATCCCCATCCGCTATCCCGAAATCAAGCGTCTGCTGCGGCGAAATCGGCAGCGGTTCGCGTGCGCTCACAAGGCCACTCACGCGCACGCCAAGCAGCCGCATGGGTCGATCGAGCGCAACCCGGCGCAGGCATTGCCCGGCAGCGTGGCGCAGTTCCCGTGCGCTTGCCACCGGTTCGGGCAGTGTGTAGTCGCGGGTCAAGGTGCGGAAATCGTCATAGCGCAGCTTGATGCCCACGGTTCTTCCAAGGTAGCCCTTGCGTTCAAGGTCCTCCGCCAGACGTTCGCAGAGCGCAGTGAATATTCGGCCCAGCTGCTCGCGATCAGCACGCGGATGCAGGTCGCGCTCGAACGTCGTCTCCCTGCTCACCGACCGGGGTTCTCCCGCCGTGACCACGGGGCGTTGGTCGCGACCGTGGGCGGCGTCGTGCAGCCAGCGCCCGTAGCTTGATCCGAACTCGTCGATCAGCTGCGTCGGATCTGCTGCGGCGAGATCCGCGATGGTGTCGATCCCGAGCAGTGTGAGCCGAGCGGCAGACTTGGGTCCCACGCCATTGATACGAGCGGCGGGAAGCGGCCAGATGCGCGTGGCGAGATCCGCGTCGCCAAGCACTGTTAGCCCGTCAGGCTTGTCGAGATCGGAGCAGAGCTTGGCGAGGAGCTTGTTGCGCGCAATGCCGATGGAGCAGGTAAGACCGGTTGCTGCGTGCACCGCGTGCTTCAGGCGGGTGCCCAGCGTGTGCGCGTCGTCAGTCTCCGCCGACAGATCGATATAGATTTCGTCGATGCCGCGATCCTCGATCACGGGTGTGATCGCACGAACGGCGGCCTTGAAGCGCCGCGAGTACTCGCGGTAAGCGTCGAAGTTCGCGGGTAACAGGATCGCGTCAGGGGCAAGAAGCGCTGCCTTCATGAGCCCCATGCCCGACCGCACACCGAAGGCCCGCGCCTCGTAGGTGGCGGTCGTTACGACCCCTCGTCCCGCGTAACTGCGCAGCCGCTCGCCGTCGACATGGCGACCTCCGACCACCACCGGCAGCCCGCGCAGCGCCGGGCGTCGGAGCAGCTCGACGGACGCAAAGAACGCGTCCATGTCGAGATGCGCGATGCGGCGGTCGTTGGTTTGCTCGGACATGGGGGGCTTAGCACACGCGCTGCAGATCTCAGGGACAGGGGGGTTAATGCGAAGAAGGTGAGCATAGCGCCCCCTTTCCCTCATTTCCTAATGAGGGTGCGCCGGGGCACGAAGAACTCGGGGTGACGGGCGTGCGGATCACGTGGTGGAATGGAGCGCGTGCAGGCTTCGCGCAGGCGACATTTTGTGGAGGAAGCATGATCCGTCGGTTGGGTGGCAACCTTGGCCTGTACCGCGGCGACGCACCCGAGGCGACCGCGCAACTTGAGGCTGACGGCTATGCCGTGCTGCGGGGGGCGTTGAGCGCCGAGGAGGTGAGCGCGCTGACCACCGAGATCCTCGAGTGCTTCGCAACCAGCGAACCCGAACGGGGCCGGGTGGATCGAGCCGAGTTCCGGTACGGCATGCTCAACCGGTCGGCCGCGTGCCAGGCAGCGATCGGACATCCCCGGATCCTCGAGGTGATCGAGCCGCTGCTCGGCGATGACTGCCACGTGATCGCCAACACGGCCTGGAACAACCCGCCGTCGTTCGCCGGCGGGCCCTGGCACTGCGACGCTGGCCCGCACGTGCCGCGCCCTGACGGCGTGCCGTGGGACGACCGCATTCCCTACCCGGTGTTCGCTATCGGTGCGCACCTGCTGCTGCGCGACTGCCCTGAGCCGTGCGGCCCGACGGCCGTCGTGCCGGGCAGCCATCGGTCGGGGCGGCTCGCGCCCCTTGACCGTATCCACGACCCCGAGCTGTCCTACGACGGCCGACCACCGGTGCTACTCACCGGGGTCGCCGGCGACGTGGTGCTGTTCGTGTCTGACGCGTGGCACCGGGGCACCCCAGCCGGGACGGGAGGCACCGGTCGGCTGTTCCTTCAGGTCCATTACGGCCGCCGGGACCTCGCGCAGCGGATCCAGAC
>DMUF01000228.1:17002-17264 GCA_003476445.1 Gammaproteobacteria bacterium | reverse complement strand
GGGTCTCGCACCGCACCCGCGGTGGTGACAAAGAACTCGAGCAGCACATAGCCCTCGATACCGCGCGTTTGCGCGCGGCGCGGATAGACCGGCGCGACTTTGACGATTGGCAGATACTCGCCGTCTGAGCTGAAGCCGCCGATTCCGCCGACGTTCACGTCAACCTTGACGTCCACCGCCGAGACATCAACCCCCATGCTGTTGGCATTGGCGTCGAAATCAGGCGTTGGCGCGTCCGGGGGCGGCTCCTCCGGCGGCGGCG
>DMUF01000228.1:15579-16816 GCA_003476445.1 Gammaproteobacteria bacterium | reverse complement strand
GAGGGATGGGGCGAGGCGTTGGAGGAGACGCTCGGGGGCATCGTGGGCATGGTGGGCGGCTCCTCCGGCGGCGGCGGCGGCGTGGGCTTACGAGTGCGTGTCTGCACCTCGACGTCGTCCTGCACGCGAACGAAGTCGATGAGCTTTCCTTTCACGCCTTCCGTCAGCGCGCTCTTGTCACTCTGGATCAAGGACTGCATCAGGAAGAACAACAGAAACGTGGTGACGATACTGAGCGCCAGCCCACTGAGATATCGAACCATGACCGTACTTCCCCTAGGATTCCGTGGAGACGGCGACATCGGAGATTCCGATGGCCCGCACAGCACCAAGAACGAGCATCAACTTTTCGTTCTTGGCGCCCTTGTCCGCCTGTACAACAACGCTACCCTTCGGGTTTTCGGCGTGCAGGCGCTCGATGGCTGAACGCACCCCCGTTGGGTCGACTTTCTTTTTGTCGACCCAGATCTCACCGGTCTCGCTGATCGCAATCAGCACGCTCACCGTGGGCCGCTGCTCACCGGTCAACGCTTCCGGACGACTAACATCGATACCGGCCTGCTTAATGAAACTCGCGGTCACGATAAAGAAGATCAGCATGATGAACACCACGTCCAGCATGGGCGTGAGGTTGATCTCCGACTGCTCCTCGGAACCCGAGAACCGCGACAAATTCCTCGCCATCACATTCTCCTAACAGCCAAGCGGAGGGTGGCTTCGGGCGCCACCCCTTGCGCAATGACTGATCAGTGATCCATCGTCAGTGTGTCCTGGAACAACTCGATCTCATAGTTGACCTTGCGCTTCAACATCTCTGCAGCCACCAGCCCAGCGATGGACGAGATCATTCCCGCCATCGTCGGAATGGTCGCCATCGAAACACCTGCTGCCATAGAGCGGGCGTTTCCGCCCTGTGTCGCCATAGCATCAAAAACGCTGATCATCCCGGTCACGGTGCCCAACAGACCCAGCAGCGGACAGAGAGTCACGCAGGTCTGAATCAGGGGCAGCGTGCCGGAGATCGTGGCTACTCCACGAGATACCATTCCGTCGCGGATCTGGTGCGCGGACCACGACTTTCGCTCTGTCCGCGACTCCCACGAGATTGTGGCATCACGCACCATGCCGCGATGCGCGGTCATGAAGTAGCCGATGCGCTCGAAGATCAGCGCGAACATGAAGAACGTGATGGCGGCGATCGCCCAGAGAACATCACCCCCCGTTTCCATGAAGGTCA
>DMUF01000228.1:0-15327 GCA_003476445.1 Gammaproteobacteria bacterium | reverse complement strand
CCCCCCGTTTCCATGAAGGTCATGATCTTGAGATACGCTTCATAAAACATGTGCAGGACTCACGCTAAAAGGTGGCAAAACCCTGGGAGGCAGTCGCCGGGATTAACCCAGCGACTTCCCTGCCCGCTCCGCCTGATCGGCGATGATGCCGGCGCTCTGCTCTTCCAGGATGTGGATGAGCCCGCGGCTGCGCGCTGCGACCACGGCGTGGAACAGCGTCATCGGGATGGCTACGACGAGACCCTGCACAGTGGTCACGAGCGCGGTGGAAATACCGGTTGCCATGGTCTTGGGGTCACCCGTGCCAAACAGGGTGATCGCCTGGAACGTCATGATCATACCGATAACCGTACCCAGCAGACCGAGGAGCGGCGCTACCACGGAGATCACCTGCATGAGGGTGATGTTTCTCGTCAGCGCAGGCGTTTCCTTGAGGATCGCTTCGCCCAGCTTGAGCTCGAGCGTCTCCAGATCGACGTCCTTATTCTCCTCGTAGGCCTTGAGCACCCGACCCAGCGGGTTACCTTCATCGATCGTGGAGGACTTGCGCTGGCTGTTCACCTTCGCCGCCTGCAGCGACAGGGTGATGAGACGCTCGATACCGATCAACACGCCGAGCAGACCCGACAGCATAATGACGGAACCGACGGAACCGCCCTGACCATCACACCACGGCAAGTAGCATTCGCCCTTGGAGATGCCGCCCATGAGCGACCCAATCTGGTCGCCAAGCGTCGCTGCCTGAATGAGCAGGCTGAGGAGTGATCCACGCGTCGGGTCGATACCAAACGCAATGGTTTCGCCCGGAGCCGCTTCCGTCAGCGCCTCGGACGTGCTGGTGAACCGACCGCTCGGCTGGCGCGGGAGCTCAACGAGGCTGCCGTCGGACGGGTCGAACTGAATGTACTTGCCGTCGGACACGAGGTTGAACGCACCGACGCGGATGATTTCCTGCTCGACCTTATCGCCGTTGTTAAGCACTACCGTGCTGTTGAACTTTGCGATACGACCGGTCTCGGTCATTTCACGCTGCAGCTCGAACCAGAGGGTTTCCATCTCTTCGATGGTGGCCAGTTCGGTCGAGGTGCCCATTTTCTTGGCCAGTGCGCTCAGCCACTCGCCCCGACCCGGATACTGGGCGCTGATGATCGAGCCCTCGAAGAGACCGCGGGTGTCGCCGGCTACCTGCTGCAGTACGCCGAAGAGTTCACGCAGCGAGCCGAGGCGCTTGTCCAGCGCTTCCTGCAGATCGCCGATGGCGGTCTCGTTTTCCTGGAACCGAGTTTCCAGCGCTTCCGAGCGTCGCTCTTCGCGACCCTGCTCGGCCTTGGCATCCGCCAGCATTTTCGCCTGAGCGGCTTTGTCACGGGCAAACGTCGCCTCGCGCTGGCTGTGTTCGCGGGACTCGACTACACGGCGCTGCTCTACGTTGCTGAGCAGTTCGTCCAGGCTTGCGGCCTGTGTCACCTTGAGGTCATCCGCCGGCGTCGGCTCGAGGGCTTCTGCCTCAGCGGCGGCTTCTGCCGCCACCGCGGCAGATCCGAAGGCGAGTAGCGCGGTCAGCGCAAGCGCGCGTGCAAGCGCGCGACTCCATGTATTGACGATGATCATTATTGCGCCGCCTCCATGATCTGAACCGGAACCTCAAGCAGGTCGATGGTCAGCTGCTTGTTCGCCATCCGAATCCCGTTGCGAACGGGCGTCTTGAACTCGTCGTCCAGCGGCTCCCAAGCGCGGGTAGCGGCATTGAAACGACCGCTCTCTTCGCCGTCCGGCGTCTGGTATACCAGCGCCACGCGACCGACCTTGAGCACTTCCACCTTACGTTCAACCCCATCGATAGTGATGGTGTCGCCATAGGACTCCAGCGTGCGCCCGTACTCGTTCTCAATCTGGTAGGCACGGAGCACTTGGCTCAGCTTTTCCGAAACCGCCACGTCGGCGCGGTCCATGGTCTCACGCAGCATCTGAATGCGATCGTTGCGCTCTTTCTGCAGGAACGGCAGATCGAGACTTACAAACTGCTCGAGGCCGTCAACCATGCGCGTCATCAGAGGCCCGATCTGCCGCTCGATGATGGTGACCTGCTCGATCGAGTTGGAGATCGCCGACTTCTCCGTTTCCTGATTGGCAATCTGCCGCTCGAGCTGACGGTTGTAGACCCGCAGACCTTCGATCTGCTTCAGCACCGTCTTGTAGTCATTGAGAAGATTGCGGGTCTCTTCCGTGAGGGTGTCGATCCGTGCCTGAGACTGCTTCGCCTGGCCGTTGATCTGATCCGCTGCGCGGTAGATGTCGTTCAACGTGGCTGCTGACGCAGTGCCAGCCGCGCCAAGCGCGAACAGCAGGGGCGCCGAGAGCCTCTTCATCCAAACTCTATTCATACGACTTCCTACGGGTTTTACAGGTTCTTAGACCCACCTGGATCCACCGCACGCACTCGACCCGACATGCAGGCCGAACCGCCGCGACGCTCCGGAGTACTCGTTTACAAACATGAGGGATCGTGTGCTCTGAACGAACACCGGTGTCACCCCTCCCCTACACGCGCCGAAGGATCATCAATGGTCAAAGCGAAGTCAAGCGGGGCGCCCGACAGAGCCCCGCCGCGAGCCAAACACGCTGAAGGCGCGACGCAAAAATGTCATGCTCGCGTAACATTCGCACCAGAGCATTCGGCTCCGCACGCCAACTGGCGCGAAACAGCGGACAAGCGATGAGTAGCAATACGATCCTCGTGGTGGAAGATGAGCCCGGCATCCTCGAGATGCTGAGCTTCTCCCTCACACGCGCAGGCTTTCAGGTGTGGGAATCGCCCTCGGCAGAAGACGCCCTGCGCCGACTGGAGGGCACATTGCCCAGTCTTGTCGTACTCGACTGGATGCTGCCCGGACTCAGCGGCGTCGACCTTGCGAAACGCCTGAGGCGCGATCAGCACACCGCGGATCTTCCCATTATCATGCTGACCGCGCGCGGCGAAGAAGCCGATAAACTCAAGAGCTTCGACGCGGGCATTGATGACTATGTCACGAAGCCGTTCTCGCCGCGGGAACTCGTGGCACGGGTGCGGGCGCTCCTGCGTCGCAGCGGCGCACCGGAAGGTGGCATCATCGAGCACGGCGCCATGCGACTTGATCTCAACGCCCACCATCTCTCGATCAACGGCAATTCGGTAACCCTAGGGCCGACTGAGTTCCGTCTGCTTGAACATTTCATGACCAACCCCGGCCGCGCCTTCGATCGATCCACGCTGCTCGACCGCGTCTGGGGCCGAAGTGTGTATGTCGAAGAGCGCACCGTGGACGTGCACATTCTGCGTCTGCGCAAGGTGCTGCAGCCCCACGGTCTGCAACACGTGGTGCAGACCGTGCGCGGCGTCGGCTACCGGTACCTGCAGCCGGAATGAATCAGATGCCCTCCGAGCGGTTTCTGGCGGCGTTTCTGGTCGTCGCGGCGCTCGTGGTGGGTATTCTGACCGACGCGTTTGCCTGGGCCGGCCTTGCTGCCGCTCTCGTGTGGATAGCCCTGCAGCAGAGAGAGTTTTCCGAACTGCGCAGATTCAGCCGCACGCCCCTGTCGGGGCCGCAGTTTCGTCTGCCCGGCTGGATTGCGGCCGGCGATCGCATGTTCCGGCAAATCCGCCTGGCGCGGCTGCGCACACGCAGGACCCTCGCGCTCTCGCGCGCGCTGCAGCGCATGACGGCAGCGCTTCCCGACGCTGCGATCATGGTGGACGCCCATGGACGCATCGAGCAGATGAACGCCGCGGCAGAGCAAATGCTGGGGTTGCGACGCGGCGACCGCGGCGGGCATCTGGCCAGCCTCATCCGTCAACCGGATTTCACGGTGCTGGTGCGAGGGCGCTCGGAAGCCGGCATTGTCGAGTTCCCTTCGCCGTTCGACGATCAGACCCGGCTCGAAGCACGCCGTATCGTCATGGAAGCCGGCCGCGTTCTGATTCTCGTCCGCGACGTGACCCAGCTGAACCGTCTGCTCACCATGCGACAGGATTTCGTGGCCAACGTATCGCACGAACTGCGTACGCCGCTCACCGTCATTGCCGGTTATCTCGAGGCGCTCGCCGAGGACGACGTGGACGCGGACGTCATGCGCCAGCTGGTCCAACGCCTCGATGCACCGACCCGGCGCATGCGTGCGCTGGTCGACGACCTGTTGCTGCTCTCCCGCCTCGAAGCCAACCCACCGCCTGGGGATGCGGATCTGCGCCCCATCGATCTGCCAAACCAGCTTGATGCCTGCCTTGCTGAAGCACGAATGTTGAGCAACGGCAAACACGAGTTCCGCAGCCGCATCGATCGCGCGCTTTGGCTGCGGGGCGTGGAGCGCGAGCTGCACAGCGCCGCACTCAACATGCTTTCGAACGCCGTACGCTACAGCCCGGACGGTGGCGAGATCGAGATCGTGTGGGAGCGCGCGCCGTCAGGTGGTGCCCGGCTCGCCGTACGTGATCAGGGCATTGGCATCGCGCAGGAACATATCGCGCGCATCACTGAACGCTTCTATCGCGTTGATCTTGCTCGCTCTCGCGTTGCCGGCGGTACCGGGCTCGGCCTCGCGATTGTAAAGCATGTGCTGAAACGCCACCGCAGCCAGCTGCAGGTGACAAGTCAGCCGGGCAAGGGCAGCACGTTCTTTTGTGATTTCGATTCAGGACTTGTCATCACGCCGCCGACCAGCCGCGAAGCACGCATTGAAAACGAGGAGCGCTCGCGTCATCTTTAGCGATGGCAGCGCGTTGCCCGCGACGCCGAGTAATCGCCGAGTAATCAAAGTGGCGCTCACGCCGTGAGCCGAGACCTTTCACCCAGTCAGTACCGGGAAATATCATGGGCCAGCACATCTCCGAACAGTTTGACATCGAGCTCGGCCGGATTCGAAACGATTTCATGGAGATGGCCGGTCTCGTCGAGGCAGTGGTGCGAGACGCGGTCAACGCGCTGGTACACCACGATGTCGAGCTGGCGCAGCAGGTGAGTGAGCGAGACGCCGCCATCAACCGTCTCGAAGTTACGATCGACGACCTGTGCGTGCACACCATTGCCAAGCGTCAGCCTGCCGCCTCAGACCTGCGCATGATCATCAGTATCATGAAAGCATGCACCGACCTCGAGCGCGTGGGCGATGAAGCGGGCAAGATCGCAAAAATGGCGCGCGCGCTCGCCAGCTCTGCGTACCCACGTGACCAGTACGCGGATTTCCGCACGCTCGCTGACCTCGCGCAGAACATTCTCTCGCGCAGTCTCGATGCCTTTGCGCGACGCGATGCCGACGCCGCGCTCGCTATTGCACCCTCTGACCGCGCCATCAACGAGCTGTATCGACGCATCCTGCACGACCGAACGGAAGAAATGCGGGCGGATCCGGCGAATGTGGATCGCGCTCTGAACGTCATCTGGGCCGCCCGCGCGCTCGAGCGCGTCGGCGACCACGCCAAGAATCTCTGCGAATACCTGATTTATCAGGTGCGCGGCGACGATATTCGCCACGCGACCAAAGTCTTACCCGCCTGACCCAACGCCAAAGCCCCCGGGGTCCCGTTCCAGCCAACGCCTGGCGCCGCGCAACGTCTGGCGCCGCGAGGGCGTTGCCGGGACCGAGGCGTGTCAGCGCCGGGCAAAAGGCTGCTGTGCCAGATGGTGCCCGCCGTCAAGAATCAGCGTCTCTCCGGTAACGACCGATGCGCTGGACAGGAAGAACAGAATCACCTCGGCAACGGAATCCGGGGTACAGGTGAGTCTGAGCGGCGTGCTCTGCTCAAGCGCGGACTTGGTACGCGCATAGCTGTCAGCACCCATCCCCTCCTCCAGCCAATCACCCTGAATGAAGCCAGGGCACACCGTATTGAGCCGAATCTCCGGCCCCAGCACGCGCGCGAGCGATAGCCCCATGGTGACCAGGGCACCCTTGGATGCCGCGTAGGCAATGCTGCTGCCCACGCCCATAACGCCCGCGATGGACGCGACGTTCACGATGCTGCCGCGGCCGCCACGGCGCATCGCCGGCTCGACCGCACGCACCATCTGGAACGGACCCACGGTGTTGACCGCATAGATGCGCTGAAAGTCAGCGATGTCGAGCCCATCGAGCTGGCGATGTTCGACAAACTTGGTCGTGCCGGCATTGTTCACCAGACAATCGATGCGCCCCCAGCGCGCCTCTGCAACCGCCGCAAGCCGGCGACAATCGGCATCGTTTGCCACGTCTGCCCGCACAACCTCGGTATCGACGCCAAATGCCGCACACGCGGCACGCGTTTCTTCAGCGCCGGCCGCATTGCCGACGTAGTTGATCACCACATGGCATCCGCGCTCGGCCAGCTGCCGCGCCGTCGCGGCACCTACACCCGACGACGAACCCGTAACGATCGCAACTCCCCCCTCCAGATCCATGAGCGATTTCCTCCTCGCGAGTGAACATGCCGAACCGGCAGGCGTCAGACCAGCCGATTCGGGAACGCTAGCAGACACCGTGTGCGCGAGCCACCCGCGGTGGGCCACTCGCAGGGGGCCAACCGCAGCGGGTGGAGCGGGCACGACGCTTTCAGTACCATCGCGCATCGTCACACCCGCAACGGATCGACCCGGAGCTGCTCATGCCCTTTGCACCCTTCGATCTGACCGGAAAGGTCGCTGTCATTACCGGCGGCAACGGCGGTATCGGTCTTGGCATGGCGCGCGGTCTTGCCGCCGCCGGCGCCGAGGTGAGCATCTGGGGCACACGCGCCGACAAGAATGCGGTCGCGCTTGCTGAGCTCGAGCAGATCGGACCACGTGTGAGTGCGCTTGTCTGCGATGTCGCAAGCGAAACAGACGTGGAACGCTGCATGCAGATCACCCTGGCGACCCACGGACGCATCGACGGCTGCTTTGCGAACGCTGGAATCGGCGGCCGCGGCACGCGCTTCGACGAAACAACGGATGAGGAGTGGCAACGCATACTGGCCGTCAACCTCGACGGTGTGTTCTACACCTTCAAGCATGCCGCCCGACACATGCGGGAGCGCGCGGAGCACGGCGACCTTGGCGGCCGCCTCATCGGCACCGCGAGTCTCGCCGCCATCTCCGGGCAGGCGCGGGGGGAGCACTACGCCGCAACGAAGGGCGGGCTTGTCGCGATGATCAAAGCATTGGCCGTGGAGTACGCCCGCTACGGCGTGACCGCGCATACGCTGCTGCCAGGGTGGATCGAGACCGCCATGACCGAGGGCTCATTCAACAACCCCAAGTTCGTCGAGAACGTGATGAAACGTGTGCCGATGCGGCGCTGGGGCCAGCCCGAGGATTTCGCCGGTATCGCCGTCTACATCATGAGCGATGCGAGCGCCTACCACACCGCGGAAACCTTTCTCATCGACGGCGGCTATTTCGCCTTCTGACCAACCTGCTGCCAGGACAACGCATGACTATCGAAGCCATTCTCTGGGACTTTGGCGGGGTACTGACCACCAGCCCGTTCGAGGCATTCAACCGGTACGAAACCGAACGTGGCATTCCGCGCGACTTTATTCGCACGATCAATGCGACGAATCCGGAACACAACGCCTGGGCGCAGTTCGAATCGAGCAGTGTCGATATCGACACCTTTGATCGCCTGTTCGCAGAAGAATCGGCCGCACTTGGCCATTTGATCCCAGGGCGGGAAGTCATCGCCCTGCTCTCCGGCGACATACGACCGCGCATGGTAGAGATGCTGCGCCGGTGCAAAGCCCGCTTCCGCGTGGGGTGCATCACCAATAACGTGCGCTCCGGACACGGACCGGGCATGGCGTCTTCGGCGACGCGCGCGGGTCGGGTAGCTGATGTCATGGCGCTCTTCGATCTGGTGGTCGAATCGAGCGTCGAAGGCATCCGCAAACCCAACCCGAGAATCTACGAACTGGCCTGCGAACGTCTGGGCGTCGCTCCCGCACGCGCCGTATTCCTGGACGATCTGGGCATCAATCTGAAGCCGGCGCGAGAACTCGGCATGCAAACCATCAAGGTGCTGAATGAGGGGCAGGCCATCGAGGAACTCGCCGCCCTGACGCGCATCGAGGCGCCGTGAGCAGACGCTGACCGGCGCAAAGCCAGGCTGACCCAAGCTATCCGGGCGGTGCTTCAGCCGCCCTCGATTCGCGGCAGAAAAAACACCTCGCTATCGGGGCCAATAGCCTCAAGAAAAGCGTCCTGGAAGATCTGGCCATCGATCGCGACAGCCGCGCGACCCAGGGCTGCTCTCAGCCCTGGATGGCGTTCTTCCAGTTCGAGCACCAGATCACGCACGTTCTCAGCGGCAATGTCGAGCACCCGCTGCCCCCCGGTGAGGTGCAGCAGGTGCTCTGGCAGCACCACGCGGGCTGACACCGCCGGTCAGCGACCCGCAGCTTCCAGCGCCTCGAGCACCCGCGGGGGAGACAACGGCAGATCGCGCATGCGCACGCCCGTGGCGCGGGACACCGCGTTGGCGGCGGTAGCAAGCGGCGCCACGATCGGCGTCTCGCCCACGCCACGCACCCCGTAGGGGTGGGTGGGATTGGGCACTTCCACGATGACCGTGTCGATCATCGGAAGGTCCGAGGCGACCGGCATGCGATAGTCGAGGAAGCCCGCGTTCTGCATGACGCCGTTGGCGTCATAGATGTATTCCTCGTTCAATGCCCAGCCAAGCCCTTGAACGGCGCCGCCCTGCATCTGACCTTCCACGTACGCCGGATGAATCGCCTTACCGGCGTCCTGAATGGCCGTGAAGCTGAGGACGTCGACCTTGCCGGTCTCCGGATCAACGCGAATATCCGCCAGATTCACCGAGAAACCGGCTCCTGCCCCCTGGGCATTGAGTGACGCCCGCCCGAGCAGAGGACCGCCGGTCTTCGGCGCACCCGCGGCGATATCCGCAAGTGCGAGCGGCTTCAGCGCAGCATTCACACCGGGCGCCGGAATCGCGGCGCCGTCGCGCCAATCGACCTGGTCAGCATCGATCCCCCAGGTGGACGCCGCTCGAGATTTGCACTGGGCGATGATGTCTTCACATGCGCGAATCACCGCCATACCGGTTGCGAACGTGGTACGGCTGCCGCCGGTGACGTTCGAGAACCCCGCGCTCTCGGTATCGCCAATGATCACCTTGATACGCTCGTAAGGGATACCGAGCGTTTCCGACGCCATGAGCGCCATGGAAGCGCGCGACCCGCCGATGTCCGGGCTGCCTTCGACGATGGTCACGGTGCCATCCTCGTTGATATGCACTTCCGCGCTGGACTGCATGCCGACGTTGAACCAGAACCCCACCGCCATGCCCCGCCCAGCGCCAGCGGGTAGCGGACGCGTGTAATTCGGGTGCGCCTTGGCGGCGTTCAGGCACGCCTTCAGACCAATCGCCGGGAACTTCGGACCGTACGGAGCCTGCGTGCCCTCTTCCGCCGCGTTCTTGAGACGCAGATCGATGGGATCCATCCCCAGTCGCTCCGCGAGCTCATCCATCGCGCACTCCATGGCGTACATGGATTGCGGCGCGCCGGGCGCCCGGTACGCAGCCACCTTGGGCTTGTTCAGCAGGACATCGAATGCTTCTACCGCGAAGTTAGGCAGGATGTACGGCGCGAACACCGTCATCGCGCCAGGGCCCATCGGCGCACCCGCATAGGCGCCGGCCTCGTAGGCGAGCCAGGCAGTGGCGGCGGTCAGCGTGCCGTCCTTGCGCGCGCCCACGCGAATGCGCGCGAGGGTGCCTGACGTCGGGCCGGTCGCCCGGAACACTTCCTCACGCGTCATCGCCATCTTGACCGGGCGGCGCGACTTGCGGGACAGCATAACGGCGAGAGGCTCGAGATAAATCACGGTCTTGCCGCCGAAACCGCCACCAATTTCAGAGGCGATGAATTTGAGGTCGGCGATGTGCATGCGCAGCACCTTGGCCGTCATCGCGCGGAACTCGAAATGCCCCTGGGTACAGCACCAGACCGTCGCCTGACCCTGCTCGTTACAGGACGCAATGCACGCATGGGGCTCGATATAACCCTGGTGCGCCATCGGAATGCGGTATTCGCCCTCGACGATCACGTCTGCCTGGGCGAACCCCTCCTCGACATTGCCGCGACCAAGCTTCATCACCGCTGCGATATTGCTTGGTGCCGTGGGCTTCTCCGGCAGGTTCTTGGTGAAGCAAGACGGGTCAATAAGCGTTGCACCGGGCGCCATCGCAGACTCGAGATCGAGCACCGGCGCAAGCACTTCGTACTCGACGCTGATGGCATCAAGCGCGGCCTGCGCGACGCTCAGAGATTTCGCTGCCACGGCAGCCACCGCGTGACCGTGGTAGAGCACCTTGTCCCGGGCCATGATGTTCTTGGCCAGATCGGAGACGTCGCCGCCACCTTCACCACCAATCTCGCCACCTTCGGCTTCGGGAAAGTCCTGCCCGGTGATGACACCATAGACACCCGGCAGCGCGAGCGCGCGCGACGTGTCGATCTTCAGGATGCGCGCGTGGGCGTGCGGGCTGCGCAACACCTTCCCGTAGATCTGACCGGGAAGATTCAGGTCCGCGCCGTACTGCGCTCGACCCGTAACCTTGTCGACCCCGTCCGGACGTACCGGCGAAGTTCCAATCGCTTTGTAATCAACAGCTTCAGCCATGTTCGTTATCTCCTCGCCAGGTACCGCGCGTTACGCGGGATGGGCCAGACTGCGCGCGGCGTCTTGCACTGCGCGGATGATCTTGTCGTATCCGGTGCAGCGGCACAGGTTCCCTGCAAGCCAATAGCGGATGGTAGTTTCATCCGGATCGGGATGCCGATCGAGCAGCGCCTTTGTCGCCACGATCAGACCCGGGGTGCAGATACCGCACTGCAGAGCGGCATGTTCCAGAAACTTCTGCTGGATCGGATGCAATCCCGCGTCGGTTGCGAGCCCTTCGATCGTGGTGATCTCGTGGCCGCCCGCTTCTGCCGCCAGTACCAGGCAGGCACAGACGAGCCGTCCATCCATGAGCACGCTGCAGGCTCCGCAGTCGCCGGTTGAACACCCTTCCTTGGTGCCGGTCCGCCCCAGTGTGTCGCGCAGTACTTCGAGCAGCGACTGCTGCGGCTCGCAGAGGAATTCCACCGCCTCACCATTGATGGAGGTGCCGATCTGAATCTTGTCCATGATGTTCTCTCTTCTTTAAGCGCGGTGTGCCAAGACACGATCACGCGCGATACCCACCGCGCGGCGGCACAGCACGCCCACCACCTTGCGTCGATAATCCGCGGTGCCGCGCTTGTCCGTAATTGGAGACGCCGCGCTGCTGCAGGCTGCCCCCGCTGCGTTCAGGGCTGCTTCGTCCAGTCGGGTGCCAACAAGCGCGGCAGCGGCGGCTTCGACCAGAAGCGCCGTGGGAGCGACCGCGCCGATGCCAACCCGCGCCGCCGTGCACACGCCGCCTGCATCGAGCGTCACGCTGACACCACAGCCGGCGACCGCGATATCCATTTCCGTACGCGGCGTAAACCGCAGATAGGCGTCAGCGGTTGCCGCACCGGGGCGGGGCAACGAGAGCCCGAGGAGCAGCTCGCCGCTCACGAGCGCATTGCGACCGACGCCGGTGACAAAGGCCTCGACCGGCAGCTCGCGCGTGCCCGAGGCGGTGGCAATCACGCACCTGGCGCCCACCGCAATCAACGCGGGAATGGTGTCGCCCGCCGGGGACGCGTTGCAGAGGTTGCCGCCCACGGAAGCCCGGCCCTGGATCTGGGTGGAGCCAATAAGGTCTGCCGCTTCCATGAGGCCGGGATACAAGCGGGCGAGCTCCGCGTTCTCGTTGAGGTGTGCGCTTGGGATCGCAGCACCGATAAAGACGTGGTCTGCACCAACGTGTAGCCGGTTCACCTCCGCTAGCCCTTTGATGTCCACCAGGGCCCGCGGCGTGCGATCCACGCCACGCAGCTGCACCAGGACATCTGTGCCCCCGGCCAGCACCTGGGCACGGCGCCCGGCTCGGGCGTGATCACCAAGCAGAGCAAGGGTTTCCGCCACGCTCGTCGGAGCATGGTATGCAAATCCCGTCATGAATCCTCCCGCTGTCTCCGGCGACTGAATCCGCCGGTCTCGCGGTACACTAGCATGAACATTTCGCCCCGTGGAGCGCTCTCCCGTGCCCAACGCCAAACCGGACCCGTCTGCCCCGTCCGCATCGGAAATCCCAGGGTCATTCCTCGCTCACGCCGAGACGGCTGGTGCGCACGCGCACTACCGCGACCACCTGCGCATTCTGGGCGCACGCTGGTCACAGGCGCTCGGCGAGACCCGGTTCGATGCCGTGCGGCTCGATGCCGGCGAGCTCGACTATTACTTCCTTGATGACCAGTCCCCGCCCTGGCGGCCGAATCCGCATTTCGCCCAGTGGGTGCCGGGCGTGGATTGCGCAGGCAGCAGCCTCGTCGTTCGCAACGATGGCCGAGCCACCCTCTTCTTTCTGTCAGCCGAAGACTACTGGCATCAACCGCCGGCGCTGCCGGAACGGATCGCGAGTGCGCTCGACGTGCGGGTGTTCAAGTCCGCAGAGGCGCTCGCGCGCGGACTGCGCGAGGCGACTGGCAATGGTCGGGTTGCACAGATCACGCGGCACGCCGCGGATGACGGCGCCGAGCTCAATCCCGAAGCGCTGATCGCGCGGATCGACTGGGATCGCGCACAGAAGACCGCTTGGGAACAGGACTGCATGATCGCCGCCACCGCGCGCGCGGTGCGCGGTCATCTGGCGGCAGCCCGGGCCTGGGAGCATGGCAGGAGCGAGTTCGATATCGCGCTCGATTATCTCGAAGCCACCGGCCACACCGCAGCGGAATTGCCCTATCACAGCATCATTGCCTGCAATGACCATGCGGCGCTCCTGCACTACCAGCACTACGATCGAGCGTCCGCATCACCCAGGCGGACGCTGCTGATCGATGCGGGTGCTGCGGCGCTCGGATACGCGGCTGACATCACCCGCACGCATGTCGCGCCTGACGCGCCCGATGCGACACTCTTCCGCGCGCTGCGCGATGCGCTCGATGCGGAACAGCAGGCGCTCATGCATCACATCCGTCCCGGCGTCCGTTACCTGGATCTGCACGAGGCCGCGCACCGGGCAGTGGCACGTATCCTGACCGAGCATGACGTGCTTCGGTGCTCCGCGGAAACAGCGTTTGCTCGCGGTCTGACCCGCGCCTTCCTGCCCCATGGACTCGGGCACTTGCTTGGATTGCAGGTGCACGACGTGGGCGGACTGCAGGCGGATCGCAGCGGCACGCGAGTCGCCCCGCCCGCGGACTATCCCTCGCTTCGGCTCACCCGCACGGTGGAGGTAAACCAGGTGTTCACCATCGAGCCGGGTATCTACTTCATTCCGATGCTGCTCGATGGTCTACGCGCAGGGCCGGATGGGGCTCTCCTCAATACGACCTTGGTCGAACGGCTGATGCCCTTTGGCGGTATCCGGATCGAAGATAACGTCGTCGTCACCGCCGACGGCGTCCGAAATCTCACCCGCAGCGCCTTTGCCGACGCTGCGACATCGACCCTCCAGGACGGCCGACAGCATGGCTGAGAACGGAAGACCGGCAACGAACGACGCATCGCACCCGCGCCTTACCCCCGAGCGGATCTTCAGCGACCCTCCGCTCTTCGGCGGGTTACCACAGCAAGCGCAGTTCACGCCGGACGGCCGCGCCATCGCCTTTCTGCGCTCGGCCGCGGATGTGCGGGAACGGCTTGATCTCTGGCGCTACGACCTCGAGCGGGGATCGGCAGAACCGTGGATCACCGGCGATCATCTTGACCATGAGGAACATGCGGACACCGCAGCAGAGGCCGCCGAGCGCGAACGCAAACGCCAGTTCAATCGGGGTATCACGGAAGCGTGCTTCAGCGACAACGGGCAGCTCGCACTGCTGCCGGTCGCCGGCGTCGGCTGGGTGCTCGAACTGGCAACGGGAACGCTTCGGGCGATCACACCGGCCGGAACGCGACAGACCGATCTGACCTTTGACCCCCTCGGCCGTTACCTGAGTTACGTTCGAGCAGGTGATCTCTACGTTACTGATATTGAAACAGGTACAGAGCAGCGTATTACCCACGATGAGGGTGAGCCCTGGCTCAACGGCAGCGCAGAATTCATTGCACAGGAAGAGATGCACCGGTTCCGCGGGCACTGGTGGTCAACGAGCAGCCGGCACCTCGCCTACACTCGGGTAGACGAATCGGTCATTCCGATCAGCCAACGCCTGGAGTTTGACGCCGATACGCTGCGCGTGGTCGCCCAGCGCTATCCGTACGCCGGTGGCACCAACGCACGGGTGCAACTTTTTGTCCGCGATATGACCTCTGGTCAACTGACGGAGATTCACTGGGCCTCGGCGGAAGACGATTACCTGGCACGCGCGCAATGGTGGCACGAACGTCTGCTGGTGCAGGTCCAATCCCGGGACCAGCGCACGCTGCGGCTGGTGTCATTCGCGCCGGACACCGGTGCGAGAAGCGTTCTGCTCGAGGAGCACGCCGACCATTGGGTGAACCTGCATGACAATTGTCGTGTGCTGGATGAGAACTCGCTGCTCTGGACCTCCGAACGCGATGGCCACGCTCATCTCTACCGCGTATCCGCTGACGGGCTGCACCAGATCACGCGCGGTACCGGTCGCGTCAACAAGATTCTGTGGGTCGACACGCGATCAGTCATCGTTCAGGGCTGGTTCGACACACCGACGGAGCAGCACGCTTATCGAGTCGATCTGACGGGCGCAACGGCTCCCGAGCGGCTGACCCATGAGAGCGGCTGGCATGACGTCAGCGTCAGCGCCGACGGCACCCGGCTGCTGGATCGCGTGACCAGCCTGTCGCTGCCCGCCGCCTTGCGGCTGGTACCCGTTGCGAAGGAGCGAGGTGATGTCATCACGCTGGCGGAAGAGCGGGTAACACCGGATCACCCGTACGCACGCTACCTGCCCGCACATCAAGCAGCACAGCTGGGAACGCTGCGCGCGGAAGATGGTCAGCTGCTGCATTACCGTCTGACGGAACCTCAGGGCCCGCGCCCTGAGCCGGGATACCCCGTGATCGTTCACGTGTATGGCGGTCCCGGCGTACAGCGGGTGCGCAACGAATGGCAGCCGCTTACGCTGCAGATGCTCGCCCAGCACGGCTACGGCGTGCTCGAACTCGATAACCGCGGCTCCGGCAACCGTGGGCCCGCCTTCGAGGCCCCGATTCACCGACGCCTGGGCGATATCGAGGTGCGAGACCAGCTGCGCGGGGTCGAGTTCCTGCGCACGCTCGAGTGGGTCGATGGATCGCGCATCGGGGTGATGGG
>DMUF01000008.1:4313-19438 GCA_003476445.1 Gammaproteobacteria bacterium | reverse complement strand
ATGATGCGCAGTTCGCCTCGCAGGCCAGCGCTGGCTTTGAGCATGGCGCGGGTCTGCACCATGAAGATCTCGGGGTGATCCAGCGTCACGCGAATGCCGCGCCAGCCGAGGAACGGATTCTCTTCCTCGATCGGGAAATAGCTGAGCGACTTGTCGCCGCCTATGTCCAGCGTGCGCATGGTCACCGGTCGCGGCTCGAACGCGGTCATGTGCTCGCGGTAGAGCACACGCTGCTCTTCTTCGGTCGGAAAGCGGTCCTTCGACATGAAGGGCACTTCGGTGCGAAAGAGACCGATCCCTTCCGCGCCGCGGTCAAGCGATCGCGAGATGTCGCCGGGCAGACCGATATTCACCCAAAGGGCTACCGAGACCCCGTCGCGGGTGACGCACGGCAGCGTCTTCAGCGACTCGAGCTCGCGCGAGAAGGCCCGTTCCTGATCAATGAGCGAGCGATAGTTCCGCAGCAGCACGGCCGAAGGATTCAGAAACACTTCGCCGTAGCTGCCATCGAGCACGAGGGGCTGACCCTCCAGCGTCGCGATGGGAACATCCACCGCTCCCATCACCGACGGCACATCCAGCGCACGCGCGAGAATCGCCACGTGGGAGCTGCCGGATCCGCGCAGGGACACAATGCCCTTCAGCCGATCCGCAGGAACGTTCGCGAGCATGGCCGCGGTAACTTCATAACCCACCAGAATCGCGTCCGCGGGGAAATGTACCCGCCGCGTGGCGATGTCCTGCAGATAGGCGAGGACCCTGAGACCCAGATCTTCGACATCCGCGCCGCGTTCGCGCAGATATGGATCCTCCATCGACTCGAAGCGCCGCACGTGCTCACGAATCACCTGCTTGAGCGCACCCTGTGACCACTGCCCGCGCCGCACGCGGTCACGGATGTCGCCGGCCAGCGCGTTGTCGTCGAGCATGTGCAGATAGGCATCAAAGAGCGCGAGCTCTTCCGCGGGCAGGGTGTGCTCAAATTGCTGGCTGATGCGTCGCAAATCGCCACGCACGGCGTTGAGCGCACGATCAAGCAGCATGAGCTCCGTCGTGACATCGTCTGTCTCGCGCTCAGCCACGCCCTCGAGATTGGCGGGGGGTTGCACGACGACCGCGGTCCCAATGGCGATTCCCGGTGCCCCCGGCACACCACGAAACAGTCGATCCGCCGAAGGCTGGGTCGTTGCGCCATGAAAGAGCTTGCGAATATCACCCGTGGCCTGCGCATGCGCGATAGCGCCTGCAAGCTGCGCCGCCAGCGTTACCATGAACGCTTCTTCGCTTTCATCGAACCGACGGTTGTCGCGCTGCTGCACGACGAGCACGCCGAGCACCTCGCGGTGGTGAATCACCGGCACGCCCAGAAACGCGTTAAAGGGCTCCTCGCCGATCTCAGGCAGATAGTGAAACCGCGGGTGAAAGCTCGCGTCCTGCAGGTTAATCGGCTCCGCGCGCTCCGCCACCAACGTGACGAGGCCCTGGCCGAGCTTGAGCGACAGCTTGCCGACCGACTCACGGTTGAGCCCCTCGGTCGCCACGAACTGATAGCGATCGCCTTCTGGGCTCAGCAGATAGACCGAGCACACCTCGGTACCCAGCGTGTCGCGCACATCGCGGACAATGATGTCGAGGCCCGCGCCGAAACTTGGCGCGGCCGCGACGTCCTGCACGATCCGCCTGAGGGAAGCGAGCATCAGGCTGATGCCGAGACGGGCAGATGCAAAGCAAGCTCTTTCAGCGCTCGGCGATAGACCTCGCGCTTGAAGTCGACCACCTGACGCACGGGGTACCAATAGCTAACCCAGCGCCAGTGATCGAATTCCGGCTTGTGCCCGCAATCGAACGCTATCGCGCCTTCGTCGCCGACGAGCTCGAGCAGAAACCACTTCTGTTTCTGTCCCTTGAATCCGGGCGACGAGTTGTTGCGTCGCAGCCGCTTGGGCAGCCGGTAGTGCAGCCAGCCGCGGGTGGTCGCCAGCACGCGAACGGACTCGGGTAGCAGTCCGACTTCCTCGTGCAGTTCGCGAAAGAGCGCTTCTTCGGGTGTCTCATCGGCGTTGATGCCGCCTTGTGGGAACTGCCAGGCATCCTGGCCGCCGATGCGGCGCGCCCACAGCACTTGGCCATGCGGGTTCGCCAGGATGATCCCCACGTTGGGGCGGAAGCCATCGGCATCGACCACGATTCGGTAACCCTCGAAAATTCAGCGCGTTGCGTAGCCCCATGAAAACCAATCCGAGCCAGCTTGGCAACGCCGGCGCGAACACGCCGGCGCGAAAGCATCGCCCCCTGCCAGCGGAACGACCCCACTCCGACCCAGTTGGGGGTAGGATTCCACCACGTCCCTGAACCGGAACGTGGATACGGATGCGCCTGACAAGTTATCCCTCTTCATGAGTACTGCAGGCCTCGCCGAGGCTGCCAGCTCCTATCTGCGCACCGCGGCTCTCGAACCGGTGCACTGGCATCCCTGGCACGACTCCGTCACCGCGATGGCGCGATCAGCCGGTCGCCCAGTGCTCCTTTCCATCGGGCACGAGGGCAGCGCGGGCTGCGTGCGCATGTCGAAGGAGTCGTACGGTCAGAGCAGCGTTGCCGCGCTTCTTAACACCGATTTTTTCTGCATCAAGGTCGATCGCGACGAGTACCCGGACGTCGCGCGCACCTACCAGTTCGCATTGACCGTGCTGAACCGGGAGGCTCCCGGCATGCCCGTGACCGTATTCCTGGATCCGGACACGCTGCTGCCCTTCTTCGGCGGCGGCTACTTTCCCCCTGGTGCGAGGGACGGCTTGCCGGGGTTCTCGGACCTGTTGCTGCGGGTCACGGAAACTTTCCGCAATGAACGCGAAGCGGTGCAGAAGCAATGCGCGGAGCTTGGCAAACGACTCCGCACCCTTGCCACTGAGTCTGAGGAAACCAAAACCCTTGCCGCAGATCCCCTGCTTGCGGCCGCTCGGGAGCAGCTCGAGGCGCTTCACGACGCCACCGAGGGCGGTTTTGGAACCGGCGCCAAATTTCCGTTGCCCACCTGGACCGAGCGGCTTCTGCTTGGGTGGGCGCGTCGTCGCGGCACGCCCAATCCCGACCGGAACGGTCTGGAGCTGGTCATGCACACGCTGACACGCATGGCCCGGGGCGGCATTCGAGATCATCTCGGCGGAGGCTTTTTTCGCTATGCCCTCGACCGAAAATGGTCCGCGCCCGTGTTTCAGAAGTCCCTGGTGGACAACGCGCAGCTGCTCGGGCTTTACGTCGACGCCTACGCCGTCAGCCGCGACCGTCTCTTCCGGGAGGTCATCGACGGCACGGTCAACTGGGTTCTCGACGCGCTGCGGGAACCCGAGGGCGTCGCCGCGGGCGGTCTGGTCGCTGGCGAACGACCCGCGGAAGACGGCGCGGCGTATTTCACCTGGCGGCGTGACGCGGTGCGGCGACTGCTCGACGAAGACGAATACCTGGTCGTTGAAACCTTATACGGACTCGACAAGCCTGCGAATCACGGTGCGCGCTGGCTGCTCTACCGTCGCGACGCATGGCGCGCCGTGGTGGAACGACTGTCACTCGAACCTGACACCGCCGACGCCCTGCTGGCGTCAGGGCGAGCACGCCTGCTCACAGAGCGAAACCAGCGCCCTGCTCCCTTGCGCAGCCAGGTGCTCAATGCGGGGAGCAATGGTCTCGCTATAGGAGCGCTGAGCCGGGCAGGTCTCGTGTGTCAGGAGCCGACCTGGCTTGATGCAGCCACGCGCGCTGCGGACGCGATCCACGGACTGCTCTGGCACGACGGCAGGTTGCACGGCAGCCGCATCGGCAGCGAGCGCGGTCCGCTTGGAACACTCGATGATCACGCACTGCTTCTGCACGGTCTGCTCGGTCTGCTCTCCGCGCGCTGGCGCGAGCAGGACGCTCGCCTGGCACTGGACCTGGCCGAAACTCTCGCGTCCGGTTTTGCCGATCCGGCGACGGGGACTTTTCTCCTGCGGCATCGTGATCAGCCGCGCCTGGTGACCGAGCTCCATCCCATGCTCGACGAGGCGCTGCCCGCCGGCAACGGAAGCGCAGCGCTCAGTCTGCTCAAAGCCGGGCAACTCTTCGGGCGACCCGATCTTGCGGCTGTGGCAGAGCGAGCGCTTCGTGCAAGCGCCACCGGCATCGCCGCAAACCCTGTAGGACACGCTTCGCTGCTGACCGCCCTCGAGTTTTCGAGGACATCGGTTGCGTGCATCGTGCTGCGTGGGCCGGAGCAGGAAATCGCTCCATGGGTCGCCGCGGCGCGCGAGGGGTTTGACCCCTGGCGCCCGATTTATGTGATCCCCTGGGGTGCGTATCGGACCCTGCCGCGACATTTGCCCCGGCTTGTGCGCGCGGACCTGCAAGGGGCGCCGTGCGCGTGGTGGTGCAGCGCCGACAACGCCGAGGGACCGATCACCACGCTGGAAGCATTTCGGGCGCGCCTCGGGGCCTGAGCCTGAGCGGCGCTCGTGCTTGCCGCCTCGGCTCTTCGGTGCCGCGTCGGGAATTGCGCTGCGTTATCAGCCCGCCGCTGCGCGACCGGCGCGCGGACGCTGCGACATCGCCCAGGTCAGATCCAGCTCGCGTGCGGCTTTGACATCGTCCAGACGCCGTACCGAGAGCGAATAGGGCGCCCCCCGCACGAGGTCCGGGTTTTCCTGCGCTTCTGCCCGAATCGCGATCAGCGCTTCCACCAGCGCGTCGAGCTCTTCACGCGTTTCCGTTTCCGTCGGCTCGATCAGAAAGCACTCGGGCACGAGGAGGGGGAAATAGGTGGTCGGCGAGTGGATGCCGTAGTCGAGCAGGCGCTTGGCGATGTCCATGGCCGTCACCCCCAGTTCCTTCGCCTCGCGCGCAAAGGTGAGGATGAACTCGTGGGTTGCCCGCCGCTCAGGATACGCAAGCTCAAAGCCCGCGTCCTGCAGCCGCCGGGCGAGGTAATTCGCATTGAGTGTCGCGTACTCACCGACCCGGTCGATGCCCTCGCGCCCAAGCATGCGGGCATACGCGAGCGCGCGAAGCAGAATCCCCGCATTACCGCTGAACGCCGACAACCGTCCGATGCTCGCCGGCACATCGGCTTCGGTGAGGAATCGGTACCGATCGCCATCGCGTGCGGCCATCGGTATCGGCAGAAAGGGCAGCAGCCGCTCGCCGACACCGACCGGGCCCGCACCGGGGCCGCCGCCGCCGTGGGGCGTGGCAAAGGTCTTGTGCAGATTCATGTGCAGGACATCAAACCCCATGTCCCCCGGACGAATCTTGCCGAGGATCGCGTTGAGGTTGGCGCCGTCGTAATACAGGAGCCCGCCCGCATCGTGAACTGTTGCCGCGATGGCCTCGATGCGGCGCTCAAAGACGCCGCACGTGGATGGGTTGGTCATCATGAGCCCCGCGGTCTGCGGGCCGACCAGCCGCTTCAAAGCCTCGACGTCCACGTCACCGTTTTCATCCACGTCCACCTCGGTGACCTTATAGCCACACATGGCGGCGGTCGCCGGATTGGTGCCGTGCGCCGCGCTCGGAACGATGATCTCGGTGCGAGCCTCATCGCCACGCGCAGCGTGGTAGGCCCGAATCATTGCAACGCCGGCAAACTCGCCCTGGGCACCCGCCATCGGCGCGAGCGACACCCCCTGCATGCCGGTCACATCCTTGAGAATCTCCTGCAGCTCGAACATGCAGGCGAGGAATCCCTGGCTGGCGGCTTCCGGCGCAAGCGGGTGCCGCGCAAGGAAGCCGGGCAACATCGCGGCCCGGTGCGCGCCGCGCGGGTTGTACTTCATGGTGCACGAGCCAAGGGGATAGAACTGCGTGTCGATGGAGAAGTTGCGCCGCGAGAGATTGGTGAAGTGGCGCACCACCTGCAGCTCCGAGACCTCAGGCAGCCCGGGAGGCTCGCTCCGCAGAAACTCTCCGGGCAGTTGCTCGAGCGCGCGCGCCTGCTCGGCATCGAGGCGCGGATGCTGCGCCTCGGCGTTGCGCCCGGGCGAGGAGAGTTCGAACAAGGTCTTCTGCGGAGGTCGGGGCGGAATGCGGTCGCTCATGACAGACAAGCCTCCAGCGCGACGCCGTAGCGTTCAATTTCAGCGGACGTTCTCTTTTCCGTGGCACAAACCAGCAGCGTGTGGGTCATGTCCGGGTAATAGGGGGCGAGCGGCAATCCGCCGAGAATCCCATGCCGGAGCAGTGCGTCCTGCACCTCTGCGGCGGGACGCGGCAGCTCGAGCGCGCACTCGTGGAACCAGGGGCCCACATGTCGGGGCCGAACCCCGGGTATGCGGCAGAGCCGTTCCCTCAATCGCGCGGTGTTGGCCACAGAGGCACGGGCGACGGCCGCAAGCCCTCGCGCGCCCAGCAGGCTCATGTGGATAGTGCCCGCGGTAACCAGAAGACCTTGGTTGGTGCAGATATTCGAGGTGGCCTTGCCGCGCCGAATGTGCTGCTCACGCGCCTGCAGCGTCAGTGTGAAGCCCGGCTTGCCCTCGAGATCGACCGTACGCCCAATGATGCGCCCGGGCATCTGCCGGACAAGCGCTTCGCGACAGCAGATGAAGCCGAAGGATGGACCCCCGGAGGACATGGGAATGCCGAGCGGCTGACCGTCGCCGCAGGCGATGTCCGCGCCCTTGCTACCCCACTGGCCGGGCGGACGCAGCACGGACAGGGTCATCGGGTTGACGACAGCGATAACCAGAAGCCCGCGCGCGTGCGCCCAGTCGGTGAGCGCATCAACATCCTCGAAGGTGCCGAAAAAATTCGGCTGCTGCACGACGAGCGCTACGGCGTCGGTGTCGTCCGGGAGCAGCGCCGGATCGACTCGACCGTCCGCGCCGATCGCCACGTCGACGAGTTCAACACCCTGATTGCCGACGATACTGCGAGCAGCAGACCGGTAGTGCGGATGCGCAGAGCCGGCGACGAGAATCCGCCGACTGCGCGCCTTGCGCGCCGAGCGCAACGCCATCAGCACGGCTTCCGCAAGCCCCGAAGCGCCGTCGTATACGGAGGCATTCGAGACATCGAGCCCGGTCAGGCTTGTCATCATCGACTGGAACTCGTAAATCAGCTGGAGCGTGCCCTGACTCGCCTCCGCCTGGTAAGGCGTATACGCGGTCATGAATTCGCCGCGCCCGGCGAGATCCCACACCGCCGCGGGAATGTGGTGGTCGTAGCTTCCCGCACCCAGGAAACACGCGCCGGCATCATCCTGCGAGGCGCGCTCCGCCAGGTGGCGCAGCATCTCCATCTCACTGATTCCCGGCGGGGTCTGCGTCAGCGGAGCGCTGCGCAAATGCGCGGGAATCTCTTCAAACAGCGCTTCGAGGGCTGGGACGCCGATCGCGTCCAACATGACGCGCGTGTCTTCCGCGGTATGCGGTATGAACGGCATGACGTGCTCCGACGATGGTCAGCGGACATTCGACGCGCGCCCGCGTGAGTCGCGCGTCATCGAGTACTCAGGAGGGCGGCGGGCGCCAGCGACGTGAACCGTTAGTGGGACTCACCCGCGCACACGCCGGCATAACCCGCGGCATCGAGCAGCGCATCCAGCGACGCGCCCGCAGCGGGTGCAATACGAAAGAACCAGCCGTCCCCGTAGGGCGCCTGATTGACGAGCTCAGGCGCGCCGACGAGCGCTTCGTTCACCGCGATCACGGTTCCGGCGATCGGCGCGTAGATGTCAGATGCCGCCTTCACCGACTCGACCACCGCGGTTTCCTCGGCGAAACCAAGCTCGCGCCCTGGTTCCGGCAGTTCCACGAATACGACGTCGCCGAGCGCGTCCTGCGCATGGTCGGTAATGCCCACGGTGATGGTGCCGTCGCTTTCCAGTCTGGCCCACTCATGGGTGGAGGCGTAGCGCAGTTCGGCTGGGATGTCACTCATGTTTCGCTCCGGATGGTCTCGACGGAATTCACTCAAAAACGCGCTGTCCGCTGCGCACGAAGGGTGGTTTGACGAGCCGCGCGGGGTGCCATTTCCCGCGAATCTCGACCTCGCATTGCTGCTCCGCGGGACTCGAGCCATTCTGCGGCACGCGCGCAAGCGCAATACTGTAACCCAAGGTCGGCGAGAAGATACCGCTCGTCACAACACCCATTCCCACCGCCGTACGCACCGGCTGACCATGGCGCAACACACCGCGCGCCTCCATGACCAGGCCGGTCAGCCGCTCGCCGACGCCCCGCGCGCGCTCCGCCTCGAGCGCCGCGCGACCAATGAATTGCCGCTCGGCCGGCTTCCACGCAATGGTCCAGCCGAGATTCGAAACGAGCGGGCTGGTGGACTCGTCCATGTCCTGCCCGTAAAGGTTCAGGCCGGCTTCGAGCCTGAGCGTATCCCGCGCACCAAGCCCGACCGGAGTGACCCCTAGGCGCAGAAGCTCGTTCCAGAGCGCCATCGCCTCATCACCCGGCAGCATGACCTCGCAGCCGTCTTCTCCGGTATAGCCCGTACGCGCAACCATCCACGACCCCCGCTCGGCGGCAGAGAAGGACGGGAGCGAACCAAGATCCGCCCAATCGGCCGCCTGCTCGAACAGTTGCAGGGCACGGGGCCCCTGCACCGCGAGCATGGCAAGCGGCTGTTCTGCGATGGTTGCCCCGCTGCTGTTGCAGGCTGCAAGCCACTCGCGCACCCGGGCACGGGTTCCGGCGTTGGATACGACCCGATAGCCCTCGGCGCGGCGATAGACGATGAGGTCATCAATGACGCCGCCCTGTTCGTTGAGCGCCACCCCGTAGAGCGCCTTTCCGACTCCGTCGAGGCGAGCGACGTTGTTGGCTACCACACGCTCAAGCAGACTCGTTGCTCCCGCCCCCGAGAGATCAAAGATCGCCATGTGGGATACGTCGAAGACACCGCTTCCGCTGCGGACGGCGTGATGTTCCGCCAGCTGCGAGCCGTAGTGCAGCGGCATCTCCCACCCGGCGAAGGGTACCAGCCGCGCGCCCGCGGCAACGTGTGCCGGGTGTAACGGCGTGCAGAGCAGGGGGGCGTCAGACGCAGAATCCATGAACATGTTCCTGGAGCGCAGAAGAGCGATAGTTTAAGCCTGATTCCCAGGCCAGTGCGTAGACGGACGTAACCCGGAAGAAGAGAGTTGCCGCCTGCTCGCGAGCAGCAAGGCGTCAGATCGCCGCGAGCGGGCCGATCCCCATCGCCTCGCGCATGAGCGTGCGCCGCAACGGACCAAGATTCCCAAGCAGCCGCACGCCGGTGTTGCGCATCCACTGCGGCCACGGACCGGCAGCGGCATAAACCGACTTCAGCCCCGCCATCAGCGCGACCATTCGCGCCGCCTGCGCTTCCCGACGCCGAGCGAAGGTCGACCACACCCCTGGCGCGCCCGGATCGGATCCAGCCGGCAGACTCGTCAGCCGCGCGAGCAGTGTGCGCACATCATCGAAACCCAGATTCGCCCCAAGCCCCGCGAGCGGGTGCAGCACATGCGCCGCATCACCGATGATGAGCACGCGCGGGTGTGGGTGACACCCGGCGACGAGCAGCTGTTCGAGCGGGAAGGCCGCGCGCGCATCGCAGTCGACCACCGGTCCCAGGCAATGCTGTGTCGCCGTGGCAAGTTCATCGGCAAATCGCGCGTCATCGAGCTGCAGACGGCGCTCGGCTTGCTGCGGCGGCTGCGACCAGACAACGGAAACCCGGTTTGCGGTCGCTGTCGGCAGCAGGGCGACGGGACCCTCGGGCTCGAATACCTGATGCGCAACCCCCGCGTGCGGCTGAGCGGTCTCGACTACCGTTACCAGCGCCGCATGCCCGGTCGGGTAGCGGGTAGCGGAAACGCCGAGCGCGGCGCGAACCCGTGACTGCGCGCCGTCCGCCACCAGGACCAGGCGTGCGCAGACGGCTTTGGCACCCAGATCGAGGCGGACTTCCTCGGACCCCGTCGCCACACCCCGCACCGCGCCCTCAGCGAGCATAACCCCGGCGGCGGGCAGCGCCCGCCACAAGGCACGCACCGTGGGCCCGTTTTCCAGCATGAAACCGAGACAGGGGTGACCGAGCTCATTCGCATCGAAGGCCAGCATCGCGGTGCCTCGGGAATCGCGGACGCGCATACCGGCATAAGGCGTTGGGGCGAAGCTCGCCCAGACACCCAAGTGCTCCAAGAGACCCTGAGCCGCTAGCCCGAGGGCAACATTGCGCAGGTCATGCCCCAGTCGCGGCGGCTGCCAGTCAACCGCCAGCGGCGACGCGGGATCAACAAGGGCGACAGAACGCCCCGACCGGGCGACGCCCAGCGCAGCTGCCGCGCCAATCAAGCCGCCGCCAACAACGGCAACGTCTACCTTGAGGTCCGTGCGCTCTGTATGTGCCACCCCGTCAGCCCTGGTCCGCCGACGCGGTTTGAGCCGTTCTACGCGATGCCACCGCCTTTCTACGCCGAGCGCCCATGAGCCGGGTGATATCCGCGACGGATTTGGGTGCTGCGTCCGTCAGCACCTCACGACCGGAACGCGTGATCACGACATCGTCTTCGACGCGAATGCCGATACCACGCCAGTGCTCCGCGACCTGCCGGTCATCGGGCTGGACGTAAATTCCAGGCTCGATGGTCAATACCATGCCCGGCTCGAGATCACGCCAGACACCCGCCACGCGGTAGTCGCCGACATCGTGCACATCACTGCCAAGCCAATGCGACGAGTTGTGCGGACAGAACCGTCGGAATGCCCCGCTTGCCATGAGCTCGTCGCGATCGCCGGTCAGCAGTCCAAGATCAACCAGCCCGTCTACCATCACTTCCAGCGCGGTCTGGTGGGGCTGCATGAAATGCGCACCGGGACGACACGCCGCAATGGCGCGAAGATTGGCCTCAAGAACCACTTCGTAGAGGGCTTGCTGTTGCGCCGAGAAACGGCCGTTGACCGGGAATGTGCGCGTCACGTCCGAGGCGTAGTGCGCGTACTCGCAGCCTGCATCGATAAGCACGAGATCCCCATCCGCCAATGGCGCAGCATTGTCGACGTAATGCATGACGCAGGCATTGGAGCCGCCGGCAACGATGCTTGAATAAGCGGGTGTCCGCGCCCCGCGGGACATGAATTCGTGCAAGAGCTCGGCTTCGAGAGCGAGCTCGGTCATGCCCGGCTGACACGCGCGCATGGCGCGGCAGTGCGCGGCGACGGTGATCGACGCCGCCTCGCGCATGATGCGCAGTTCCGCCGTCGATTTGATCAGTCGCTGTTCGTGCAGCAGGTGCTTCAGCGCCACAAACTCGCCGGGTGAGCGCGCTCCGCCTGCCTCACGGGCGCGAATGCTGTTAACCCAATGGAGTACTCTGTTGTCGAGCTCAGGATACTCACCGAGGGTCATGTAAATGCGCTCGCAGCCCTCGAGCATGCCCGGCAGAATGTCGTCGAGATCGCCGACCGGAAAAGCGTCGTCAACCCGGAGCCGCTCCACCGCGCGCTCCGGCCCGCAGCGTTCACCGTCGTAGAGCTCACCCCGCGCGTCGCGCTCGCGACAAAAGAGCACGACTTCGCCATGAGCGCGCCCGGGTGCAAGCACCAGGAGCGCATCGGGCTCATTGAAACCGGTCAGGTAATAGAAATCGCTGTCCTGCCGGAACAGGTATTCCGTGTCCCGGTTGCGCAGACGGATCGATGCAGCCGGCACCAGCGCCACCGATCCGGGCGCCATGAGCCGCATGAGCTCGGCGCGACGCTGACGATATTCACGCAGGGTTATCGCTGTCGTCATGACTCAGCACACTCCGCATCAGCAGAACGCCGACCTTCACGAATTCCTCCAGTTCCACCAGATCGCTTTCGACCTCGTCGGAGAGATCTTCCGCGGAGGCGGCATCCGCATCCGCGATGGCGGCGAGATCATCGATGATCTCCTGAACCTCGGGCGGGAGAAACGGCCCCGCCGCATCGAGATCACCGTCCTCGGGCGCGGGAAAATCGGCAAGACCGCGCGCAAAGGCGTCGAGAAACCGCGCGCACCAGCGAGCAAGCTCGGCAAGTCGCTCCGCCGTCGACGCATCATCCAGCTCGGGTAACAGAAGCGCAAAGCCGAAATCATCCGCCTCGAGCGCGCCGCACGTTGCCTCGACGAAACTCCAGAGCGACGGATCGGCGGGATCGATCCTCGCATCCAGCAGATCCGCAAGCCCATCAAACGGGAACGGACTCGGGTTGAATACCGCGAGCCCGCACACCGCCCCGTGCAATTCGGCCGGGGAGCAGCCCGAAACGTCGGCTACGGCTGCTCGGGCAAGCTCTGCGAGCGTCTCTAAATCAGCCAATCGCGCGCTCCCGGCAGATTATTGAAGTCCGCATGCTACCAGAACCGGCGCTCGCGCCGACGGCGCCGCGGCGGAGTGCTTCCCATGCCCGCGCTTTGAGCGCAGAATCTTCCGCATCCCATAGTCCGCCCCGCACGCAGTACAGCCATGAGCAATGCGAGCACTGAATGGATCGCGCTGGAACAGAAGGTGGTCGAACTGCTCGACCTCTGCGCTGTATTGAGTCGCGAAAACCGCGCGCTGCGCGCGCAGCAACAGAACTGGACGACCGAGCGCGCGAAGCTCATCGAAAAGAATGAGCTCGCCAAAAGCCGGGTCGAATCCATGATCATCCGTCTGAAAGCCCTCGAACAGGACTGACATTTCGATGACCGAGACCACGACCGTCAGCGTCAAGATCCTCGAAAAAGAATTTCAGGTGAGCTGTCCGGCAGAAGAGGTGGAAGCCCTGACGGCGGCTGCCGGGTTCCTTGACCAGCAGATGCGTCGCATCCGGGAAGCGGGCAAAGTCTTCGGCATCGACCGCATCGCGGTCATGGCCGCGCTGAACATTACCCACGAGATGCTGCAGAAGCGGCAGACACTCGGCGAGATCCAGAGCGATCATAACGGACGCGCGCGCCATCTGACTGACCGCATCATGGTGGCCCTGGCCGAGCACAAGCAGCTCAAGCTCTGAATTGGGCTATACTCTTTTTATCTCCTGGGGTGCCCGCCAGTTGGTGATCGTCCCTGAGCCGTTATAAACGCCAAAGGAAGGCCACCCCGGACTCCATGTGCACGCCTGACACCGCTAGCGGTTGATCGGGAAGCCTGCGAATCGGGCGAGTCTTCCGCCTTGAACCTCGACGGTTCAGGGCCAAACTGACAGCGTCATACTCGGGAGATCCCATCAAGGGGTAGCGAGACAACGGTCATGGCTCCATCCCCGGACGCGGTGACGCGGCGCACGCTGCGCCGCCACTTTCGCGCCTTGCGTCAGGCGCTCTCTCCGATCGAACAGCGCGCCCGCGCCAGGGCCGCCGCGCGCCACGCTCTCGCGTCCAACCTCTTCTGGGGCTCGCGCACCGTCGCCCTGTACATTCCTGCAGACGGAGAGCTCTCACCTCTGCCCCTTGCGGAGCGGCTCGCGACGCAGGGCGTAACGCTTGCGCTGCCCGTCGTCACGATCTCTCCGGGGCGAGGCCCACATCTCGAGTTTCGGCGCTGGTATCCCGGCGCGCAGCTGGTCCGAAACCGTTACGGAATTCCGGAGCCGGCCGCCACCGCCCCGCGCGTACCGCTTCTCGGGCTTGATCGACTGGTCGTACCGCTCGTTGGATTCGACGATCAGGGTTCTCGGCTTGGCATGGGCGCGGGTTTCTACGATCGAACCCTGTCTGCTCTGCCCGCGGCCCTCCGGCCGCGCCTGATTGGCTACGCGCATGAGCTGCAGCGAAGCGCGCACGCGCTGCCCAGCGCTGACTGGGATGTTCCGCTCGAGGGCGTCGTGACAGAAATCGGGATGACCCTGTTTCGCAAGCGCGCCACGGGCGCTATCGTCGACTGATGCCTGTTCGACCGATTCTTCGCATGGGCCACCCGATCCTGAGACAGGTGGCCGCCCCGCTGCCGAAGACCGCGTTCGGATCAGCCGCCCTGATGGCGCTGATCACGGACATGGTTGATACCCTCGCAGAGGCGGGGGGCATTGGTCTCGCCGCGCCACAGATCGGTGTATCGGTGCGCGTGGCCATCCTGCAGTTTCGGGGCGGACCCACGCGCTATGGCCACCTCGAGCCCATGCCACTCTCGGTGTTCGTGAATCCAACCATTTCGGTGCTCGATCCAAGCACGGCAGGGTACTGGGAAGGCTGCCTTTCCGTTCCTGGTTTGCGCGGTCTCGTCGAGCGCCCCCAGTCGATCCGGGTTCAGGCACGGGATCCGGAGGGAAACCCGATCGATCTGATACGCAGCGGCTTTCCTGCGACCGCATTCCAGCACGAGTTCGATCATCTGGACGGCGTGCTCTATGTGGATCGGCTTTCAGACTCGCGTCAGCTCGTCTTCGAGAGCGAACTGCATCACGTGCTGCCTGATGCCTGATGACCCCCGTACCTGCGCGGCTCTGCTCAGACCGACACCGCAGGCGCTATTGCAGGAACAGCTGATAAGCCCGGTTCTCGGTCTCTTCCCAGAAGCGAAAGCCAATGCGGCGCAGATCTGCGACTAGCCGCGGTCGATCCTGCGCGCTGCCCTCGAAACCCACGAGAACACGGCCCCAGGCAGCGCCGTGATTGCGGTAGTGGAACAGCGTGATATTCCAATGGCTGCCGAGTCCGGAGAGAAATCTGGCCAGCGCTCCCGGCCGCTCCGGGAATTCAACGCGGAACAGCAGTTCCGGTTTCTCTTCCCCTGACCGACCGCCCACCATATGCCGCACGTGGAGTTTGGCAGCCTCGTTGTCGGTCATGTCCGCGACGTCGTAGCCTGCTTCGCGCAGGGTGTCGATCAGCAGGGCGCGATCCTGCCCGGTTGCGATCTGCAGGCCCACGTACACATGGGCAGCACTGTTGCTCGCATATCGGTAGTTGAACTCGCTGACCGAACGCTTGCCGAGCGCCGTGCAGAAACGAAGGAAACTGCCGGGCACCTCCGGAATGGTCACACCCAGAATCGCCTCGCGCTGCTCGCCCAGCTCCGCTCGCTCCGAGATATGGCGCAGTCGATCGAAATTCACGTTGGCGCCACTGACGATTGCGCAGAGCTCTGTGTCGGCGGCAGGCTGCGCCCGCGCCACGAACTTCTTCAAACCCGCCACCGCCAGGGCTCCGGCGGGCTCGGCGATGGA
>DMUF01000008.1:1604-4054 GCA_003476445.1 Gammaproteobacteria bacterium | reverse complement strand
CGCGCAATGCGGAACGGCTCGGCGCCCACCTGGGCGACGGACACCCCGTCGGCGAAGAGGTCGAGGCTCTCGTAGGGAAGCGTTACCCGACGCCCCGCTGCGAGCGCAGCAGCCAGGCAGGCAGAGCCTTCAGCCTCAACACCAACAATGCGGGTCGCGGGCGAGAGATATTTCACGTAGGCCGCGATCCCGGCTACCAGACCGCCGCCACCCACCGGCACGAAGATGGCGTCCGGACCGCCCGGATGCTGATTCATGATCTCCATGCCCACGGTGCCCTGGCCCGCAATGACATCCAGGTCGTCATAAGGCGGCACGAACACGAACTGATGCTTTTCCGTCAGCGCCGCGGCGTGATCCTTGGCCTCATCGTAGGAATCGCCGTGCAGTACAACCCGAGCGCCAAACGCCCGCACCGCATCGATCTTGATACTCGGCGTATTGCGGCCCATTACGATGGTAGCCTTCAACCCCAGCCGCTGCGCCGCTAGCGCAACCCCCTGCGCATGATTGCCGGCCGAGGCCGTGATGACGCCGCGCCCGCGCTCCTCCTCAGACAGGTGAGCGATCTTGTTGTAGGCGCCACGGATCTTGAACGAGAACACCGGCTGCAGATCCTCGCGCTTCAGGAGCACCCGTTGTCCGAGGCGTCGCGACAGATTGGGTGCCAGCTGCAGCGGCGTTTCCACGGCAACGTCGTAAACGCGGGACGAGAGGATCTTCTTGACGTAGTTCTGCAGCATAATCGGCGATGGATCGGGCGCCGGGTTCGGCATGGGAGACGGGAGTATGAATCAAGACCAGTTGAAGCGCAGCGCAGCTGAAGCGGCGCTCGCCTACCTGCTGCCCAGGCTCGAGCGCGACACGATTGTCGGCATTGGTACTGGCTCTACGGCTAACCATTTCATCGACCTGCTCGCCTCGGTTCGGCACCTGTTTGACGGCGCGGTGGCCAGCAGCAACGCGAGTGCGCAGCGCCTGCGGCGTCTCGGCGTGCCCGTGTTCGACCTGAACGCAGTGCCCGACGTCGCGGTATATGTCGATGGCGCCGATGAGGTGAATGCCGCTCGCCAACTGATCAAGGGCGGCGGCGGCGCGCTCACGCGCGAAAAGATCGTGGCTGCCTCGGCCAGGGAATTCGTCTGCATCGTGGACTCAAGCAAGTTCGTAACGACCCTCGGAGCGTTTCCCCTGCCGGTGGAGGTGATCCCCATGGCACGCGGGCTGGTTGGACGCGCGCTGCGTGATCTCGGGGGACAACCCGCTCTGCGCGATGGAGTGACCACGGACAACGGCAATCTCATCATCGATGTGCATGGCCTGCGCATCACCGACCCGCGCGCGCTCGAAGCGCAGCTGAACAACATTGTCGGCACGGTCTGTAATGGCATCTTCGCCGCGAACGCGGCTGACGTCGTATTCGCCGCCGGACCCGAGGGCGTGAAGCGCTGGTAGCAACTTGCACCGCCAGGGAGCGGTGCGCCGCGATTACTGGGCCGCGTTCAGGCTGCGGGCAGCAGCTTGCCGGGGTTCATGATTCCGGCTGGGTCAAAGACCGCCTTCATTGCGCGCATGAGCGCGATTTCCGCCGCGCTGCGGGCGAACGGGAGGAAGTCTCGCTTCAAGAGCCCCACGCCATGTTCCGCAGAAATACTGCCGTTAAGCGCAGCGACCCGCGCGAAGATCTCGGGGCTGATCTCGTGGCAGCGCTCAAAGAACACGTCCTGTGGCAGCGCGTCCGGTTTCAGGATGTTGAGGTGCAGATTGCCGTCACCAATATGACCGTACCAGCAGACCTCGAAATCCGGGTAACGGGCTCGCACCAGGTCATCGATCCCATCGAGGAACGCAGGCAGACGAGAAACCCGAACCGAGAGGTCGTTCTTGTACGGGGTGCAGGCGGCAATGCTCTCGGAGATGCCTTCCCGCAATTGCCAGAGTGCGCTGGCCTGAGCATCCGATTGGCTCAGCACACCATCGGTCACCAGACCCGCAGCAACACAGGTGTCAAACGCGCCTAACGCCTTGTCCTCCGCGCTCGCGTCGAACTCGAGCAGCGCGTAGAACGGCGCCTGGTCAGAGAGGGGGCGCGCAAGCTTCCGATGGGCGGTCACTTTCTCAAGCGCAAGCTCGGAGAAGAACTCGAAGGCGGACAACGTGAGCGCCTGCTGAAAACGATCGAGCACCGCCAGAATGTCACGAAAGCGCGACACGCCGAGCACCATCACGCGCTGCGGCTCAGGCGGCGCCGTCAACCGGATGTCGACCTCGACCACGAGACCGAGCGTGCCTTCCGAACCCACGAAGAGGTGTCGCAAGTCGTAGCCAGTCGCGTTCTTGATCAGCCCCCGATTGCAGTCGAGGAGATCGCCCGCGCCCGTCACCACCCGGAGCCCCGCGACCCATTCCCGGGTCATCCCGTAGCGTATGACCTTGATTCCGCCCGCGTT
>DMUF01000008.1:0-1245 GCA_003476445.1 Gammaproteobacteria bacterium | reverse complement strand
AAGAGCTGCCGCTCCGCGGCGAAGGATTGCAGCGCGGCGGTAACAACACCCGCCTGACAGGTCACGAGTCGATCCGCGGGCTCGAAATCGAGCACGCGATTCATGCGATCGAAGGAAACGACGACTTCACCACGACTCGCCACCGCCCCGCCGGAGAGACCCGTTCTTCCACCCGAGGGCACAAGCGGCACGCGCGTGCGGTTAGCCCAACGCACGAGCTCGACAACTTCGTCGGTTGACGTCGGGAACACGATCGCCTGCGGCGCAGCGGGGAAACTGCGCGTCCAGTCTCGACCCCAATGCGCCAGGCTATCCGCATCACGCAGCACGCGCGCGGGCGTCAGCAGGCTTTCCAGATCGTTCATGGACCGCTTCCCAGCCAAAGGCGTAACGCTACCCTGATGAAGATCCGG
Source organism: Gammaproteobacteria bacterium (assembly GCA_003476445.1). Classification (GTDB taxonomy): domain Bacteria; phylum Pseudomonadota; class Gammaproteobacteria; order Pseudomonadales; family Azotimanducaceae; genus UBA7803. Next base: position 832 of record DMUF01000008.1, on the reverse strand, counting down.
CCGCGGTCAGGCGATTGAACCATTCCCAGGATCACCTGACCGGGCGCAGCGCCACCGCTCCCGCCAGCTCGCCCTCGATCGCCTGCAGGATCTGCGCGCGAATCGCGGGGGACTCGTTCACCAAATGATGACGGGCGGCGGGAATTGCGAACACCCGCGCATCGAAAAGACGGTCGATCACGCGCAGGTTGTAGCGCCAGTCCACGGTCTGATCCGCATGACCCTGCACGACGAGGACGCGCTGATCCGAAGCCGGGTATCGCTCAAAGCGTCTACGCCATTGAACCATCGCGGTCACCCAGGCCACGGGCAGCGTGCGCGCCTGTAGCGGATCATGGTCGCGCAGAAAAGTGAGGAACTCGGGATTCTCTGCGTTGTGCGCAAAAGTGCGCGGGCGCTCGGAGATGAAGAGACGGGCAGCGGTATACACCAGGCGCTGCACCGGCCAGCCGAATGGGCGCACCAGCGGCGCGAGCAGCACAACCCGGGCAAACGGGCTCGCTATCCCGGCTGCGCGCCGCGACAGCAGCCACTCCATGGATACCGCACCGCCCGTACTCTGCCCAAACAGAGTCCAGGGCCCAGGCAGCCGCGGCCCCAGAACGGCGAGCGCGGCGTCGAGCGCTTCGACGTAGCGATCGAAGGAATCGATGGTTGCCGGGGCACCGGTGGAAAGACCGTGGCCAGGCAGGTCGAATGCAAGCACAGCGAGCCCGCGTTCAAGCAGCCCGCGAATGAGATGTCCGTACAGCCCGGTGTGATCGTAATAACCATGGACAACAACGGCGGACCCGACCGCCTGCGGCGGCACCCAGAGGTGCGTCGCAATGCG
>DMUF01000036.1:8550-10960 GCA_003476445.1 Gammaproteobacteria bacterium | reverse complement strand
CCGGAACCAGGATGTCTCATGGTCTGGAGCGAGGGTGGAGAGTTCGAGCGCACCGGGCACGTGGCTGTGGTGACTGAGGTGTTTTCTGATCGCATTCGGATTGCGGAGCAGAACGTACGCCACCAGGTGTGGGAAGACGGCGCCGACTATGCGCGGGAAATTCCGGCTCGCGTGACCGAAGACGGGTCGTACTGGGTGCGCTGCTCTTTCAGCGATGCGTCGATTCTTGGCTGGGTGATTCAGACCGATGACGATCTTCATGCGGAGCCACTCACCGAACTCGATCCGCGCGTTCTCAACCTCGTTCCTGGGCGCGTTCGACCGGCGGCACGCGAAGGTAACACGTGGCTGAACGTCGCCAACCCGGACGAGGCAGCCTATGTCGCGATGATGGGCGGGCACAAGCTCGCGAGTGATGCCATCGATCCCCATTTTTACGTCCGCATGTCAGAGACCGCGGCCGCAGAACTCAAGCGCGCGACCGATGAACTGCACGCGCTCTTCATGCATGCAACCGACTACGTCCTGCAGGACGACGCCCGCCTTGCGCGATTCAATATCCCGCGCGTCCTGTGGCCCAAGATTCATCAATCCTGGGACAACCGTCGCAATCAGCTCATCACGGGACGGTTTGATTTCACGCTCTCAGAGCGCGGGCTCAAGGTCTATGAGTACAACTGTGATTCTGCATCCTGCCATATGGAATGCGGCAAGGTTCAAGGGCTCTGGGCCGACCATTATGGGTGTGATGAAGGCAGAGACCCCGGCGACCGGCTGTATCGGATGCTGGTGCAGTCCTGGCAGGACAGCGATGTCGACGGGTTGCTGCATATCCTCGTCGATCCCAACCCCGAGGAGACCTACCACGCGCTCTTCATGCGGGAAGCACTCGAGCGAGCCGGCATTCGAACACGCATTATCGACCGTTTCGACCGCCTGCGCTGGGACATGCTGGGCGAGATCGTGGACGACGAAGGCAACCCGGTGCGCTGGGTGTGGAAGACATGGGCGTGGGAAACAGCCCTTGACCAGATCCGCGCCGAGTGTGAGGGGGATGCGATGCGCCTCGATTCCTATCGGCTCGGCGAGCGACGCGCGGAGACGCCACGCCTGGTGGATGTGCTTCTGCGCCCCGAAGTGATGGTCTATGAGCCGTTGTGGACCCTCATCCCAAGTAACAAGGCAATTCTTCCAGTGCTCGCGGAACTCTTTCCCGATCATCCGTACCTGCTCAGCACCCACTATGCGCTGAACGACGAACTCCGCCACAACGGCTATGTCGAGAAACCGATCGTAGGGCGCTGCGGATCCAACATCCGCATGGTGGGGGCGGACGCGGATGTCATCGAATCGAGCTCCGGTCAATTCACCGACAGAGATTCCATCTATCAGGAACTCTTTTCTCTGCCTGTCGTCGGGGGGCTGCATGTGCAGATGACCACCTTCTCAGCGGCGGGGAAATACGCGGGAAGTGCGGTCCGTGTTGGGAGCAGCCCGCTCATTGCGGGGGGCAGTGATCTGGTCGCGCTGCGCGTCATCGAGGACCGCGACATTCTCGGATTGCAGGAAGAAGAGGGCCCCGTAGGCGCCGGTTATCAGATCTGAGATTTGCACGAGATGAGCGCTACCGACGCTGCGCGGGTGAACGACGGAAATAGGTGAATTCCAAGGATGCGAAGCGGGGGCATAACGTGCATAGTGCGCGCGCCGGCGAAGCCCACCAAGCGTGCCGGTCTTTCAAAAGACTATGTGCGCCCGTCGCGGGCGCTCGGATGGAGAACACAATGTCCCGAGTTACTCGTTCCCTGCCTGCCCTTGCATGTGCCGCTTTCTGCGGACTGCTGTCCGTGCCTGTGATGGCCGACGAGGGTCCTGGCTACACCTATTTCGATGTCGGCTACGTGCGCACCGATATCGATGACATCGAGGAGAACGTTGATTCTCTGGGTCTGGCCGGTTCCTTTGCGTTGACCGACAACCTGTATCTGTTCGCCGACTACGAAGATGGCTCCGCGAGCTTCGAGCGTATTGATGTCGATGTCAGCACGACGCTGGTGGGTGTCGGTGCCAACTTCGGCCTCTCGGACACCGTTGATCTCTTCGCGGAAGCGAGCTATGTGAATGCAGAGCTCGAAGCAGGCGAATTTATCGAGGTGGATGAGAGCGGGTTCGGGCTTTCGGCCGGCGTGCGCGCAATGGTCATGCCCCAGCTCGAGCTCAATGCAGGGCTCAGCTATGTCGAGATCGAAGAGCTTGACGACACGTCGCTGGACCTTGGTGCCGTGTATAGCTTCACCGATGTATTTGCTCTGGTGCTCGGCGTTTCGTTCGCCGACAACGCCAACACCTACGGTGTTGGGGTTCGGTTCTACATCGATCGTTGATGCGTTGAACCCGAATGGCTCCCCCC
>DMUF01000036.1:6952-8264 GCA_003476445.1 Gammaproteobacteria bacterium | reverse complement strand
CAATTGCCGCGCCCTGATCTCTGAAAGGTCAGCCGAACTCGATGATCGGCTGATCGACCATCAGGCTCTCACCCTGTCGCGCGAGCACCTTGCTCACCACCCCATCGGCGGCGGCACGCAGGCTGTTCTCCATTTTCATGGCTTCGACCACGGCGATCTCCTCTCCCGCCTTGACCTCGTCTCCCTCTTTAACAGAGAGACGCACGAGGAGCCCGGGCATGGGGGACAGCAGGAACTTCGACAGGTCCGGCGGCACTTTCTCCAGCATATGCGCAGTGAGATCCGCCGCTGCAGGCGGTAGCACGAGCAGTTCCTGTTCGTTACCGCGATAGAACACTTTATAGCCCGCACGGCAGCGGTCGACCTGCACCGTCACCGGATTGCCGTTTACTTCCGCCTGCACCCGATGCTCGCCAAACGCCCAGTCGCTGATGATGCGATAGACGTGGTCGTTGCAGACGACTTCGTGCCCGTGCGCAATGGCGCGCACCGTGACCGAATAATGGGCCTTGCCTGCAACCACCACCCAGTCCTCACGGTTGGGCTTGGTGAAGCGGCTGCCGCTCCCGGATCGGCCTTCATGGCGCTGGTGAATGACAGCCGTGATCGCAATCGGAATGATCGGATCGGACTGCGGCACATCAGCGGCGTGGAATCCGTTCGGATATTCCTCGGCAATAAAATTCGTGGTCAGGTGGCCCGCGCGAAAACGCGGGTGCAGGATCAAGGCATTCAAGAAGCTGATGTTGTGCGACACGCCGCGTATGTAATACGCATCCAGGGCGTCCGCCATGTTGTCGATCGCTGCAGCCCGCGTATCGCCATACGTGACCAGCTTCGCGATCATGGGGTCATAGAACATCGAGACTTCGCTGCCTTCCTCGATGCCGGTATCCACGCGAACCGTCGCCGATTCCGCCGGGGGCTGGTAGTACGCGAGGCGCCCGATGGAGGGCAGAAAATTACGGAAGGGGTCCTCCGCGTAAACGCGTGCTTCCATCGCCCATCCGGTCAGCTTCACATCCTCCTGCTTGATGGGCAGATGTTCCCCAGCGGCAATGCGGATCATGAGCTCGACCAGGTCGAGTCCGGTGACATATTCCGTGACCGGATGTTCCACCTGCAGCCGAGTATTCATCTCGAGGAAGTAGAAGTTCTTCTTTCCGTCGACGATGAACTCCACGGTGCCGGCGGAGCAGTAGTCCACGGCTTTCGCCATCGCTACCGCCTGTTCGCCCATGGCACGGCGGGTTGCCTCGTCCAGGAACGGGGAGGGGGCCTCCTCGATTACCTTCTGATGGCGGCGCTGAAT
>DMUF01000036.1:0-6630 GCA_003476445.1 Gammaproteobacteria bacterium | reverse complement strand
CGCTCGCCGAGATAGATCGTGTTGCCGAACGTGTCGGCCAGCACCTGGATTTCGATGTGACGCGGTTCTTCGATGAATTTCTCCGCGAACACGCGGTCGTCGCCGAAGCTCGAGCGCGCTTCGTTGCTGGCGCGGGTGAACCCATCGCGGCATTCGTCGTCGTTCCACACCACGCGCATGCCTTTGCCACCACCGCCGGCGCTCGCCTTCAGCATGACCGGGTAGCCGATGCTGCGCGCGATCTCCACCGCGTGGTCAGCGTCCCGAATGATGTCGGTGTAGCCAGGCACCGTACTCACCCCGGCTTCCTTCGCCAGGATCTTTGACGTGATCTTGTCTCCCATGCTGGTCACCGCGTGTTCGCGCGGGCCGATGAAGACGATCCCGTTGTCTGCGAGCGCTTTGCTGAACGCCGGGTTTTCGGAGAGGAAACCGTAGCCAGGGTGTACAGCCTCGGCGCCAGTGTCCTTGCAGGCCTGCAGGATGCGGTCGATGCGCAGGTAGCTGTCGGCTGACGCCGAACCACCGATGTGTACCGCCTCGTCGGCCATGCGGACATGCAGCGCGCGCGCATCCGCATCGGAATACACGGCAACCGTCTGGATGCCCATCTTGCGTGCGGTCTTGATGACGCGGCAGGCGATCTCGCCGCGGTTGGCAATGAGGATCTTCTTGAACATGCGGGTTACCTCAAACCTCAGAGGGGAATGTTCCCGTGCTTGCGCCACGGGTTTTCCAGCTTCTTGTCACGCAGCATCGCGAATGAGCGGCAGATGCGCGCTCTTGTTTCCCGCGGTTGGATCACGTCGTCGATGTAGCCCCGGCTGGCAGCGACGAAGGGATTCGCGAACTTTTCCTGATACTCCGCCGTGCGTTGGGCAATGCCGTCGGCATCGCCGATATCCTTGCGGAAGATGATCTCGACCGCGCCTTTGGCGCCCATGACCGCGATCTCGGCGCTCGGCCACGCGAGGTTCACGTCACCGCGCAGGTGCTTGGATGCCATGACGTCATACGCCCCGCCGTAAGCCTTGCGGGTGATGACGGTAACCTTGGGCACCGTGCATTCGGCGTAGGCATAGAGAAGCTTGGCGCCGTTCTTGATGATGCCGCCGTATTCCTGAGCGGTGCCGGGCATGAAGCCGGGTACGTCGACCAGGGTCAGGATAGGAATATTGAACGCATCGCAGAAGCGCACGAAGCGGGCGCCTTTCTTCGACGAATCAATATCCAGACAGCCGGCCAGTACCATCGGCTGGTTGGCGACGACGCCGACGGTCGATCCCTGCAGGCGGATGAAACCCACCACGATGTTCTGTGCGTAATCGGGCTGGATCTCGAAGAAGTTGCCCTCGTCCGCCACCTTTACGATGACTTCCTTGATGTCATAGGGCTTGGTCGCGTCCGCAGGCACAAGCGTGTCGAGCGAAGGTTCGAGCCGGTCGGCTGTATCTTCGGTCGCCCAAACCGGCGGTTTCTCGCGGTTGTTAGCCGGCAGGAAGTCGACGAACTGCCGGGTGAGCAGCAGCGCTTCGATGTCATTGCGGAAGGCGAGGTCGGCGACGCCGGATTTGCGCGTGTGGATGCTCGCACCGCCAAGCTGCTCTGGGGTCACCACTTCATGCGTGACGGTCTTCACCACATCGGGACCGGTCACGAACATGTAGGAGCTGTCTTCGACCATGAAGATGAAGTCGGTCATCGCAGGCGAGTACACCGCGCCGCCGGCACAGGGGCCCATGATCACGGAAAGCTGCGGGACGACGCCTGATGCCATCACGTTGCGCTGGAAGATTTCGGCGTAGCCGCCAAGCGAGGCGACCCCCTCCTGAATGCGTGCGCCGCCGGAGTCGTTCAGCCCGATCACGGGAGCACCCACCTTCATCGCCTGATCCATGACTTTGCAGATCTTTTCCGCGTGTGCCTCGGACAGCGCGCCGCCGAACACGGTGAAGTCCTGGCTGAAGACGAAGACCAGTCGACCGTTTACCGTGCCATAGCCGGTCACGACGCCGTCGCCCGGGAATTTCTGCGTATCCATGCCGAAATCGTTGCAGCGGTGTTCGACGAACTTGTCCCATTCTTCGAAGCTGCCGGCGTCGAGCAGCAGCTCGATACGCTCGCGGGCGGTGAGCTTGCCTTTCTGGTGTTGCTGCTGGATACGGTTCAGCCCTCCGCCCAGGCGAGCGGCGGCTTCCTTCTCCATGAGCAGGGCTATGTTCTTCTGCATGGCGTGAATCCGGTCGGGTGAGTGGGTCGATGACAAGAGCGCGGATGATAGCGATTCACCCGTGAAGCAGCCAACGCCGCGGGAGTCGTGTAGGCGATGCGCGGGGTCGAGCGTCGCGGTAATCTCATCCCCAACGAGGGGAGAAGCGCATGAGCACACGTCCGGAAGTCAGCATTGCCACGGCCCAGGAAGCTATCGCCGCTGCGATTCCCGAGCGCCCAGCGATCGTATTCCGCGACCGCCGGTTCACCTATGCGGACTGGAACGAACGCACCCGTCGGCTCGCGAACCATTTGATCGGACTGGGCCTTGGTTGCCATACGCCGCGGTCGGCCCTGCCTGGGCACGCCTCCGGTCAGGATCACCTCGGGCTGTATCTCTACAATGGCAATGAGTATCTCGAAGGGATGCTCGGCGCCTACAAGGCGCGCGTGGCGCCCTTTAACGTGAACTACCGCTATGTAGACGAGGAACTCGTCTACCTGCTCAACAACGCGCGCACCCGGGGACTGATTTATCACGCGGAGTTTGCCCCCCGAGTGGCCGCGATTCGCGCCCAGGTGCCGACTCTCGAGTTCCTGCTGCAGGTGGCCGACGACAGCGGGGAGCCGTTGCTGCCTGGCGCCATGGAGTACGAGGCGGCGTTGGCGGCAGCGTCTCCAGCCGCGCCCCGGGTCGAAAGCTCGCCGGACGATCTCTACATTCTTTATACCGGTGGCACCACGGGGATGCCGAAGGGCGTGCTGTGGCGCCAATCCGATATTCTCTTCGCCGCGCTGGGTGCTGGCGCGCATTCCTCGCTTGAGGCGTTGGTCGCCGCCGCTCGCAACGGCGGTATGCGCATGTTGCCCGCTGCGCCCTTCATGCACGGCGCCGGGCACTGGATCGCTTTCTCAGCGCTGAATGGCGGACACACCTGCGTGATTCAGAGTGACGTCAAACGCCTGGATGGGCGCGATATCTGGGGCACCTGTGCCGCGGAGCAGGTTAACTTCCTGCAGATCGTGGGTGACGCCTTCGCGCGCCCACTGCTCGACGAGTTGGACACCGCTGCCCGTAGCGATCGCCCGTACAGCTTGCCCGCGCTGCAGATCGTTCTGTCCGGTGGTGCGCCGCTCAACGCGAGTCTCAAAAACCAGTTTCTCGGGCACTTTCCAGCGCTCAACGTGATCGATGGATTGGGTTCCTCGGAGACCGGTGGCCAGGGTTCTCACGTCAGCACGCGTGAGGCGGGCGCCACGACCGGTCGCTTCATGCCTGGGCCTGATAACGTGATCGTGGATGCGGACATGACCCGAGTCCTCGCGCCAGGGCACGAGGGTATGGGCTGGTGGGCAAAGCGTGGGCGTGTGCCGCTCGGTTACCTCGATGATGCGGAAAAGAGTGCGCGCACTTTTATCGACATTGCCGGCGAACGCTACGCGGTGCCCGGTGATCGTGCGCGTCAGCTGGCCGATGGGTCGGTGGAGCTGCATGGGCGCGACAGCGTCACGATCAACTCGGGCGGAGAAAAGATCTTTGCCGAGGAAGTGGAGCATGCGTTGAAGGCTCACCCGGATGTCTACGACGCCGTGGTTGCGGGGCGACCGAGCGAGCGCTGGGGCAGCGAAGTGGTCGGCATCGTGCGCCTGAAGCCCGGCAGTTCGGTGAGCGCGGCGGCGCTGATCCAGGCGCTCGATGGTCATCTAGCGCGCTACAAGCTGCCGAAGGACATCGTGTTCCGGGATGAGATCGTGCGCTCCCCCTCGGGCAAGGCGGATTATCGCTGGGCGCGCGAACAGGCCCTTGCGGGCTGAGAGTCGGGTGAGCTCGATCCCACCTGCGAGTATCTGGCGCCTGCCCGGGTTTCCGAACTACCTCGGCGCCAGCGCGGCGACCACGCTCGCCTTCAGTATGCAGCAGCTGCTTGTGAGCTGGCTTTTCATCGGCGTTTTGCACGTGGAGCCAGAGGGGGTCGGTGTGGCGCAGGCCATCATCGGAGTACCGGGGCTCTTCCTGATGCTCTGGGGCGGAGTGAGCGCCGATCGGACCGATCCGCGCAGCCTGCTTATCCGGGTCTACCTGTTTTCAACGCTGCCTCCGCTGCTTCTGGTCGCGCTCTCACACCTTGATCTGCTGACCTATTGGAGCGTGACCCTCGCCGCGCTGCTCCTGAGCGTAGCCACCTCGTTCCAGACGCCGGCGCAGGCGGCCATCCTCAATCGTTCGGCGGGTGCTCGCGTGCAGGAAGCAGTGACTGCAGCCACGGCGCTGACCTTTGTTGTGCAGGTCGTCGGTCTCAGCATCGCCGGTCAGCTGGAGGACATCGGCCTTGACGTCGTTCTGCTGCTGCAGTCCCTTGCCATCGCCGTTGGGGCGCTGCTGATTCGGCGCATGCCGCCGGTGATCGTGCCGCGCGCTGCCGGTCCGGCGACGCCGGCTTGGCGCAGCGTTCTGGATGGCCTCGTAGCCATTCGGGAGCAGCCGGTCGTGCTGCATACCCTGATCGCCAATTTCGTATCAATGATCTTCAACGCCGGCAGCTTCTTCCTGATCTTTCCCTTTCTCATGACCCGTGTTTACGGGGGCGATGCTGCGTTTCTCGCGATCATGCTGGTGGTGTTCTACGCCGGCGCCGTGGTGGTTAACTTCGCCCTGCTGAAATTCATGCCGCTGGCGCGCCCGGGTCGGCTCTTCCTTGCCATGCAGTTCACGCGCGCGCTCATCTTTGCCCTGTATCTGCTCGAGCCGGGTCTTCCGCTCTTGGTAGCCGCCACGTTTCTCTGGGGGATGAACATGGGCATTACCACCACCACGTCACGCAGCATCATTCAGGAGTGTGCGGCGGAGGCGTACCGCGGGCGCATTCTCGCGGTCTACAACGTGGGCGCTCTCGGAGCGCAGCCGCTTGGCGCCCTGGTGCTGGGCTTCATCGTCGCCGAGGTCGGGATCGTGCAGGGCCTGGTTCCGGGCCTCGTGGCATCCCTCGCGCTCTGTGTGTACGGTATCGCGCTCACGCCCATCTGGGGTTATGTGTCCGCCGAGCGTCGCCCATCCTGACGCCGGGAAAATCGAGGAGAAGTCATGATGAGCGAGGGCAGTTTGCGGAATTTCGCGGCGATCGGCACGTTGGGAGATCTCGCCCGACATCATGCACTGGTGCGACCCGACAGCGAGGGGTTCTGGTTCGAAGGGCAGGGCACAACGTACGGCGCCTTTGATCGACTGACCAACCAGATTGCGAATGGGTTGCGTGCCGAGGGGCTCACCAACGGCAGCCGCGTCGCGTTCATGGACAAGAATTCCGACGCGTTCTACCAGATTGTCTTCGGCGCGGCGAAGGCCAACACGGTCTCAGTCGGCATCAACTGGCGTCTCGCTCCGCCCGAGGTCGCGTATATCCTGAATGACAGCCGTGCCGAGATTCTATTTGTCGGCCCGGACTTCTTTGCGCTGGCGGCCGGTATTCTCAGCACGGTACCGACGCTGCGACGCGTCGTGGCGATGTCTCCGGGCTACCCCGAGTGGACCGAATTCACGCGCTGGCGAGATCAGTTTCCGGACTCCGATCCCGGGATTCCGGTGAGCACGGAAGACGTCGCCATTCAGATGTACACAAGCGGCACCACGGGGCATCCCAAAGGTGTGCAGCTGCAGCAGCGTTGTTTCTTTGATCTCTGGCGCAACCCGCCGGCACCTGACATGGCGTTCAATGACTGGACCGAACGCGACGTAAACTACGTCGCCATGCCCAGCTTTCACATTGGCGGCGTGGGCTGGGGAATCCTTGGCATTCGGCCGGGGGCGCGCAACATCATCGTGCGTGAGTTCGATCCGGGTGCCACGCTGGAAATGATCAGCCGGTTCGGGGTCACCAAACTCTTCCTCGTACCCTCGGCGATTCGCATGCTGTTGCAGCACCCGGCGGCGCGCGGCACTGATTTTTCGTCGGTCCGCTATATCCATTACGGGGCCTCGCCGATTCCGCTCGACCTGCTGCGCGAAGCAATCGAGGTCTTCGGCTGCGGCTTTGCGCAGCTCTACGGCATGACAGAAACGACCGGCTCAGCGACCTATCTGCCCCCCGAAGATCACGATTTGAACGGCAATCCGCGCATGCGGTCAGCAGGCAAACCGTTCCCGGGTGTTGTGATCAAGGTGGTGGATGAAGCGGGGCAGTCCGTACCTGTCGGCACAGTCGGAGAGATCTGCATCAAGTCACCCGTGAACATGCTCGGGTACTGGAACCTGCCGGAAGCGACGGCAAAGACGCTGATTGATGGCTACGTGCATACCGGGGATGCGGGGTATCTCGATGACGCCGGCTACGTCTACGTTCATGATCGTGTCAAAGACATGATCGTTTCCGGCGCCGAGAACGTGTATCCCGCTGAGGTCGAGAGCGCGCTCTTCGGCCATCC
>DMUF01000093.1:25727-31217 GCA_003476445.1 Gammaproteobacteria bacterium | reverse complement strand
GTGCCTGCGGAATTACCGCTCACGGCATCCAGACTCGCGCGCTGGCTGATCGGGCTACACCAGTCGCTCGCCGACCTGGCGCGGCAGCTCTCGGCTGCCGCCGCGCACACGGAAGGGCGAGAGGCCCTTGCGGCCCTCGCAGAGCAGATTGAAGCGCACGAACGTGCACTCTCTAAATCCTGGATCCGCCTCGAGGATCTTTGAGCAACGTAGGAAGAACCACCATGACCACGAATATCGCCTCTCGTTCCGAAGCAGAAATCCGAAAACTCATCGCCGAACTGCGGCGCGAACGCGATGAGCTGCGCGTACGCTCTCATCTTCTTGGTCGGGAGCTCAACGACGAATGGCAGCGCCTTGAGCACCAGTGGGATCAGATCGAGCTGCGTTTTGAGCGGCTCGGCGAAGGTGCGCGCGAGTCTGCAGGCGACGTGGGCGCTGCGCTTGCGCAGTTGGGTGAAGAGATTGCCACGGCGTATCGGCGCATGCGTGCGGCGCTGCGTTAGTGTTGCTGCCGGGATCCGGGATCCCGCGGGATCGAGCTCCCGGATCAAAACAGTGCGTCGACCACGCGCTCGATCAGGGCTGCTGCGATCCAGGTGACGGGCGGAATGATCACGTAAAGCAGAAAGCGCGCCGTATTCTGCAGGTCTATCGGCCACTCCCGGATCGCGCGCGCCTCGCGGCGGTAGTCGAGCAGCCGAATCAGTCGATCGATACGCGCCGTTGCGTCGGGGGTGGGCGTTTCGCACCTGCGAATTTCCTGATCGATCGCAACGAGTAGCCTCCGTTTGGCGTCGCGGAGTCGCCGATGCACGGGTCGGATCGGTAGTAGCGCGAGCAGCAGCATGGGTACCAGCGTCGCGATGATGCCGGGTAGGAATGTGACCGCACTGGCTTGGTTGCCCAGCATGAGGATGGGGAAGAGAGTCTGGGCCCCGATCAGCACGAGGGTCGAAGAGACCGCCACGCGCGCGATCGGTTCCAGATTGCTTTGCTCGAAGAGACGCAGCGGCAGGCGCCCACCGATGTCGGCGAGATGCAGCGCGTTGTCTATCAGTGCTGACAGCGCCAGCGTGAGCACGACCCACACCAGCATTGTGCCCACTTGAATACTGAGTTCAGGCGGTAGCGCAAGCGCCGGCAGCGCACCGCTGAATGTCAGTGCGATGTTGTGCCCGAGCCCGGCAGTGAATCCGATTGCAAGAACGGTGATGATCCACACGCGCGGCTTCCGGTAAACCCGGTCGCGCGCGTTACGAATCAGCAGGCCAAGCTCCGCATCGTGCGCAGCTTCGGCGGCCAGCGCATCAAGTGCGAGTATTGTCCGCGCGCAGATAAGGTGGAACATCGGCACGATGTACGCGGTCAGCGCGGCGAAGAAGATAGCCGCGAACTGGGGGCTATCGGCGCCGGCATCGGGTGTTAGCACCCCTGTTTGAGCGAACCCCGTGATCATCGTGAAGAAGAGGGCAAGACCGGCGATGAGACGGCCCGCATGCACGGGGGGCACCAGCCGGGTCAGACCAATATGCCACGTGCCGGCCTGCGTACTCATGCGAATGGGTTAACCGAGCATCGGTTCGAGACTGTCCAACCAGCGCGCGATTGCGACTTCGCTGTCCTGCGGCATGAGCGGTATCAGACGGTGAACGCCCAGTTCGGCAAAACGGGCGATGCGCTCAGGCGTCAGCGCGCCGCGGGGCGACAGGCTGATCTCAAGCGGCCCGAGCTCTGGCGGGCGCTCCAGCTGCTCACCGAGCCGTGCGAGCCTGGCAAGCACCTGCTCGACCTGCGCTTCGTCCATCGCGAAACCGTACCACCCCTGTGCCTTCAGGAGTGTGCGTCGGAGCGCAGCGTCGCTGCTGCCGCCAATGACGATCGGCGGCCCACCGGGCTGCGTTGGTCGCGGCTGTGCCTGCACATTGTTGAAACTGGTGAAGCGGCCGCGAAACGCCGGATGCGGCTGCAGCCACAGGGCGCGCATCGCGTCTATCGCCTCGTCAGTGCGCGCGCCGCGCTCCTCGAACGGAATGCCGAGCGCGCGAAATTCCTGATGCAAATACCCGGCTCCGATGCCGAGGATCAGCCTGCCGCGCGAGAGCACGTCGAGGCTCGCCATTTCCTTTGCGAGCACCACCGGGTTGCGCTGGGCGATCAGCACGATACCGGTGCCAAGACGAATGCGGCGTGTGACAGCTGCCAGGTAGGCAAGGCCGGTGGCGGGGTGCAGCATGGGAAAATCCGGCTCTGCCGGAGAGGGCGCCTGGCGCGGCTCGGGTAACACCACGTGCTCGCCGGTCCAGAGCGATTCGAAACCCGCCGCCTCCGCCCGCTGTGCGACGCGCGCGGCAACGTCGGGATCGGCGCAGATGCCGGAGCAGGCCCCAAAGAGTCCGAATTTCATGACAGCTGCTTCCCTTGCATTAATGCTGCGCTCATTCCGGCAGGCCGAGCACCCGCTTGGCGATGATATTCGCCTGGATCTCGTTGCTGCCGCCGTAAATGGTGGTGGCCTTGGTGTGCAGCCATTCCTCGGTCGCTGTCAGCTCTTCGGCGCTGAAACCGTGACCGTCGGCGCCAAGACCTCGAGTACCCATCACCGTGCGCCGCAGATCAGCCGCATCCTGCTGGATCGCAGCGCCAACCAGTTTGAAGATCGACGTGGTTTCTGCCGGCGTGCCGGATCGGTTCTCTTCGTTGGCGCGTTCGGCCGTGAGCTGGAACGCGGCCCGGTGCATGTTGAAGCGGATGATCGTGCTGCGCAGGGCCGGATCGGCGATGCGGCCGTCGGCTTCGCCAGTGTATTCCTTGGCAAGGTTCGCCAGTGCGTGCGCCGGATTGCCGCGGCGTGCACCGCCCGACAAGCCACCAATGCCGGAACGCTCGTGCTGCAGGAGACGCTTGCCCACGGTCCAGCCCTTGTTGAGCGGACCAATCAGGTCTTCCTTGCGCGCGATGGCATTGTCGAAGAACGTCTCGCAGAACGGCGAGGTGCCAGAGATAAGCCGAATCGGCTTTACCGTCACGCCGGGCTGATCCATGGTCAGCAGTACGAAGCTGATGCCTTCATGCTTTGGTCCGGTGAAATCGGTGCGCACCAGTGCGAACATCCAGTCTGCGGTGCTCGCACCCGACGTCCAGATCTTCTGCCCGTTGATGACAAAATGGTCACCGTGGTCGTCAGCGCGCGTCTTGAGTGCGGCCAGGTCGGAACCCGCGTTGGGTTCGGAGTAGCCCTGGCACCACTGCACTTCGCCACGGGCGATTTTTGGCAGGTGGCGGGCTTTCTGTTCATCGGTGCCGAACTCGAGCAGCGTGGGTCCGATCATGCTGAGACCCATGCCGGCGAGCGGCGCCCGGGCGCGGATATTGCCCATCTCCTCAAAGAGCACACGCGCTTCGCGCGTCGAGAGACCGGCTCCGCCATAGACTTTGGGCCACGTGGGCACGGTGAAACCCCGCTCAGCGCAGCGGTCGAGCCAGAGCTTGAGATCGTCGGGCAGCGTCACCTTGCTGCTGCCCACCGAGACCGGCCCCGGTCCGCGCGCGCCGGGCGGGCAGTTCTCGGCAAGCCAGGCGGCTACTTCGCTTCGAAACTCGGCAAGTTCTGACATGGCGTGTGCTCCACTGTTGCCGCCGGGACTTTACTGGCAACCCTCCCGAGCGGCAACAACGAGCGAGATGCCAAACCTCGCGGTTTGAGCTCTGATCTCAGAACGCGAGACGCAGCACGCTCTCGGCGACGCAGGCCGGTTTGTCCTGACCCTGCACTTCGACGGTGAGTTCGTTCACGATCTCGAGCATGTTGCCTTTGATCTCCACGGACTTGAGCTTGCCGATGGTGCGGATGTGGGCACCCACCGCCACTGGGCTCGGAAATCGAACCTTGTTCCAGCCATAGTTGATGCCCGCCTTCATGCCGGGAAGGGCGGGCAGACCCACGCCAGCACCGCCGGGCAGAAAGCTCATGATGGACATGGTGAGCTGTCCGTGGGCGATGGCGCGTCCGAACGGGCCTGATTTGGCGCGCTCTGGATCCACATGAATGAACTGACGGTCGAGGGTTGCTTCCGCGAACTGGTTCACCCGGTCCTGGGTGATTTCGAACCAGTCGGTCGGGGCATTGGCGATACCCAGGCGTTCGGTAAGGGTGGCATGAGCCTGTTCTAGTGCTGAGGTCATAATCTGTGTGACTCCTTGTGACGATCAGGGGTTGTGGTGCAGGCCGGGGTGGCTGCGCTGCCGCGAGCGCAGCGCCGGCCAACGCGACAGGGCTTACGGCAGCATCTGGTAGGCGGCCACGCGCATTTCCTCGGACAAGGGCAGCATTGCTCCGAGATATTGGGTCATGAAGACGCCAAAGAAGTCTTCCGCCGGATCGACGAAGAAATACGTGCTGGCCGCGCCGGCCCAGCCAAGCTCGCCCACGCCCGTCAGCGCCATGGCCTTGCCGGCGTCCATCATCACCCGCACGCCGAGCCCCCAGCCGTAGCCGGGCAGCGGATTCATGCCGATGGTGAGCGGAAGCTGCTCGGGAGGAATGCGATTGGCGCGCATCATTTCGAGTGTCTTACGTGCGAGCAGGACGTCGCCATCCGGTGTGCGTCCGCTGATCAGCATACGGGCAAAACGCACGTAGTCTGCGGTCGTGGAAAAGAGTCCATGACCGCCGCGACGGAAGTCGGCGCTGGTGCTCGGATACATGTCCTCGACGTTGGCGTATTTGAGCTCCTGTGGCATCGGTGTGAGCGGCGCGAATTCGCTGATGTCGCTGACGCCGAACATCGGCAGCAGCCGGTCGCGCTTGTCGGAGGGAACCATGAAGGCGGTATCGGTCATGCCGAGCGGCGCGAAGATGTGCGTGCGCAGCAGGTTATCGAGCGTGTCTCCGGCAGCACGCTCGCAGACGTGCGCGAGCACGTCGACCGAGACACCGTAACGGAACTGGGTGCCGGGTTGGAACGCGAGCGGCAGCGCGGCAAGCCGCTCCATCATCGTGTCCAGGCTGCACGCGCCGTCGCTGCTGATGCCATGCTGCTGATAGAGCGGTGCGATGTGGCAGCCGGTGATGAATTCGTAGGTGAAACCAGCGCGATGGGTGATGAGGTCTTCCACCAGAATTGGCCGCACGGCTGGGCGCAGCGAGCCGTTCGCTTCCAGCACCAGCATGTTCGCGAACGCGGGGTTGTAGACCGAGACGGGATCGAAGAGACGCAGTCGCCCCTGCTCCATCAAGATGAGTGCGAGCACGGAGACGATGGGCTTCGTCATCGAATAGATGCGATAGATGGGCTGGTCCGGCAGCGGCGTGCCGGCGAGCGCGTCGGCGTGGCCGGAGCGACCAGTTGCAAGCACGTTACCGCGATGCTCGACGTGCCATTCGATTCCGCTGAACTTGCGCCCCCCCGTGTAGCGGGCGGCGACCTGTGCGATTCGATCATGTCGGCTCATGAGTGAGGCTCCCTGTGGTCGGACGATGGTGGTCGG
>DMUF01000093.1:20799-25410 GCA_003476445.1 Gammaproteobacteria bacterium | reverse complement strand
CGATGGTGGTCGGACGATGAATACGCTGACACGCTCCTGGTGAGTCCGCTCAGCTCACGGGCGGCTTGACGCGGCGACCGATGCGGCCCATCGCGGCAAACAGGAGCACGTAAACCACTGCTGCGCAGGCGTAGGGCAGGGCGGGATCGAGTTGATACAGCCCACCCCCGACCAGTGGCCCGATGGTAAACCCGAGCGGACCGCAGGACCCCGCCACGCCGGCGACCGCGCCCTGTTCCTCGCGCGTCACGGCGAGCGAAGCGCCAGCGGAAAATCCGGGCCCCGCGAGACCCATGCCAAGGCCCATCACCATCATTCCGATGGTGAGTGCGAGCTGGCTCTCGAGCAGCGCCATCAGCGTAAACGCGGTGATCAGAAGCGGCATGGCGAGGCGCAGCAGGGAGAACGGCGGCATCCGCAGGCGCTGCACGATGAAGGCCTGCGAGATGAGTGAGCACGCCGCCGACAGCATCATGGCAAACCCGAACTGGCGTGCCGTTTCAGCGGCGGTCAACCCGAGCGCATCCTGAAAGCGAAAGCCCATGGTCTGCTGTACCAGGGCCGTTCCAGTGAACATGAGCACGCCGACGATGATGAACGGAAAAATCCGGGGATCTGTGTACTTCATGCGCGGCGCTGGCGCCGTGGTGCGGTGTTGCGGCGGTTCCGGCAGAAAGCGCAGCACGAAAAGACCGTTCAGGAAGGCGACGACGGCCATTACCCAGAGTGGCGCCAGCAGCGACACGGCGGCGAACGTGGCGACGGCGGGGCCGAGGATCGATCCGATGTTATTGGCAGCACCGGCTGCGCCCATGGCGCGAGTGCGATTCGCCGGGTCGGAGATGTCCGCCATGTAGGCGTTTGCCGCCGGCATGGTGGCGGCCATAAGCGCCGCGTGCGTCATGCGCGCCAGGATGAGCGCGACAAACAGCACGGTGCCGGTCAGCCAACCCGAGAGGCCGGCATAGAGCACCGAGTTGAACAGCGCGGTTCCGAACGTGAAGCCGAAGAGACCGATCAGCATGACCCGCTTGCGTCCCCACTGATCGCTGCGTCGACCCCAGCGTGAGCTTGCCAGGAACACGGTGAGCGACGACGCACCGATGATCGTAGTGATCTGGAGTTCGCTCAGACCCATTTCACGACCGAGCGGCGCAAGTACGGGAAACAGCACGGTGAAACCCATGCCAATGCAGACGAGTGATCCCAACAGCGCGCGACGCGCGTAGGTATACGCAAATTCCGCCACGTGACCCCCCGGACGACTGCGTGCAGTCTAACCGAGGCGTGGAGCGAACGCGCCCCTGCGCTGGAAGCACACGCGCGCCTGCGCGGGGAGCACATATGCACACACCGCCGTGCCCACAGCACGAGGGCGCATCGACCGCGCTTGCGGCAAGCCTCTGCGCCGCGCTTCTGGTTCAGTGGGGGCTGCTCGCGCTCGCGCCGGTGGATCGGCAGACGTGGGTGCTTGAGAACGTGCTGCTGGTCATCTTCGTGGGTGCGCTCGTCGCGACCTGGCCACGCTTCCGCTTTTCGGCGGGGGCCTACCTGCTCATGTACATCTTTCTCGCGCTGCATGTGATCGGCGGTCACTACACCTATTCGCTCGTGCCTTATGACCGCTGGTTCGAAGCGGTGACAGGCTCGACGCTCTCTGCGCTGACTGGCTGGTCGCGCAATCATTACGATCGCCTGCTTCATCTCCTCTTTGGGCTGCTGCTTGCGCTACCCGCCGCGCAGATGTTGCGACACGCGGGCGTGCCCGAGCGCCTCTGTCCGCGGCTTGCCGTGCTGCTGCTCATGGCCTGCTCATCGCTGTACGAGCTCATCGAGTGGGCTGCGGCTCTGGTATTCGGCGGTGATCTGGGCGTGCACTACCTCGGCACTCAGGGTGATGTCTGGGATGGTCAGCGCGATATGGCGTTGGCCGCGCTGGGAGCCGTTCTGGCCATGCTCTGGCCGATGGTCAGGCAGCGCCGAGCGGCTCGTCCGCCGGCACGTAGACCGGTGCGAACCCGCCGTGGGGTGTTCGAAAGTTCGTCGTCTGCCCTTGATACAGGCGTGCGGCAAAGAGCAGCGGCGTGCCGTCGTGGGCGTAGAGTCGAATGTCGAACTTGAGCGGTTTTGCGTTTTCGGTCGTGATCGCCGTATCGATCGACCGCTCGGCGGGCGGCACCAGCGTTTGCGCGATGTAGTCCCCGGCACAGATTGCAGCGAAGGTCTGTTTGGTCAGCTTGTCACCGCGATAGGCGCCACGACTGCCGAATCCTCGGGCCGGTTTGAAGAACAGCGAGCGGCGGCGTGCCCAGAGTTCCGCGGCTTGATCCGCGCGGACGCTCTCGGCGGGCGGGATTGCGATGGCAAGCAGATCGATCGTCGCGTCATCCGCGCCCCAGCCGTGCAGCTTTGGGGCATCCCGCAGCAGCGCAAGGTTGTGCTTGTTGGCGAAGATCGCATGAGCCTGCGGATTTGGCGTTACCAGGACACCGCACGCCGCGGCTGAGCGCAGCACGCGGTGTTCCGGCGCCTCCAGGGCAAAGTCGGTCAGCCGGTTGTAGACCAGATCGACAGGCTGACCCGCGCAAAGCAGTTCATCGTTGACGAGCTCAAGCGTTGCCGGGTCGGCGATTACCGTGCTGACGCCGTGGCGCGCCAGGAGCCGCTCGAAGAGGTGGAATTCCGCGGCAAGAAACTGCGTCTGCGGATCGTCGTCGACGATCGCCACGCGCCGAAGCGGTGCGAGAGGCCGTTGTCGCGACCACTCCTGGAAAAACATTCCGGCGATGCGCTCCTCGGTTGCAGCGGGGTCAGTCGTCGCCGGGGTCGCAAGCGCGAAGGGGCTCGTGACCGCGGCGCGCAGGAGCGCGGTATTGAGCAACGCGCCGCCAGCGTTGGTGTTTACCTCGATGAGGCGTGGTCCCGCGGGTGTGAGGTGAAAATCGAATCCCTGCAGAAGCCCGCCCGTGACCGCCGTTTGCTGCCCGGAGTGCGCGCGTCCCGGTAGAACGGCTTCCTGATAGCCAGGCAGTGAAGCGACGCGCGTGATGGCGGCGGCCACGGCGCGCATGTAGTCGAGGTCAGCCGCGCAGACAAAGACCGGCAGCGGCGAGAAGAGATGCGCGTGCTCTGGTCCCAGTACCGCCGTCCCGGCCAGCTCCTGGTTGAGGTGCCGATGCAGGTGCTCGAGATCCGTGACGACGCCGGTGCAGGTCTGGTTAAGCCAGGCCGCCTGAGCCCGCTGCGAGTCCGCGGTGGCGATAGGGGCAGCCTGCATCGGGCTTTCAGCGCGGCAGCTGGTTCGCGAAAGCACGTCGATAGATGCCGAGCAGCGTATCGAGCACCGCCGCGATAATGGGGCCGAGAATCAGACCGATCATGCCAAACGTGATGATGCCGCCGAGAATCGCGACCAGTACGACGACATCCGGCAGCTTCGCATCACGCCCCACGATGAGCGGGCGCAGGATATTGTCCACAAGCCCGACCACGAGTGCACCCCACAGCGCGAGCCCGATGGCGGCGCCGAATGCGCCGGTCACCGCCAGGTAGATGGCGGCCGGTACCCAGACAATCGGCGCGCCCAGCCCGGGTATGGCGGAGAGCACGAAGACCAGCGTGCCCCAGAACACGGCGCCGGAAAGGCCGGCCACGGCGAAGCTCAGACCCACGAGAAAGCCTTGCAGGGCCCCGACGATCAGAATGCCCTTGAGCGACGCGCGCGTTACCGCGAGGCCGCGATCCACCACCAGATCGCGATCGGCAGCGGACAGCGGCAGATGCGATTTCAGCGCGGCCACGAGACGTTCACCGTCCACCAGAAAATAGTAGAGGGCGTAGGTCATGATGAAGAGCGAGAGTAGAAAGCCGATGGTGCCCTGCGTCACGGTCGACACGTTTGCGACAAGCCAGCCCCCGAGCGAGCTTGCTACCTCGGCAGCTTTCTGCAGCAGGCTGTCCCGGTAGGGTTCGAGCATCAGCGCACCGTGCTGCGCCCAGCCGGGCAGTTCCTCTACGGCTGGCAGGTCGCGGGTTGCGAACTGCTGCACCCAGGGCCGTATCTGTCCTGTGATATGCACGGCTTCCGCAGCCACGACGCCGGTCAGTCCCGCGAGCGGCAGCACGATTGCGAGCAGTGCGAGCAGCAGCAGACAGATTGCCGCGGCGCCGCTGCGCCCCCGAAACAGGTGTGTCAGCCAGCGTTGGGCGGGGTGGAGAAGGCCCGCCGTGACGGCCGCCAGCAGTAGCGCCACGAGAAAATCCGCAATCATGCCGAGAAAGCCGGCAAGGGCGAGCAATAGCGCACCGAGGACAAAGCTCTGGTGCAGGGTGTCCCGCTTGCTGACCGGTTGCGTCATGGCAGAAGCGCCTCAAAGTCATGTTTGCGTTTACGGGCGCGAATATAGCGCATGCACCCCCCGTTCCGCTGGCGCTTTAGCGGGTATTGCGGAGAGCACTGGGACGCGGGCTATTCCGCGCAACTCCCAACTCGGTTACCGTGCGGCATCGTCGTTTGGGGGAGAGGACGGTGCGTGTGTTGCCGCCATTTCTGCTCGAGGATGCCGCGGGCCGCGGTGTTAATTTTCCCGCTGGTCGCGCGGCGGTCATCTG
>DMUF01000093.1:1042-20464 GCA_003476445.1 Gammaproteobacteria bacterium | reverse complement strand
ATCGCGCGTTCGGCGATGCGCTGGACGTGCACCTGGTCGGGCAGACGACGGAAGGCAATGCCCTTCTCGCGCAGCGGCATGCTCTCACCGCGCCCGTGCTTGATGACTCGCGGCTCAAGGTGAGCTTCGCCTACGACATCGATACTGTCCCGACCCTGTTTCTGGCCGATGCGGATGGCCGCGAAACGCGCGTCCTGACGGGGTTCGTGCGGGATGAATGGCAGGCACTTGCGGAGCATCTCGCAACCCTGACCGGTCTGCCTGCTCCCGCGGTCGACTGGTCCGGACTGCCCGCCTGGCGTCCGGGCTGCGGCTCGCTTTCGGTAGATCCCGTGATCGCAGAGCGCCTGCGTGCCGAATCGGAAAACAGCCCGCTCCGTGCCCGCCGCATTGAGATTGCGGTGCAGGATGACCCGTTCGAGTTCATGTTTGATCAGGGATTCAGCGATGGGCTGCCGCTGGTGCCGCCTACCCCCGAGCGCGTGCTGCGAATGCTCGCCGGCACGACCCGCGACCCGCGGGAAGTAGTCGCGGTGATGCCGCCCAACATGGGTGAGGCGACGGTCGAGAAGATTGCGATCAACGCGGTCATGGCGGGCTGTCGCCCGGAATACCTTCCCGTCGTCCTCGCTGCGGTGCAGGCGGTGTGCTCCGATACCTTCAACATTCACGGTGTCATGGCGACCACCATGGGGGCGAGTCCGGTCATGGTGGTCAACGGTCCGATCCGACACCGTCTGGGCATGAACATGAAGCTTGGGGCACTCGGGCAGGGCAACCGAGCGAATGCCACCATCGGCCGGGCCGTGCGCCTCGCCGTGCGCAATATCGGTGGCGCGCGCCCGGGTGGCACCGAGCGCTCCACGCTCGGTAACCCGATGAAGTTCACCATGTGCTTCGCCGAATGGGAGGAACGCAATCCCTGGTCGCCGCTGCATGTCGAGCGCGGCTTTCGCGCGGAAGATTCGGTCGTTACCGTGTTTGCCGGTACGAGCGGCCCGGTGCAGATGGTGGATCAGGATTCACGCACCGCTGCGCAGCTCGCCGGGAGTCTGGGGCTCTGTCTCGAGGCCGCGTTCCACCCCAAGGCACACTACGCGACCAACGTGATGCTCGTGGTGTGCCCTGAGCACGTGGACACGCTTATTCGCGACGGCTATTCCAAAGCCGACCTGCGGGCGCGGATTCAGGAAGCGAGCGCGCGGCCGATTCGCGAACTGGTCGCAGACGAACGTTCCGCGGTAGGCTTCAAAGCGGAAGCGGCGGCGCGTATGTCCGCGGCGGAGCTCGAGCGACGCCTGCCCAAGTTCCGGCAGGACAGCGATATTCACATCGTCGTGGCCGGGTCGGATGCCGGAAAGTTTTCCGGCGCCTTCCACGGCTGGGCAACCGGCCAGATCGGTTCCGAACCGGTCTCGGTCAAGATCGAGGAGGCAAGTGCATGACCATCATCATGGATCCCACGGACGAACGCGTCCCTGTCACGCGACAGGTTGCGCAGCGGTCGGGTGCCATCACCGGCACCGTCGCGCTGCTCGACATCGCGAAGCCGCGCGGCAACGTGCTGCTCGACCGTCTCGAGAGCCTGCTGCGCGATCGCGCGCCGGGCATCGAGGTGAAGCGTTATTTCAAGCCAACCTTTACCAAGCCGGCACCCGAAGCGCTGCGCCAGCAGATTCGCGCCGAGGCGGACTTTGTGGTCGAGGCGCTGGCCGACTGAGGCTCCTGTACCACGTGCAGTTTGCATGACACGGTATGGTTCGAGATTCAGGGCAAGCCCGCGGTGTCCATCGCGTCGAGCGAATTCTCCGACGCGGCGACCACCCAGGCGCAAGCGCTTGGCATGCAGTCGGCGCGGCGTGTCTTCGTTCCGCATCCGATTCAGGACGCGACCGATGACGAAATGCGCGCGAAGGCGGATGGCGTCATCGACCAGGTGATCGACGCGCTTACGCGCAACGATTGACCGCAGACTGACCAGGGCGGCGGCGCCGGTGCGAACCGTGGGCCGCCTCTGTAGGGGGACGCATGGTACGTTTGTTACGAGCGCTGGTCGGTCTCATGGCGCTGCTGTTCATCGGCATCGCGCTGCAGTTCATGCTGTTTCCGGAAACCGCGGCCGAGCGCTTTGCGCTGGTGCCCCGTGGTATTCAGGGCCTCAACACCCTGCGTGGCGATCTGGGCGGACTGTTTCTCGGCGGCGGTGTGCTCATGGCCGCGGGGGTCATCTATCGGCAGACGTTCTGGTGGCTTGCGGCCGCCGCGATCGTTGCCGCCATTGCCTTTGGTCGTGTGGTCGGATTCGTGTTTGACGGCTGGCAGGGCAACAGCCTGGGGGAAGCCGTCTTGGAGCTTGTGATCGTGATCCTGCTGCTGACGGCGCACCGGGTCTGTCGCCAGACCGATCGCTAGTTCAGCCCCGTGCGTTTTCGTCTGCCGCGCTACTACGGCTACCGCATCGTCGCGGCGGCGTTTGTGGCGCAGTTTGTCGCACTCGGCATTTTCAGCTATGTGCTCGGCCCGTTCATGCTGCCAATGCTCGACGAGTTTGGCTGGACGCGGGCGGAATTTACCTTGTCGCGCTCCATCGGACAGGTGGTCATGGGCCTTGCGGGCTTCTTCATCGGCGTGCAGGTCGACCGACGCGGGGCACGGCCCCTCATGCTCATCGGCGGTGCTGTACTCGTGCTCGCGTTGCTCGCGCAGAGTCAGGTCAAGACACTCTGGCAGTGGTGGCTTGTCAACGGCGTGCTGGTCACGCTGGGTTGTGCGCTGGTCGGAAACCTGGTGGTCAACGTGACCATGGCCAAGTGGTTCGTCGAACGCCGCGGCCGCGTAGTCGCCTGGGCAGCCATGGGTGTCTCTCTGGCGGGAATCCTCATCACACCGCTGGCTACGCTGCTGATTGATACCCTCGGTTGGCGCGAGGCCTGGGTCGTGCTCGGGCTGGGAGCGGCGGTGCTCGTGTTCCCCGCCGCCCGCGTGATGCGGCGCACGCCGGAAGACCACGGGCTTTATCCCGATGGTCGCACTCAGGCGCAGATCGATGCAGGTCTCGGGTCACGCGCCGCCGCGGATGATGCCCGTTCGCTCACCCGTCAACAGGCGTTGCGCACGCCGGTCTTCTACCTGCTGGTGTTCGCGTTCGGTATGTTCTCCGTGAATATCATCGTCATGCTGCTGCAGACGGTGCCCTACTTGACCGACAACGGGCTCAGCCGAGCACAGGCGTCGCTGGCCGTGGCGGTAGCCTCGGTGCCGGCGTTGATCTCGAAACCGGTGTGGGGTTACTTCATTGATCGCGTAGACGCCAAGCCGCTCGCAGCGCTTGGTGCGGCGGTCACCGGCGGGGCGTTGCTTGCCATCGTGGCCGCCGTGGAAACTCACGTGCTGGTGGTGATCTACGGCGGCTTCGTGCTGTTGGGGCTGGGCTGGGGCGGCATGATCCCGCTGCAAGAGGTGATCTGGGGAACCTACTTCGGGCGTCGCCATCTGGGCGCAGTGCGCAGCGCTGGGTTGCCCATCACGCTGCTCTTCAGTGCCGCAGCGCCGTTTCTGGTATCACTGCATCAGGACCTGACGGGCAGCTATACCGCGGCCCTGCTTGTCGTCGCTGCCTGCAATCTGGTGGCCGCGCTCTTTATCGCGCTCATCCCTGCGCCCGGCGCGGCGGGTCTTACCACGCACGCCGCGCGGTGATCGCATTGGCCGACAAAAACACCCGAGTACGAAGTTCGGCAAGTCGTGCGTTCAGATTTCTGTGCCGCAAGGGCTCTGTTGCGGCGAGTTCCGGTTTCAGCTCGAAGTCTGAAAAGCTGTCCTCGCCGCCGTAACACCCCAGCACGAAGGTGGCGCCGCCCAGATGGTGAGAGCGCACCTGGGACAGCCCGCGCTCCAGCCAGATGACCCAGAAGCGCTCTTCGGCCTCCTGCAGCAGCGCGATCAGCGTTTCGAGATCGCGTGCGAGCGCGCTGAACTGTTCTTCCAGAGCGTTCACGAAGCGCGCGCCTCAGTCCATCAGCCGGAAACAGTTGCGCAGCTCGGTCACGAAAAGTTCCGGCTGCTCGAAGGCGGCAAAGTGGCCGCCGCGATCGAGCTCGTTCCAGTACACGATCTTGCGGTAACGGTTCTCCGCCCAGCGTCGCGAACACACGAAGATCTCGCGCGGAAAGATGCTGCAGCCCGCGGGTACGTTGATCTCGCCGGCTGCGAAGCTGCCAAAGCTTTCCCAGTACAGGCGCGCAGAGGAAGCGGCGCTGCCCGTCAGCCAATACACCATGATGTTGTCCAGCATGTCGTCGCGGCTCAGCGCATTTTCCGGATGACCATTGCAATCGGTCCAGGCCCAGAACTTTTCCATGATCCACGCGGCCTGCCCGATCGGGGAATCGACCAGTCCGTAACCGACGGTCTGCGGCCGCGTTGATTGTTCCTTGGAGTAGCCCGAGTCCCAGTCCTGGTAGTACTTCATGCCTGCGAGGGCCTTTTCCTCGATGGGCGTCAGGTTGTCCATGGGGTCGGGTCGCGCGGTCACCATATTTACGTGAATGCCGGCGCAGTGCGCGGTGTCGCGGATACCGATGCACGAGGTGACCGCCGAGCCCCAGTCGCCGCCTTGCGCGTAATAACGGTCGTAGCCGAGTCGGGCCATGAGCGCGGCCCAGGTATCCGCGATCTTCTCGATGCCCCAACCGGGCGCATCCGGTTTGCCCGAGAAACCGTACCCCGGCAGGGACGGTACGACGACGTGAAAGGCATCCGCAGCGTTGCCACCGTGAGCGACCGGATCCGCCAGCGGTCCGATGACGCGGAGAAATTCCACGATCGAGCCCGGCCAGCCGTGGGTGAGCAGCAAGGGACGCGCCTGCGGTTCGGGCGAGCGGACATGGATGAAATGAATGTCGAGCCCGTTCAACGTGGTGGTGAACTGCGGAAAGGCGTTGATGCGAGCCTCGGCCCGGCGCCAGTCGTACGTGTTCGACCAGTAGTCATGGATCTCGCGCATGTAGGCGAGTGGTACGCCCTGCGACCAGTCAGTCGGCGTTTCCTTTTCCGGGAAGCGGGTAAGCGACAGGCGCGCGCGCAGGTCCGCAAGTGCCGCCTGGGGAATGTCGATGTGGAACGGTCGAACGTCGGTGTGCGTGTGGGTCATGAACGAACTCCGGCTGGTGGCACAGCGGGTTTGAAGAACCCGGCCAGCGGAGCACGCCGCCCGCGATCAGAGCGAGGCGCAGATGTGTCCGCCGTCGACCACGATAACCGAGCCGGTCATGTAGCGCGATGCGTCAGACGCGAGGAGAAGAATCGGGCCGTCCAGATCATTGAACTCGCCGAAGCGGCGCATCGGGATTCGTTTCATGAACTCCGGCGCCGTAGCGCTTTCGAACACGAGCTGGCTGACGTCGGTGTGGATGTAGCCGGGCGCGAGGGCATTAACGCGGATGCCGTAGCGGGAGGCTTCGAGTGCCAGCACCTCGGTCATGCGCGTCAGCGCCCCTTTCGAGACCGCATAGGGGAACTGTCCCTTGATGGTTCGCGTATCGGTGATGGAGGAGATGTTGATGATGTTGCCGGATGCCTGGCGATGGGCAATGACCCGCTCGGTGTACAGCTTGGACATGAGCCAGGGGCCTTTGAGATTCGTCTCCATGACGTAATCCCAGTCAGCCTCATCAATCATGAGATAGGTCTTCGCGCCCGCTTCGACCCCGGCGTTGTTGATCACGACGTCGATCGGACCAAAGGCCTCTTCGGCAGCATCAAGGAACTGGCGGATGCTCTCCGCGCTGCGCACGTCGAGCGGGATGCCCGTGGCTGCGCCGCCCGCGGACCGGATTTCATCAACCCTGGCCGCCACGCGATCCACCCTGCGGGCGCCGAGTGCCACGCGCGCGCCGGCTGCTGACAACACACCAGCGAAGTGGTGACCGAAGCCGGAGGAGGCGCCGGTGATGACGACGTGCTTGCCGTCGAGACGAAACAGGTCCATCGCGCGCTCCCCGTCGGATCAGCCCGTGCCCTGCGCGAAACGCCGACCCGCGAGGGGTGGCAGGAACTGCGCGGCGTGGTCCGTATACACCTCGACCGCGGGCTTCACGTCCTTGAAGTCGTCCAGTGTGCCAGCCTTCACGATCACGAAGCCCGGCATCGATTCGACGCGGGAGGTGATGGGTGAGCCGCAGGTGCCGCAGAAGTGTCGCCAGACGGCTTTGCCGCTGTCGCCGCGATCGGTATAGACCTTCGTCTCTCCGGTCTGCACATAGTCAGCCTCGGCGAGCATCAGGTTGGTGGAGAACAATCCGCCGCTCTGGCGCTGGCAGTGCGTGCAGTGGCAGATGGCTGCGACGGTCGGATCGTTCTTGAACTCGTAGCGAATGGCGCCGCAGAGGCACCCGCCGGTTCGGCTGGTCATGACACTTTCTCCCGATGTGAGAGCGGTTGCAGGACCCGGGCGTTGCCGGGCTTAAGTTGCCGGCCTGGAAGTGGTCGGAGTGAGAGGATTCGAACCTCCGGCCCCCACGTCCCGAACGTGGTGCTCTACCAAGCTGAGCTACACTCCGAATCGCTCCGTGCATACGTGCCCGGACGAGGGGCGCGATTGTAAGAGGGCGCCGGTCGCGGAACAACCGTCGATCATCAACGCCGTGCAGAGATACGGTCGTTCAGCCCACTCGCGCGGTTGCAACGTCGGCCAAGCGCTCGAGCGCTGCGCGATAAGGCGTGTTCGGCAACGCGCCGAGCGCTAACCGGGCGTTTTCTGCTTCGGCAAGAGCCGCCGCGCGGGTCGCATCGAGGGCACCCGAGCGCGCGACGATATCCAGCACTACCGGCAGTTCTGCCACGGACCGCGCCGCGATGGCTGCCCGGAGGCGCGCCGCTTCGGTATCGGACACAGATTGCAGCGCAAGAATGACGGGCAGTGTCAGCTTGCCCTCTGCCAGGTCGTCGCCGACGTTCTTGCCCATGTCCGCACTCGTGCCCGCATAGTCGAGCCAGTCATCGAGCAGCTGGTACGCGAGACCGAAGTGCAGCCCGTAGCGGCGCAGCGCCTCCGTCTGGGTGGGCTCGGCGCCCGCCAGCAGCGCCGCGGTGTGGGTAGCCGCTTCGAACAGCAGAGCAGTCTTGGCGCGGATCACCTCGCGGTACGCCGATTCGCTGAGATGGACGTTGCCGATGTTGGCGAGCTGCTGCACCTCGCCGGCTGCGATGGTGTTGGTCGCATCGGAGAGCACGCGCATGACGTCGAGATGCCCAAGGCTCACCATCAGCTGAAACGCGCGCGAATAGAGAAAGTCGCCGACCAGCACGCTGGGCGCATTACCCCAGGTCGCATTCGCGGTGGCGCGCCCGCGGCGCAGCGCCGACTTGTCCACGACGTCGTCGTGCAGCAGCGTGGCGGTGTGCAGAAATTCGATCACGGCGGCGAGCCGGATGTGAGGCCCGGCGCCGGGTTCCGGTTGCGTCAGGCAACGGGTCGCGAGCAGGACGAGGAGGGGACGCAGGCGCTTGCCGCCACTTTCGACGATATAGCGGCCGATTTCCTCGACCAGGGCGACATCGGAACTGAGCTGTCGCGGGATGAGATGATCGACGGCCGCAAAATCGTCTGCGACAAGAGGCAGTATGTCGGCGAGGAGCCCCTTCGTCGGCGTGGCGGTGGGCGCGCTTGCGGCGGTCAGGCTTGAGGTCATGGACGTTTCGTAACACCTTGCGGGCGGCTTGCAAAGGGTCTGCCGCGCGTTGTATTCAATCGATCTTGCCCTTAGAATTGCGCGCCTTTCGCGGCAGCAGCGCTCGGTGCGTGCGCCCCCATCGGATGATGGGTGGCAGCGGTGAGCAGCACAGTCCGTTATGGCGGTGGTTGGTCGGGCGTCGTGCCCGCATTCTAGTACACGCCGCCCGGCATCTGGAGAAACAATTATGTTCGCCGTCATCGCAACGGGTGGGAAGCAGCATCGCGTGACTGAAGGGGAAACGCTTCGAGTCGAGATGCTCGATGCGGAACCCGGTCAGGAAGTCGTGTTCGAAAAGGTTCTGCTGGTGTCAGACGGCGAGCGTGTGGCGGTCGGCGCGCCTTACGTCGCGGGCGGTCGAGTGACCGCTGAGGTGGTCGGTCACGACCGCGGCAAGAAGATTCGCATCATCAAGTTTCGCCGGCGTCAGGGCTATATGCGCACCCAGGGCCACCGTCAGTGGTTTACCGAAGTGCGGATCAAGGGCATCAGCGGCTGACCGCGCGACAGGAGCAGGCACATGGCACACAAGAAAGCAGGCGGCAGTACCCGTAACGGGCGCGACTCCCAGGCGAAGCGTCTCGGGCTCAAGAAGTTCGGCGGCGAAGTGGTGAAGGCGGGCAACATTATCGTGCGTCAGCGCGGCACCCGTTTTCATCCCGGAGCGAACGTGGGCTGCGGGCGTGACCACACATTGTTCGCCACCGCCGACGGCGTGGTGAAGTTTGTGACGCGAGGACCGCAGCAACGCAAGTTCGTCACCGTCGAACCCACGGCAGCCGCCGAGGGCTGACGGAAAAAACCCCGCCCACGCGGGGTTTTTTGTCTATGGCCGCGCAGTTATGCAGTTCATCGACGAAGCCACCATTCGAGTGGAAGCGGGAAATGGCGGTCGCGGATGCCTTTCCTTCCGGCGCGAGAAATTCGTCCCGAAAGGCGGTCCGGACGGCGGCGACGGTGGCGATGGCGGCGATGTGGTTCTGGTTGCTGATCCCGCGCTCAACACGCTGATTGATTTTCGCTTTCAGCCGCTCTACCGCGCCGGCCACGGGCAATCCGGCAGCGGCAAGAACAAGACCGGCGCTCACGGCGCGGTCAGCCGCGTTCGGGTGCCGGTCGGTACGTCCATCATTGATGATGAGTCGCGCGAAGTCGTTGGCGATCTGGTAGAAGCCGGCGCTGAACTCGTCGTGGCGCGCGGCGGGTTCCACGGTCTCGGCAACGCGCGCTTCAAGTCGTCGACCAACCGCGCACCGCGGCGCACGACGCCCGGATACCCGGGTGAGCATCGGATCCTGCGTCTCCAGCTCAAGCTTCTGGCCGACGTCGGACTGCTCGGACTGCCGAACGCGGGCAAGTCGATGCTGGTCAGCAGCGTGTCGGCTGCGCGTCCCAAAGTGGCCGACTATCCGTTTACCACCCTCGTGCCGAGTCTCGGCGTTGTGCGTGTGGGCGAGGATGCCAGTTTTGTTATCGCCGATATTCCGGGGCTGATCGAGGGAGCCGCCTCCGGCGCGGGGCTCGGCGTGCAGTTCCTGCGGCACCTCGCACGAACCCGCATATTGGTTCATCTGGTGGAACCGGTGCCGCTGGATGGCAGTGATCCGCTCGACAATGCGCGTGCGATCGAACGCGAGCTCGAAGCCTATAGTCGGGCGCTGGCGGAGCGCCCGATCTGGATGGTGTTGAGCAAGTCCGACCTGGTGACAGACGATGAATGCCAACAGCTGCTTGATCGTTTCGCGGCTGCCTGGCCCGACCGACCCCTCTTCAGCGTGTCGGGGCTGAGCGGTGCGGGGCTGCCGGAGCTTGCCGCTTCGCTGATGACGGCGCTCCGCGAGGCGGATACCCGGCGACGCGAAGACGCGGATTTTGCGGCGGCAGAAGCCGCGCGCGAGGCGGCGATTGGTGCGGATGTGCTGGCGTCATCGCTGGCGCGGCGCGGTGCGGCGGATAACGATGACCTGCTCGACGACGCACCGGACGACGCGCCGGATGAAGACGACGTGGAGATCATTCATGTCCGCTGAGTCACCGACGCTGCCCGCGGCGCTTGCGCCTGAAGCAGCGCGCGAGCGCGAGCGGGTGGCCGCTTCCCGCCGGGTCGTCATCAAGATCGGCAGCGCGCTGCTCACGGATCCTGCGACCGGGCTTGCGCGTGAACGCATTCGGGTCTGGTGCGGCGAAATCAGCCGACTGCTCGGTCCGGATCGACAGATCCTGCTCGTGTCCTCTGGCGCCGTAGCCGAGGGGGTTGCGCGCCTCGGGCTTGGCGCTCGCCCCGCGACCATTCACGGCCTGCAGGCCGCCGCCGCGGTCGGACAGATGGGGCTCGTGCAGGCCTACGAGGAAGGGTTCTCTGCCCATGGTCGGCGCACCGCGATGGTGCTCCTCACCCATGATGACCTGGCGGACCGCCAGCGTTATCTGAATGCCCGGGCGACGCTGGGACAACTCCTCGACTTCGGCGTCGTGCCGATCATCAACGAAAACGACACGGTGGCGACCGAAGAGATCCGCTTCGGCGATAACGACACCCTGGGGGCGCTCGTCACGAACCTGCTCGAGGCGGATCTTCTCGTGATCCTGACCGATCAGCTTGGTTTGCATGAGCGCGATCCTCGTTTGCACCCCGATGCCCCGGTCGTGAGCTGTGCAGATGCGTCTGATCCCGCGCTCGACGGCATGATCGGCAGCAGCGCCGGGTCGCTTGGGCGCGGCGGCATGTACACGAAGATCCGCGCTGCGCGCGTTGCAGCCCGATCCGGTGCGCACACCGTGATTGTGGGAGGCCATGCGCCGGGTGTGATCACCGATGTGCTTGCGGGCGCGCCGCTCGGCACGCTGCTCTGTGCCTCGCTGACGCCGCTTGATGCGCGCAAGCGCTGGATTGCCGGTCAGCTGAAGCCGAAGGGTGATCTGGTGCTTGATGCGGGCGCGGTAAACGCGCTGCTGCATCGCGGAGTCAGTCTTCTGCCGGTTGGGATTGTCGAGGTCCGTGGCACGTTCGCGCGTGGGGATGTGGTGCGCTGTGTCGACGCGGCGGGCCGCACCATCGGGCAGGGGCTTGTGAACTATGCGAGCGATGAGGCGCGACGAATCGCCGGTGCGGCGAGCAGCGATATCGCGACCCGTCTCGGGTTCAGTCTGGAGCCGGAACTCGTGCACCGGGATAACCTGGTGCTGCTCGCATGATCGAGACGAGTGCGCTGCAGCGCAGGCGCTTCGGAGTGCAGTGGGTCGGTCGGAGAAGCCGGCAGCCGTTCAGGGCAAGCCGGCAGGAAGGGGCAGTGGGGGAGCGATCAGGCCTTCAGCGCCTTGATGGCAGCATTGAGGCGCGACTTGTGCCGGGCAGCTTTGTTCTTGTGCAGGATGCCACGGTCAGCCATGCGATCGATGACCGGCACCGCGAGGGTGAAGGCCTGGGTCGCCGTTGCGTGATCGCCCGTTTGGATGGCCGAAATGACGCGCTTGATGTAGGTGCGCACCATGGAGCGCTGGCTGGCGTTATGACCGCGACGCTGCTCAGACTGTTGCGCGCGCTTGCGTGCTTGAGGGCTGTTAGCCAAGAGGGGCTCCCAAAGGTCGATTCGCGAAGGCGCGACAATATGCCGTCGGGGTATCGGTATGTCAACCGCGGCTGACGGGACCCGCACGGCGCCCGAGAACGTAGCCCGACAAGGCTCGGTGGTCGCGGCAATGACCCTGCTGTCGCGACTCACGGGGTTCGCCCGCGACATGGCAATTTCCTGGGTGCTGGGTGCGGGTGTCCTGGCCGACGCGTTCTTTATCGCCTTCCGGATACCGAATTTCTTCCGTCGCCTGTTTGCCGAAGGCGCGTTCCAGCAGGCCTTCGTGCCCGTGCTCGCCCGCTACCGCTACCAACCGGCAGACGTTTATCGGGCTTTCATCAGCGCGGTCATGGGCAATCTCCTCCTCGTGCTCGCGGTGGTGGTTACGTTTGGCGTCCTGTTTTCCGAGGTGCTGACGAGCGTCTTTGCTCCAGGCTACAGGTCCGACCCCGAGCGTTTCGAGCTCGTGGCCGCGATGACGCGCATTACCTTCCCGTATTTGGGATTCATCTCGCTGACCGCGTTTGCCGCGGCGCTGCTCAACACTCACGGGCGCTACGCGGTGCCGGCGATTACCCCCGTGCTCCTGAACCTCGCGCTCATCGGCGCGCTCCTGCTCGGACTGTACGCGTCGATCAATCCGGTCATTGCGCTCGCGTGGGGCGTATTCGTCGCCGGCGTTCTGCAGTTTGCCTTTCAGCTGCCGTTCCTCGGTCGGCTCGGGCTGGTCGTGATGCCTCGGCCCGGTGCGAGTCACCCCGGTGCCCGCGATGTGGGGCGCCTCTTGCTGCCCGCGGTTGTTGCTTCGTCAGCCAGCCAGATCAATGCGCTGATCGACACCATGGTCGCGTCTACCCTCGTGGCGGGCAGCATTTCCTGGATCTACTACGCCGACCGTCTGCTCGAGTTGCCGGTCGGACTCGTCGCCGTGGCACTTGGTACCGTGCTGTTGCCGAACCTTTCGCGGTTGGTCGCAGCGGAGGACGAGCGCGGATTTGCGGCGACGCTCGATTGGGGGCTCAGAATGGCGGTGCTGTTCGGTTTGCCGGCGTCGGTTGCGCTGTATGTTCTCGCGCTGCCGCTGGTGGCGACCATTTTTGCCCACGGTGCGATGACGCCGCTCGATGCCCGCATGGCGGCGCTCGCCCTGCAGGCGTTCGCGGTGGGTCTCTTGCCGCTCATTCTGGTGAAAGTGCTTGCACCGGCTTTTTTTGCCCGCCAGGACACGAAGACGCCCTTGCGCTTTGCGCTCGCAGCCATCCTGACCAATATTGTTCTGAATCTGGCCACGTTCCGCTGGTTCGGGCACGTTGGTCTCGCGTTCGCGACGTCCGCAGCGGCATGCGTGAACGCTGGGCTTCTGTTTCGCGCCTTGGTGCAGCGCGGTTACCTGCCCGGCAGTCCAGTGCGACGCACGGCGCTGCGGGTGGCGGCGGCGGTCCTCGCCATGACCGTCGTGCTACTCGTCTTGCTGCCCGCGCCGGAACACTGGCTCGACCTCGGCGCCCTGTCCCGAGTGGCCTGGCTTGGCCTTGGCGTGACTGCGGGTGGCGCTGTCTTCAGCCTGGTGCTGTTCGCGCTGGGTGAGCGGCCGCGTGATTTGCGGCACAGGATCTGATGTGGGCTGTGCGCGAAGAGCGCGTGTCTCATGGCGCCGACACCGTATAATCGCGCCATGGAAGTGATCGTCGGACTGCACAACCTGCGACCGCGGCACCGGGGCTGCGTGGTGACCATTGGCAACTTCGATGGCGTGCACCACGGGCATCGGCTGCTGCTCGATCAGCTCGCGGAAAAGAGTCGTGAATTCGGCGTGCCGAGCCTGCTCATCACCTTCGAACCCACGCCGCGCGAGTTTTTCCGGGGTGCCGAGGTGCCTGCCCGGCTGACCCGATTCCACGAGAAGATCACGCTGCTGCGCGACACCGCGCTCGATCGGGTGCTCTGCCTGCCGTTCAACGAGCGCACGGCAAACACGCCGCCCGAGTGGGTCATCGATGAGCTTCTCGTGCGGCTGTTGGGTATTCGCTACCTGGCGGTGGGTGATGACTTCCGGTTCGGTAAGGGTGCGCGTGGAGACTTTGCGCTCTTGACGGAAGCCGGTCAGCGTTACGGGTTCGGTGTCTCCAGTCTTTCGACGCTGACACTCGACGGCGAGCGCATCAGCAGTTCGCGTATTCGAGAGGTGCTGGCTGCTGGCGATTTTGCGCTTGCGGAACGCCTGCTCGGCTACCCCTATTTCATTGCCGGGCGCGTCGTCTACGGGCGACAAATCGGGCGCACCATTGGCGTGCCCACCGCCAATGTGCCGTTGCATCGCTATCGCGCTGCGCTTGAGGGTGTTTATGTGGTGACTGTCGAGGGTCTCGATCGCATCTATGGCGGGGTTGCCAACATTGGCATACGACCCACCGTGCAGGGCAAAGAGCCGCTGCTCGAGGTGCATCTCTTTGGCTTTCAGGGAAGCGTGTATGGCAAGCGACTGCGCGTCGTCTTCCGGCACCGGATTCGGGAAGAGCGCGCGTTTCCCGGGCTCGACGCGCTCAAGGCTCAGATCAACGACGACATGGGCGCGGCGCGGGCCTGGCTGCATGCGCGAGGACTTCCCTCCGGAGCGCCGGTATGACGCCCTGGCTGGTGCTCGCCGGCGCGGTGGTGGCGGTGGATCAATGGGTCAAGGCACGGGTGGTGGCGGCACTCGCCTACGGTGACGAGGTGCCGGTGTTCCCGTTCTTCAGCCTGGTGCGCTGGCACAACGAGGGGGCGGCGTTTTCCATGCTCGGCAGCGCGGGCGGCTGGCAGCGCTGGCTCTTCATCGTGCTCGCGGTCGGCTTTGCAGCTTTTCTGCTCGTCGAGCTTAAGCGGCTGCCCCCCAACCAACGCGTGATGGGCCTGGTCTACGGGCTCATTCTGGGCGGTGCCATCGGCAACCTGATCGACCGCGTTCTGCTTGGTCACGTCGTCGATTTCCTGTTGTTTCACTGGGGTACCTGGTACTTCCCGGCATTCAATGTCGCAGACATGGCCCTCACCGTCGGGGCGGTACTGTGGATCGGCGTAATGATCAGCGAGGCGCGGCGGGAACGCCGTGGCGACCAGTCCCTATGACCGACATCATCACTTCGTCGGGGTTGCCCCGAATCAGCTCCGGGTCGCGCGTCACCCTGCATTTCGCGATCCTGCTCGAAACCGGCGAGGAAGTGGACACGACGCGCCGTCGTTCAGCGGCTGTCTTCACGGTGGGTGACGGCAGTCTGCTGCCCGGGTTCGAGGAAGCGCTGTTTGGCCTGCAGGCGGGGGACGACGCGCAGCTGCTGCTGGCCCCGGAGGCGGCGTTCGGTCCCCATCGTCGAGAGAACGTGCAGCTGCTGGCCCGTGACCGATTCTCGGAACTCGAACTCGAGCCCGGACTCATGGTCTCGTTTGCGGCGCCTGACGGCGAACTCCCGGGCGTTGTAACGCGCCTCTTCGAGAAGACGGTCGAAGTGGATTTCAATCATCCGCTGGCGGGTCGCCCGATCATCTTCGATGTCTCGATTCTCGCCGTGGAGGACGGAGACCCGCAAAACGTGTCTGCGACCTCATGACCATCAATGAGCCGCGACATGGGCTGACCGTGTCCCGCTGGCGGCGCAGCCGCGGCTTCTCCCTCGTTGAACTTATGATCGTGCTCGCGATCCTGGCGATCGTCGCCGCGATAGCGGTACCGTTCTATAACGCGTACGCCCTGCGCACCTATCGCGCGGAAGCGCAGGCCGACCTGCTGTCGTGTGCGCAGGGGCTCGAGCGGCTTGCGGCGGTCAATTTCCGCTATGTCACAGACGCGGGTGCGGTGCCGACGCTCGCGCCGCCCATCTGTGATCCGTTGTCTGAACGGCAGGGTCGCTACACACTCTCCCTCACGCATCCCGACGGCGATAACCAGCGCTTCGTGCTGCGCGCGACGCCACGCGATCCCGGTACCCTGGCAGGTAACGGGTTTCTCGAGTATGACGACGCCGGCAATCGGGGATGGGATCGCGATGATGATCAAGTGATCGACGCTCCGGACGAGCGGTCCTGGCAGGAATAGCAGCGTGCGGGACTGCGACGCGCGCCACAGTCCGGTTTGCGGCGAGCCGTTAGTCTCTCGGGTCCCTGGCTCGGTGCGACCTCACGACGTGCGATCGACGGGTTTTTCGCTTGCGGAACTGCTGGTCGCGCTTGCGGTGGCAGCGGTGATGCTTGGTTTTGCGCTTCCCGCCTTCAACACGCTGGTGCAGGAGCGTGCTCTGGCAGCGACCGTCAATGATTTGGCGGCGGGCATCGCCTACGCGCGCAGCGAGGCGATTCGACGTGGTCGCCCGATTACGTTGGCTGCCCGGGCGCCTGCGACCGGCAACGAATGGGCGGGGGGGTACTGCGTGTTCGTCGGTGTTGGGCAATCCTGTCCAAATGTGTCCGCGGTGCTGCGTGAGGCACCCGCCCTGTCGGGATTTTCCCTCGCGGGCAGCGGAGACCTTGCCGATATCTCCTGGCTTACATTCTCCGCCCGCGGTCTGCCCTCGCCGGCGCGGGCGGGCGCCTTCATTCTGTGCAGTACGGATACGGAGCGGCGCGCGGGTCGCGTGCTCAACCTCAGTCGCACGGGGCGCACGGATGTGGAGTCGATGACATGTCACGACGCGTAAGGCGCGGCGCAACGATGCCCTCGGTAGGTCCCGGTATAGCCTGGTCGGCGCGACAAGAGGGCTTCTCGCTGGTCGAGCTGCTCGTGGCTGTGCTGGTGATGGGGGTCGGCATTCTTGGTGTTGGTGCTTTGCAGCTGCAGAGCCTGCAGGATAATCGTACGGCGCTGACCCGGGTCGAGGCGGTGAACCTCGCCTGGGATATGCTCGACCGCATCCGCGCGAACCCGGGTGGGCGCGCCGCGTATGGCGACGTGACCTTCGACAGCGCGTTGCCGCAGGCGAGCGACTGTGGCGCGACGGATTGTGATCCGGTCGCCATGGCTGCCTATGACGTGCGTTCCTGGAAGTGCCAGCTCGGGCGAGCCGGCGACATCGCCGCGTGCACCGATTGGCGTGTACGTACCGGGCTGCCAGCGCGTGATCTGGCGGCGGGTCTCCCTTCCGGTGATGGCGCGGTGTCCATTCGAGGCAGCGCGGTGCAGGTGACCGTGCGCTGGAAAGATCAATCCGGCCAGTCCCGCTCGGTGCTGATCGTGGGGCAGGTCTGATGGTGCCTGTGACAGCCGCGCGTCGATCGTGTCAGCGTCGCGGCGTAACGTCCGGGTTCTCGCTCATCGAGCTGCTGCTGGCGCTCGCGCTTGGTCTGGTGGCGGTCACGGGGGTTGTGCAGCTCTTTGTCAGCAACTCGCGTACTTATGATGTCAGCACCGGGCAGGCGCGGTTGCAGGAAAACGCTCGCTTCGCGCTGGACTTCGTTGCGCGCGCGGCGCGCTCGTCCGGTTATCTCGGCTGTACTCGGGAACCGGACGCGCTGGTTCGCGGGCTGCTTGCAAACTGGGAGCTGCTCCCGGAGGTGGACATCACACACCCTGTTTACGGCTATCCGGCGGCGAACGTGAGCGCGCTTGTGCCGCGCAGCAGCGCGGGCACGGATACCAACGTGTTCTTTCGGGGTGCGGGCATTGATACCGATGCCATTGCGCCGGGAACGGATGTCGTGGTGTTCCGCGCGCTGCGCGCGCCGGGCATGCGGCTCGCCGAGATTCTGCAGCCGGATGGCACGCCGCTCGTCCATGCGCCGAGCGGTGGTGAGACGATCTCGGCGAATGATGTCATTGGCATCACCAATTGCGAGCAGGGTGTGGTGGCGCGTGTGTCCGGTGTGGTGCCGACCGGCGCGATGCTCAGGCTCGAGCTTGCCACGGGTCCCGTGGTCGCGGACCGAGCCGCGCCGACCGCGGCGCGCTATCGAAACGCGTTTGACTCTTTGTCGGCCGTCGGCAAGGCGTATGGTCTTGATACCGTGGTCGCGCAGGTCGAATCCACCTACTTTTACATTGCGCCGGGGCTCGGTCGGGCCAATACGGGCGCGGCGCCGCTTTCGCTGTGGCAGAAAGTCGGTTTTGCGGAGCCCGTGGAACTGGTGCAAGGCATCGAGGACCTGGAGGCTCGGTTTGGCATCGATCGCGTGGCTGACGGCGTGCCTGGCGCGGTGCGTTACGTCACCACGGCGGAACTCGAGGCTGCTGATGCTGACCATATCGTTGCGGTGCGTGTCACGCTGACAGCGAACAGCGTGGACGGCGTCGACGGGGGCGAGCAGCTCCGGCGCGCGTTTACGCGAACCATTCAGATCCGCAATGCGCGGCATCCGTCATGAAGCGAATCACCTGATGCGGGTCAACGGATCATGATGGTGCGTTCGCCCCGGCCAGAGCGCGGGCGCTCTGATCATCGCGGGCTCCCTAAAGAGACCGGCATGGCGCTCTTTGTGAGTCTCGTGCTGCTGCTTGTTCTTACGCTGCTCGGCATCTCAGCCGTGCAGACCACAGGGCTCGAGACGCGTATGGCGCGCAATGACCACGATGCGCTGCTTGCCTTTCAGGCTGCGGAATCTGCGCTGCGTGAGGCAGAAACGCGCCTGGACACGCTCACCTCCACGGTTGTTTTCACGGCGACGGGGAATGGGGGGCTCTGGTCCATGCCGCAAGCGGGCAGTGCTCCGCGCTGGCAGGACGACGAGGTCTGGCAAGATGGCAGCACGATTGCCGCGCTGCCTGCCAGTGTGGCCGAGGCCGGCACTCGCGAAGTCGAGACCGCCGCGCCACCGCGCTACATTATCGAACACGTTGCCACCGTCGAGCGTACCGAAAATGCTTACCAGATCGATGACCCCTACGCCTTTGTGGCGACCGATCGCGTGCAGGTTTTTCGTATCACCGCGCTCGGCATCGGTGCGACAGAACACGCGCGCGTGATGCTGCAGACCACCTATGGCCGGGTGATGGACTGATGCCTTCCGTGCGCTGCATTGTGACGTGCACGGTGGCTCTGGCGCTGCTGACCCCCTGGCCGCTGCGGGCGAGTGCGGAACCGCCGATTGCGGTTGATGATGTTGCCACCACCGTCGAAGGCGAAGCGCTCGTCATCGATGTGCTTGCCAACGACAGCGCGGTAGACGCACCGGCAACGCTGCTTGAGGCAGGGCAGGGTGGTTACTCCAGTTCGGAGTCGGTGTCCTCGCTGAGTCCGACTGGAGACGTCTTAACGTGGCCGGACGGATCGACGCGCAATGGCCGCGTATCCGTGGATGAAGGTCGTGTGCTGTATGAGCCCAAAGCCTACTTCACCGGCACCGACTTCTTTTCTTACGCGATCGCGGATGCAGATGGCGATACGGCAACGGCAACGGTGACCATCACCGTGACCTCGGTGAACAATCCCCCCGAGGGGCCGCTTGAGCGCTCGTTCTCGATGACTCAGGGTGAAGAGCTCGCGGTACCGGCAGCCTCCGGGCTGCTCGCCGGCGTGTACGACCCCGACAACGCCCGCGTGGTGGCGGACGGCTCGACGGTCACCACTCAGGCGCTCTCGGTGCAAATTCTGAGTCCGCCGGAAGAGGGCGAGCTGGTCAGCTTCGAACCTGCGACGGGCGCCTTCCGCTATCAGCCGCCGAGCGCCTTCTCCGGCGAGGTGACGTTTACCTATCAGATCTTCGATGGGGGCGCGCTCAGCGCAGATGTCGCGACCGCGCGCATCACGGTGGTGGCGAGCAGCGTTGCGCCGCCGCCGCCGGAACCCGGACGAGTCGTTGCGAACTTCAATCTCTCGAATCAGCCTCTGGAACAGACCGTTGGCGTGCCGGCCAACGTGCTCGTGGTCATGGATGACTCGGGCAGCATGGATTGGCACTCGATCATTCAGGGGGAGCCGGACGGCATCATGACGCTGTCGAACGCGGCGATCACAACACGGGTGGTGCAAACCTCTCCTTACGCTTACCTCTACGCGCTTCCCAACGCCACCTTTCCTTCGTCGACCCTGTATGGTCGCGTGTTGCCGACCGAGGCTGCGTTGCTTGCTCGATCGAACACCCGTGCGAACCAGTGGGGCGTGTGGCGCGCCCGCTCCGCTCTGTTCAATCGCATTTACTACAACCCGACCGTC
>DMUF01000093.1:0-700 GCA_003476445.1 Gammaproteobacteria bacterium | reverse complement strand
TCGGCGGTGCGTCTGGATCCAAGAGCAACCAGCCCGAATCTCAACCTGCTGGCTACGCAAACCTACGTGGCTGCCGGGGTGCCCCGGTGGACGACGCTTGGCGGAACCGAGACGAATTTCAGCTTCTCGCTCTACATTCCGCATTACTACGAGACCTCGGCGCCCGTGCCGCTCGCCTGGAATGCACCGAAGACACTGATCGAAATCCGCGGCGGTAGCGGGCCGCTGACCGGCGGGTTCTATCCTGGCGGGCCGGAACGTCAGGACTGCGCCGGCGATGGCGATCCCAACACGTGTACCTACGCCGAGGAAATTCAGAATTTTGCCAACTGGTTTCAGTACTACCGCAGCAGGGAACTCGTTTCCAAAGCGAATCTTGGGCGCGTGGTCGCGGATCTGCAGGACATTCGTGTGGGTTATGACACGATCAATCAGACCACGAGCATGCCCATTCGTGACATGAACGAGCGGCTGGCCGAGGGTAACAAGAAGGCTCTCATCGATAACATCTACGCGGTCGATTCCTTCGGCGAGTCGCCGCTACGACAGGCCCTCGACCGCGCGGGCAAAACCTTCGCCTGCGAAACCGGCAACTACTGCCCGCGAGCTGAGCCGCCGGCGGGTTTCTGCCAGCAGAACTTCGCGCTGCTTTACACCGACGGCTACTGGAATGGCGGCGCGGGCGTCAGCTCCAACGAAG
>DMUF01000124.1:17320-17527 GCA_003476445.1 Gammaproteobacteria bacterium | reverse complement strand
CGCATCCGCAGCTTCAAGGGTGAAGGCGATCGCCAGTACCTCACCGGCATGAAGGTTGGCGGCAAGCACGTCTTCATCGCGGTGGACACCTCGGCGAGCATGCTGGACGAAACCATCGTCAACGTGATCCGGCGCCGCAACATGAGCGATGACCGCAAGCGCGCCGCGCCGAAGTGGCAGCGCGCGATCCGCACCGCGGACTGGATC
>DMUF01000124.1:0-17159 GCA_003476445.1 Gammaproteobacteria bacterium | reverse complement strand
TACATCCTTGACGAGCCATCGATTGGCTTGCATCAACGCGACAACGCGCGTCTCATCACAACGCTCCTGCGCCTCCGCGACCTCGGGAACACGGTGCTGGTGGTTGAGCACGATGAAGAGACGATCCGCACCGCGGACTGGATCGCGGCGCAGCTACCGCTCGATGTGAACTTCCAGCTCTACGGCTTCGCCGCAACAGCCACCTCCCTGGTCGCGGGATCACCCGGACAATGGGTGCCGCTCGGTGAGGGTCGGGAGCTCGACGCTGCCATGGCAAGCCTGCGCCAAACCGTGCCCACCGGTGGAACGAGTCTCGCCAATCTCGTTGCCGCGCTGCGCGCCATGCAGCCACCGCCCGACAACGTGTACCTGATCACAGACGCGCTGCCGACCCAGGACGAAGATCCACCGCGTGGTGCGACAGTGGACGGGCGCACCCGACTCAAGCTCTTTGCCGAGGCGATTCGCGAAGTGCCCGCCCAGGTGCCCGTGAACGTGATCCTCTTTCCCATGGAGGGTGATCCGATGGCCGCTGCGGCGTTCTGGAATCTGGCGCGCACATCCGGGGGATCGTTTATCTCGCCCTCGCGGGACTGGCCATGAGACGCAATCGACGACGCGAGGTCGAAGAATTCGGCATGTCCTTCCTCGACGTGATCTGCTGCGGCTTCGGGTCCGTCATCCTGTTGCTCATGATCACGAAAACGGTGGCACCGCAGCTCCTCGAACAGAGCCAGCGCGATCTCGACAACCAGATCGCGGCCCGTGAACAGCAGCTCTACGAGATCCGCGGCCAGATTCGCGAGCAGACGCGCCTCTTTGAGGAATCCCTGCGGCTCCTTGATACCCGATTGACTGCGCTTGCTGCCATTGAGCGTGAGCTCTCGCGCATTCGCGGTCAGTTCTCGACCACAACAGAAGAGCGTGAGGAAAGTCTGGCGGCAACCCAGCAGCTCGCCGCTGCGCGCCAGAGCCTTACCGACGAAATGCAGCGGCTGCTCGGGGCGGATTTTCGCCGTGACACCGGGCTCGTCGGCGGCATCGCGGTGGACAGCGAATACATCATCTTTGTCATCGACACCTCCGGCAGCATGTTCAACGTGGCGTGGCCCGTGGTGCTGCGAAAGGTGGAGGAAACCCTGGCGATCTACCCGCGCGTGAAGGGTATTCAGGTGATGAGCGACGAGGGTGAGTTCATGTTCTCGCAGTTTCGCGACCAGTGGATTCCCGACACGCCCGCACGGAGAAAGGCAATCTCCGAACGGCTGCGCTCGTGGAACGTGTTCAGCAACTCAAGCCCCGTCGAAGGCATCGAGGCGGCGATCCGCACCTTTCACGACCCTGACAAGCTCGTGAGCATCTATGTTTTCGGCGACGACTTCACCGGCGACACCATTCGCACGGTGCTGGATGAAGTGGACCGGCTGAACGCGCTGGATGCGAGCGGCAGACGCCGCGTGCGTATCCACGCCATCGGCTTTCCGGTTTATCTCGATCGCCCATCGGAGCGGATCTACCGGTTCGCCGCGCTGATGCGGGAACTCGCCTACCGCAATGACGGTACTTTTGTCGGTCTGTCGGAATTGCAGTAGGCTCGTGTCAGAGTCATGGCACATCAAAGGAGACTCCGCGCAGTGTCGTCACCCACGGGTTCACGCTGGCACCGGAACAGCGCAACACCGACGCTGTACCGTCACGGCAGACGCTTCGGGCTTGCGATCATGGTTCTCGCGGGGCTTGCGGGCTGCGGAGCCACTCGGGTGAGCGTTCCCGCGACCTTCCCCGCGCCGCTCGTGGACAAGCTGCCGCTGCACGTCGGCGTACGCCTCGACGAAGCACTGACCAGCTACAAGCTGCATGACAAGCCGGAACAGGGTACGGAAATCGAGATTGAGGTGGGGGCGGCGCAGACCGCACTCTTCTCCACGCTGCTGAACGGCATGTTCACGCAGAGCTCCGTAGTGACCGAGGCTGCGACCGGTGTGGACGCGGTGCTCGTACCCAGTATCCAGGAATTGCAGTTCTCCACGCCCGAGATCACGAAAACCGACTACTTCGAAGTCTGGATCCGCTACCGCATGCAGCTCTACCGACCGGACAACACGCTGATTGCGGAATGGCCGCTCACCGCGTACGGTCAGGCTAACGCGCGCAACTACAGCATGCAGGGCGACCAGCCCGCGCTGCAGGCAGCGGCGCTTGCCGCCTGTCGGGATGCGATGACGTTCTTCATCGTACAGTTCCGGACCATCCCCGCGGTGGAAGCCTGGCTGCGCGACCCCACCGCCGCCGCGGGGGCACCGCCGGCATGAGCCGCGGGCGCTGCAACCGGCTTGTGCGCGCCGCCTGGACCGCGCTCATCGG
Source organism: Gammaproteobacteria bacterium (assembly GCA_003476445.1). Lineage (GTDB taxonomy): Bacteria > Pseudomonadota > Gammaproteobacteria > Pseudomonadales > Azotimanducaceae > UBA7803. The sequence continues at coordinate 14,795 of DMUF01000124.1, read as the reverse complement.
CGCCTGTCTGCTGCTGCCACTCGCGGGCTGTGTCACCAACACGGTGCAGCAGGTGCGCGAGGCAAATACGAGCCTGGCGAGTGGCGATTCGGTCGTCGTGCTGGGGCGGCGCACCCGGCCCTCCGCGTCCGAGACCGAGCTCGACTTCATTTCCTGCGTCGCCAAGAATCTGGGAGGCGGCGCGGATGCCATTCGGACGATTCCCGAGCCCGAATTCCTCGACGCGCTCTTTCCCTGGTTTGAACCCCGCACCGCGCCCGCCAACAGCGACGATGTGCCGGGTCTCATGCAACAGCCAGCGCTGGCGGCGCGCCTCTCCGAAATCGGGCTGCGTTACCTCGTGTGGGTAGATGGGTCCACCCAGCGAACGGAGCAGACCGGGTCCCTCACCTGCAGCGTCACCGGGGCCGGCGGCGGCTGCTTCGGCTTTTTGACCTGGGAAAATGACTCGTCCTACGAGGCCACCGTCTGGGATGTGCGCACGGGCCGTTCGGTGGGAAAGATCAGCTCGGATGCTGTGGGCACAAGCTACATGCCGGCGGTGGTACTGCCTGTACCCATCATCGCCCCGGTGCGCTCCTCAGCGTGCGACACGCTGGGTGACCAGCTCAAGGTGTTCCTGCAGGGCGAGACCTGAGTCGCGCCCGCCACCGCGGTCCGCAGCGCGTTACGCCGCCGGCCGGATATCGACCACTTCTCCGGCAAAGTACGCGGGCTCGACCGCATACCACTCCTGCAGCTCAACGCTGTGCTTGCGCCGCGCCAGATCGCAGAACTCGTAAAACGTAGGGCGACCGGGATCGGTGACGATCACGCGCTGCACCCCGGCGTCGAACGCCTTGCCCACCAGGCGATGCAGCCCCTTCACCAGGCTGTCCCAGAAACAGATGTCGGATCCGATAATGACATCGAAGCCCGCCAGATCCTCGGGTTTCAGTCGCTCGAGTCGCGCCGTCATGTGCGTGATCTCCACGTCGTTCAGGGCGGCGAGCACATCGAGAAACGGAAACACGTCCTTATCGATATCGAGCGCGGTGACGCGCGCCTTGAAACGGCTGGCGCAAAAGATCGACCCGGGCCCCCAGCCGCAACCGATCTCGAGCACTCGCGCGCGCCGGGTCAGCGGCACGTGTTCGAGATAGTCCATCAGCAGAAAACTCGAGTCCCACGTCTTGTGACCGTGTACCGACGGCGTGTACGCCTTGCGCAGGCGCCGGATCAACCGATGCCGGGTTTCCATCAGATAGATGCCATACGCCTTGTAGACGTTCGGGTCCGGCAGTCGTTCGAGTTTTGGCATCGCCCCTCCGCGTGGTCCACGCTCATGCGCGTGCCATGTTAACCGCGCGCCGTTATCCGCGCGCGCGTCGGCCATTCGCTGGTTTCCCTCAGAAATGGGTCGCGACCGACCCGCACGTCTTTATCCCATATCTCGTATCCCATAACCCATATTCCATGCCCAGGAACACGCTAGAATCCGACAAACCGCACACGGAGATTGGCCATGACCCGTCCGATGCCCAATGACACCTTTCTGCAGGGCGCCTATGCCCCGCTTGGCATGGAATGCGACGCGCCTGATCTGATCGTTCAGGGCGCGCTGCCCGACGACCTCGTCGGCACCTACTACCGCAATGGGCCGGATCCGCTGCATCCGCCGCGCGAGGGCGACAGCTATCACTGGTTCGATGGCGACGGCATGATCCACTGTTTTCACATCGAGAACGGACGGGTCTCCTGGCGCAATCGCTGGGTCCGCACGCGCAAGTACGAGCTGGAGCGAGCCGCCGGGCGTCGCCTCTACGGCGTCTTCGGTAACCCGATGTTTTCCGATCCGTCGGTGATGGGCGAAGAGTACAACACGGCGAATACCAATATCGTCGACCACAACGGGCGCCTGCTGGCGCTCATGGAAGGCGCGCTTGCCGTCGAGATGGAGCCGAAAACTCTAGAGACCAAGGGCCAGATCGACTTCAACGGTCAGATTCAAGGGCCGATTACCGCGCACCCGAAAATCGACGTGAAGACCGGCGAAATGATCTTCTTCGGTTATTCCGCTGGCGGTCCGGCCAGCCGCACGCTGCGTTACAACGTGGCGGACAAGGACGGCAACCTCACCCGCAACGAGTTTTTTGACGCGCCCTACCCCGCGATGGTGCATGACTTCTTCGTCACCGAAACGCACGCCATTTTCCCGATCTTCCCGCTGACCCAGAGCATCGAGCGCGTGATGACGGGCGGTCCGATGATGGCGTGGGAGCCTGACAAGGGCACGCACTTTGGCGTGATTCCGCGCAACGGCACAGCAAGCGACGTGCGCTGGTTCAGCTGCGAAGCCCGCTTCATGTTCCATATGATGAACGCGTGGACCGAGGGTTCGAAGCTGCATGCGGATGTAACCGGTGCCAATGCCACCCAGTTCGCCCCCCGACTGGATGGAACGCTGGCATCTGAATCCGACGGCGTGGCCCCCACGTTCCGTCGCTGGACCGTGGACCTCTCGGACAACAGCTCGACGATCAGCGAAACGCTCTTCGATGATTTCGCCTGCGAGTTTCCGCGCACCGACGATCGGCTGTCGACCTACGCCTATCGCCATGGCTACGCAGTAGGCAGCCCCGGGACTCGTCTCGGCGGTTTCACCCACGTGCTGCACTACGACACCCACAAGGGCTACCAGCGTCGGAGCTGGACACCGGGTGAAGGCTATCTGCTTGGGGAAGCGGTGTTCGCGCCGCGCCAGGGGGCGACTGAGGAACACGACGGTTACCTCATCGTGCTTGGGTTCAACCAGACGACACAGAAGAGCGAACTCTTCATTCTGCGCGCGGACGATCTGGAGGCAGGGCCGATTGCCACTGCGATGATCCCGGCGCGGGTGCCGATGGGATTCCACGGCAACTGGGTGCCTGCCTGACGGCGGGCAGCGGGCATGCAGTACACGACATTCGGGCGCACGGGACTTCGGGTCAGCGTTGCGGGGCTCGGCTGTGGCGGCTTCAGCCGCCTCGGCCTTGGGGTCGGCAAGTCGGAAGACGATGCGATCGCGATCGTGCGTGCAGCGATCGAGGCGGGCGTGAACCTGATCGATACCGCGGCCTTGTATGGAACCGAAGGCGTGGTGGGGCGTGCGATCGAACCGTTCGATCGCTCCGCGCTCGTGCTCGCGACCAAGGCGCTGGCCGGGCGCGGCGAACGGATCGTCAAACCCGAGAAGTTGGTCGCAAGCCTGGAGAACTCTCTGCGTGAGCTGCGCACGGACTACGTCGATATCTTCCAACTGCACGCTGTCGCGCCCGAAGACTATGTCCGCACCCGCGATGAGCTCCTGCCCACCCTGTTGCGCGAGCGCGACAAGGGCAAATTCCGCTTTCTCGGCATAACGGAAACGCCCTCGACCGATCCTGACCACGAGATGCTGTCCCATGCGCTGCGGGACGGGCTCTGGGACTCCGTCATGGTCGCGCAGCACATGCTGCATCAGCATGCGCGCACCCGGGTTTATCCGCAGACCCAGCGTTATGGGGCCGGCACGTTGCTCATGTTTGTCGTCCGCGGCATTTTTGCGCAACCTGAGCGGCTCGCCGCGGAAGTGCAGGCGCTTGGCTTACCCCCGCTCGACTTTCTGCTTCACGCGGCTGGCGCCAGCAGCATGATGGACGCCGCCTATCGTTTCGTCCGACACGAACCCGGGGTCGATGTGGTGCTGTTTGGTACGAGTGATCTGACGCACCTGCACGCCAATATCGACTCGATCACGAAGTCGCCGCTGCCGGCGGCGGACCTGGAGCGACTGCGCTCTGTGTATGGCCACGTAACCGGCGTCGGACTCGACGTGCCCACCCCGCCGCCAAAATCCTGATCCGCGATCCGGAACGCCGAATACCCGACTAAATTAGTCTGGTATCGAGATTCGGGCGCGGCTAGAATCGCGCCCCGCCTGAACCATGGGACCTCGCACGTGAGCGAATCGACCGTCGAAGCGCTGGTCGGGCGCGAGTACACCGCCGGCTTCGTCACCGACATCGAATCCGAAACCCTGCCGCCGGGCCTTGATGAGTCCGTCGTGCGTTTCATCTCGGAGCGCAAGGGAGAACCCGCCTGGCTTGCCGAATGGCGTCAGAACGCGTTCGCGCGCTGGCGTGGGCTGACCCCGCCAACGTGGGCACATGTCGATTTTCCGCCCGTGGATTTCAACGCGATTTCCTACTGGTCTGCGCCCAAATCGCAGCCCACCGGGCCGCGCTCGCTGGATGAAGTGGATCCTGAGCTGCTTCGAACGTATGAACGGCTCGGCATTCCGCTGCACGAACAGGCGTTCCTTGCCGGCGTAGTGAACCCGGAAACCCAGGACGGCGAGGCGGCACCCGCGCGACGGCAGGTCGCTGTGGACGCCGTATTTGACAGCGTCTCCATTGCGACCACGTTCAAAGAGAAGCTCGCTGAAGCCGGCGTCATCTTCTGCCCGCTTTCCGAGGCGGTGCATTCGCACCCGGACCTGGTCCGCCGCTACCTGGGCAGCGTGGTCCCGGTCAGCGACAACTTTTATGCGGCACTCAACTCCGCCGTGTTCAGCGACGGTTCGTTTGTTTATGTGCCGCCCGGGGTGCGCTGCCCCATGGAGCTTTCCACCTACTTCCGCATCAATGCCCGCAACACGGGGCAGTTCGAACGCACGCTCATCGTCGCTGATCGCGGATCCTACGTAAGCTATCTCGAGGGCTGCACCGCACCGATGCGCGATGAAAACCAGCTGCACGCTGCCGTGGTCGAGCTTGTTGCGCTCGAGGACGCGGAAATCAAGTACTCCACGGTGCAGAACTGGTACCCCGGCGACAAGGACGGCAAGGGCGGCATCTACAACTTCGTCACGAAGCGCGGTCTCTGTCAGGGCGATCGCTCGAAGATCTCCTGGACTCAGGTAGAAACCGGATCAGCCATCACCTGGAAGTACCCGAGCGTTGTGCTGCGCGGTCATCACAGTGTGGGCGAGTTCTATTCCGTCGCGCTCACCAACAACCGCCAGCAGGCCGACACGGGCACCAAGATGATTCACTTGGGCCGCAACACGCGCAGCACCATCGTGTCCAAGGGCATCAGCGCGGGACATAGCCAGAACACCTACCGCGGGCTGGTGCGCACCTCGCCAGCAGCAACCGGTGCGCGCAATTACACCCAGTGTGATTCACTGCTGATCGGTAATCACTGCGGCGCTCACACCTTCCCCTACATCGAGAATCGCTCGGCAACCGCGGTCATCGAGCACGAGGCCAGCACCTCGAAGGTGAGTGACGAGCAGCTGTTCCTCTGCCAGCAGCGCGGTATCGATGCGGAAAAGGCCGTGAGCATGATCGTGAACGGCTTCTGTCGCGAAGTGTTCCGCGAGCTGCCGATGGAGTTCGCAGTTGAGGCCGGCAAGCTGCTCGAAGTAAGCCTTGAAGGAGCCGTAGGATGAGCCTGCTCGAAATCCGCTCGCTGCACGTCGAGGTCGAGGGAAAGCCGATCCTGAAGGGTTTGGACCTCACCATCGGCGCGGGTGAAGTGCATGCCATCATGGGCCCGAACGGCTCTGGCAAGAGCACCCTTGCGAACGTGCTGGCCGGACGTCCCGGCTATGAGATCGTGTCGGGCTCGATCCGTTTCGGCGACCAGGACCTCACCGCGCTCGAACCGCACCAGCGCGCGCACGCGGGGCTCTTTCTCGCCTTTCAGTATCCGACCGAAATTCCTGGCGTCAGCAACATGGAGTTTCTGAAGGCGGCGCTGGACCACCAGCACGCCGCGCGCGGGCAACCGGCCATGAACGCTGCAGCTTTCATGAAGCAGGTGCGCAGCCTTGCCGCGAGCCTCGATCTCAACCCCGAGTTCCTGAAGCGCGGCGTGAACGAAGGCTTTTCCGGTGGCGAGAAAAAGCGCAACGAGATCCTGCAGATGCTGCTGCTCGCCCCGCGCCTCGCGGTTCTGGATGAAACCGATTCAGGCCTCGATATCGATGCGCTGCAGACGGTCGCAGACGGTGTGAACCGGTTTCGCGCGCCCGACAACGCCGTTCTCATGATCACGCACTACCAGCGTCTGCTGAATCACATCGTCCCGGATCAGGTGCACGTGCTGGCGGCCGGCCGCATCGTCCGCAGCGGCGGCCGCGAACTGGCGGAAATGCTCGAAGCCCAGGGCTACGGGTGGATCGACGCATGACCGGACCGACTGAAGGCGAGCGCATCCTTCGTATCGCCGAGCGCGCAGCTGCTGGCAGCCACTGGCTGGACCACCGCGCCGTGGCCGAGCGGTTACACGCAACGCAAGCGTCGCCCGTGCATCGCGAAAGCCTGCGACACACCGCGTTCGACGCCTTGCTGCGCATCTTCGAAGATGTCGCTGCCGATGCCACCATCGACGCCGTATTTACCGGCATTGAACAGCCCGGAGTCTTCTGTTCGCCACTCGCGGCTGTCGATACGGGAACGCTGACGGGGCACCTGCTGGATAACCTGCCGGAGCCCACGCGCCACGCAGGCGCTGATCTCGCGCTCTTGGCAGCCCCGAGCGGCCGGCTGATCGACGTGTCAGCAACACCCGCGTCACCACTCCACATCGGGGACACCGGCCAAGGCGCGGCCGTCACCGTGGTGCGCGTGCAGCGCGGCGTCACGGCCGAGCTTATCGAACGTGTTGCGCCGACAGGTCCCCGTGGAGGCTTGCTCATCATCGAGCTGGCTCACGATGCAACGCTCAACCACTATCGCGCCGTTGCGCCAGGTGCCACCGCGCTCTGGCTCGGTACCTCGGTCCGTGTTGCGAAGGGCGCATGTTATCGAGCGAATCTCATCGCCCGCGGCAGATCCCGCGCGCGGCTGGAAACACATGTGGTGTTGGCCGAACCCCACAGCCGAGCCGACCTCACGGGTGCGAGCGTGGTGACAGACGGAGAACACCTGGACCAGCCGGTCATCATCGAGCATCGCGCGCCAGACACCACCAGCACCCAGCGCTTTCACGGCATCGGCGCTGGCAAGGGCCGCAGCAGCTTCAACGGCCGCATACACATCCATGCCGGCGCTGTGCGGAGCGACGCATGGCTTGGCAACCGCAACCTGGCGCTGCATCCCGATGCGGAGATCAACACCAAACCTGAGCTCGAAATCTATACCGACGATGTTCGCTGCGCACACGGCGCAACCATCGGCCAGCTAGATGCCGAAGCGCTGTTCCTCATGCAGTCCCGCGGCATTCCGGAAGCCGCAGCCCGGCAACTTCTTGCGCACGCCTTTCTGCGCGCCTGCATCGCAGCACCCCTCGAAGCAGCACACGCAGAGGAACTGCTTGGAGCTTTGCCAGCATGACGCTGGATGTCGCAGCACTTCGCGCGGAGTTCCCCATTCTTGCAACGCAGGTGCACGATGCCCCGCTCGTGTACCTCGATAACGCGGCGACCACGCAGAAGCCACAGGCCGTGCTTGACGCGCTCATGCACTACTACACCCATGACAACGCCAATGTTCATCGCGGCGCGCACACATTGGCCGATCGCGCGACGCGCGACTTCGAAGCCGCGCGGGAAGCAACCGCTGCGTTCATCGGAGCGTCAGATGCCCGAGGAATCATCTTCACCCGCGGGACCACCGAATCGATCAATCTGGTGGCCAACGTGCTGTCCGAGCGCCTCGGACCTGGCGATGAGATCCTGGTCACGGAGCTTGAGCATCACGCCAACCTGGTACCCTGGCAGATGCTGGCCGCGCGTACCGGGGCAGTGCTGCGCGTAGCCGCAATCGACGCTGCCGGTCAGGTTGACCTTGCTGATTTCGGCAACAAGCTCAGTACTCGCACCCGGATCGCCGCGTTCAGTCACGTGTCCAATGCGCTCGGCACCGTGAACCCGGTCGAAGAGATGACCCGGCTTGCGCGTGCCGTCGGCGCGCTGGTGCTGGTGGACGGCGCTCAGGCTATCGCGCACCTGCCCGTGAATGTCGAGGCTATCGGCTGCGATTTCTATGCGTTCTCTGCGCACAAGCTCTTCGCCCCGACCGGCGTGGGTGTGCTCTGGGGACGCACGGCGCTGCTGGACGCGCTGCCCCCGTGGCAAGGCGGCGGCGAGATGATCGAAACAGTTGCATACACGCACAGCACTTGGCAGCCCGCCCCGCATCGGTTCGAGGCCGGCACCCCCAATATCGCAGGCGTGATCGGCTTGGGCGCTGCGCTGCGCTGGTTCTCCGCCCAGCCGCGCGCGGCGCTGATCGCGCACGAGAACACGCTGGTCGAGGCGACCCTGCAGGCGTTCGGGGAGATTCCCGAAATCCGCCTGGTCGGTACACCGCAACACCGGGTCAGCGTGGTCTCGTTCCTGCTAGCCGACGCGCATCCCCACGACGTCGGCACGCTGCTCGATCGCCAGGGCATCGCTGTGCGCACGGGCCACCACTGCACCATGCCGCTGATGCAACGCCTTGGCGTTCCGGGCACGGTGCGTGCATCCTATTCGGTGTATAACACGCTCGATGACGTTCACCGTCTGGTGGCCGGCATCCGGAAAACGCTCACCTTCCTGTGATCGTGAAGTCTGGCTAGGAGTAAAGCCCATGACCGTCGACCGCTTCGACCCCCAGGCACAGGACACTCGCACCATCACGGTTACCGCCGCCGCGCGCGCGCATCTTGAATTTCAGGTGCACGAGCAACAGCAGACCGCCATTCGCCTTGGCGTGAAGGAGAGCGGCTGCAACGGCTATATGTACACGCTCGACTATCTCGACAGCCCGGGGCCCGACGACCTGGTCGTACCCACGGATGGCAATCTCGCGCTGTACGTGAACCGCCGGGACCTGCATCTGGTCGGAGGAACGACCGTCGATCTGGTGCGCGAGGGCCTGAACGCGTCGCTGCGCTTCAAGAACCCGAACGCCGAGAGCCATTGCGGCTGCGGAGAAAGTTTCTCCCTCGCAGCAGACGCGGACGCGGTCTAAACCTGTGGAGCGGCGCCTTGTTCACGTGAACCGGGACTGCGCTGCGCGCCTTGTGCCCACCGGCGACCCGATCGAGATTCGCCGGGGCACCTTCGTCACGCTGACGCAGGATCTGGGCGGCAATTACACCGTGATCGTGAACGGGAACATGGCGCGAATCGATGGCGCCGATGGCGACGCAATCGGCTTTACCCCCTCGGTCTTGCACCACGACCCACGACCGGACGGACGCGTGGATCCGGATCAGGTCGATGCCGCGCTTGCGTCCGTGTTCGATCCGGAGATCCCGGTCAACATCGTCGATCTCGGCCTCGTCTACGAGCGCCGTATCGACAGCGACCAGAGTGTTCATATCCGCATGACGCTGACCGCGCCCGGCTGCGGCATGGGTCAAGTGTTAGTGGATGACGTCCGCCGGCGTGTCAACGGCGTGCCGAACGTCAGCCAGGTCGATGTCGAGCTCGTCTTCGACCCGCCTTGGTCGCGGGACCGGATGAGCGAAGAAGCGCAGCTCGAGCTCGGGCTGTTCTGAGTCGCTGCCCTTCTCTGACGGATCAGTCCCATGACGCTCGATGAACTGAAAGAGACCTTTGCCTTCCTCGACAGTTGGGAGGACAAATACCGCCTGGTCATCGATCTGGGCAAAGAGGTTCCGGCGCTGCCCGCTGCGGATAGGACCGAGGATCACCTGGTGCGCGGTTGCCAGAGCCAGGTCTGGCTGGTCACGCGCTATGATCCTGCGACCGACCGACTGCACATGGCGCTCGACAGCGATGCCCATATCGTGCGCGGGCTGATCGCCATCGTGCTCGCCGCCTATGCCGATCGCAGCCCGCGCGAGATTCTCGAATTCGACATCGAGGGACTGTTCCGCGAGCTCGATCTGGTCAGTCACTTGAGCCCGACACGCGGTAATGGACTGCGCGCGATGGTTGCGCGTATTCGTCAGGCGGCGACCAACACAGGCACGTGACCGCTAACAATCGTCTCGATCGCGCCCTTGCAGCGCGACATGACGCAGCCAGTCTTCCGGCTCATCGACGTCCCAGATCGCGGGCAATAGCGCGATTCTCCGGTGCGCGCGTACCGCGTTTGAGAGCGTGTCAGACAACGCAAACCGGCTGCCCCAGCGCACCCTGCGAAAAAGTTCTGATGCGCGCCTGTCTGCATCACCCGCGAACGCACTCGGAGCCAGCCCTACCAGACCGTAGCCGCCATCCTCTGCCGGGCCGAAGGCGACATCGTGGTACTTCAGAAGCGCGACAGACCGACGCACGTAGGCGGCATCGATCGGCGGGCAATCCGTACCGACGACCAAGCCTGCGCGCCCGCGCGCCAGCGCGCCGGCGAGCGCCGCCATCATGCGTTGCCCCAGATCCCCCGCAGGCTGGATGGCGAGCGCCACACCGAACTGCTCACGCCAATCAAGCGCCACGGCGTTGGGGTGATCGTCGAGCCAGAGCGTTGTGACACAGCCCGGCACGCGGGCCAGCCGGCGCAGCGTATTCTCCGAGAGTTCGATATGGGCGGCGTACGCGCCGTCACTGCCGAGAAGAGGCTCCAGTCGGGTCTTGACCTGCCCAGGTACCGGCACGCGGGCGAAGATGGCAAGCTCAGTTTCGAGCGCACTCACGCCGACGACCTTCACCCCGCCGGCGGACGACGGTAGTAATCACGCGCGAGGTCGACGGGGTCGGCACCCCACCAGTAGCGAAGTCGGAAACGCCACATCGCGAGAATGGTGCGGAGTACCCCGTTGCGCTGCCAGCGGCGTGGCGAAGTATGTACCTTGAGCGTCGGACAGCGCGGTCGCGTGAGACGGCGTAAACGTCGCGAGAGCTCGATGTCCTCCATGAGCGGCTGACGAGGAACACCACCGACCTCGGAGAGCAGTGCGCGATGAACAAAGATGCCCTGGTCTCCGGTCGCAATTCCTGTGATCCGGGAACGCAGATTCATGCAGCGCCCTACGAGCCGCAGCAGCGGTGATCCGTCGAGCCCCACGCTGAACCGACCCCAGCCAGGCTGGTCAGGCAGCGCAAGAAGCCACGGCACGCAACCCGGCTCCGGCGTCGAATCCGCGTGCAGACACCAGATCCAGGTACCGCGCGCGAACTGCGTGGCTGCGGCTAGCTGAGCACCGCGGCCTGCCGGCGTGACCAGAACCGCATCCGCGCCCAGCGCACGCGCCATCGCAGGACTGCCGTCATCGCTGCCACCATCCGCAACAAGCACCTCGACGCCCGCATACTCGGGCGCGCGAAGCAGGCGCAGCAAAGCGGCGAGCGCATCAACGTCGTTCAGGACCGGTATGACGATAGAGAGCCGCATGCAAGAGTCCGCGTTGGTGACTGGACCCGGCGCCGGTATTGACGTGGTAGCCCCGGCGGGAATCGAACCTGCATCTGCCGCTTAGGAGGCGGCCGTTCTATCCATTGAACTACGGGGCCAGAGATTCCTGTGCATCAAGTCGCACAGGGGCCCGTGCCGCGCAGGCTCACAAGCGAGCCTACGGGAAACACGTCAGGTTGGAACAGCCTGACATCGCGGAATGGCGCGCCCGGAGAGATTCGAACTCCCGACCTCATGGTTCGTAGCCATGCGCTCTATCCAACTGAGCTACGGGCGCATCCGCGAAGGCGCAACATTATCAGGAAGCGCCCTGAGGGCGTCAACAAAAGGATACGGCGCGAAGTAAGCCCTCGTATTCACAGCACATGACGCCTTCACCCCGGTTCTGCGACTATGCCGGGACATTCACCGGAGCCCATTCCCATGAGCGCGGACAATTCGCCTTCCCCCGGAAAAACGTTTCGCGGCTGGCGCCTCATCGGCTACATCATGTGCGTGATCGTGGTGCTTGCCGTGGTCAGCGCTGTCGTCGACTGGATCGTCATTGGTCCGCTCGAGGGTCGGATGTTCTGATTACGCCTGCCGTGCACGGGCTACCGGTAACCGATGTCGTCGCCGCTGTCGTGTTGCGCGACGGCTACCACCTTATCGCTCAGCGCCCCCTCACCAAGCAGCACGGGGGTTGCTGGGAGTTTCCGGGTGGCAAGGTAGAGCCAGGAGAAGGCCTCGAGGAAGCGCTCGCGCGGGAACTGGACGAAGAACTTGGCGCAACGCTCGCATTCGCGGGGGCGACCCTATGGGTGCATGACAGCGAAACCCTTCGGCCCGGCGCGCCGGGCGCGCTGCGCATTCACTTCATCGAAGCAGCACTTACCGGAGAACCCCGCTGTCTCGAACATCTGGCCTTGGCCTGGGTGCGGCTCGAGCACCTGACGCATCGCGCCATGGCTCAGGCGGACGCCGCGTGCGTCGACCATCTGCTCCGCTTAGCGACCCATCACTCCTGACGCAATATCACGCGCTCGCGCAATTCCGTTTCGTTGCCCACGTCATCGAGACCGACCATCTCACCGTAGGCGCTGCGGTGAATGAATGTAGCCTCCCGCGCGCCAGTCGCAGCGAGCGCGCGCTGGGCGGCGTAGCGACTGCGGTAGTTGAGCGGCTTTCCGCGCCGATCGCAGAGTGCCTGCGGCACACCACCAAGCACGGCGAAAGCCGTATACAGCACCGGGTCGAGACCGTGGATCTCAAGCGCTGGCGCGGCGCCCCGAGCAAGCTGCGCGGTAAGTTCGTCTAGCGTCATCGCTGCGGTAATCCCCGATGTGACCTGTTTGTCGAGACTCGCAGGCTATGCCACCGACTGTCGAGGCAATGTCCATGCGAGACCTGTGGCGACGCGCTATCCACCATCGAAGCAGCGTTATCGGTGGACTTCTGGGCGTGCTCATGGCGGGCTGCAGCGCGACCCCGGACGCGCCCGCGTTTGATGGCGCCAATCTTTATCTTGGTTACTGCGCTGCTTGTCACGGCGCCTCCGGTGCCGGTGACGGTCCCATGGCCGCCGAGTTGACAACGCGGATGCCGGACCTGCGCACGCTGGCGCGTCGGCACGACGGTGAATATCCCGCGGATCTGGTCAGCAGCATCATCGACGGCCGCAGTTACCGCGCCGTCCATGGCAGCGCCGATATGCCGGTGTGGGGTTATCAGTTCCGACGCGAAGAGGGCACGACGGATGCGGCTGCCGCACGCGTCGCGGCACGCATCGAGGCGCTGGTGCGGCACGTGGACACGCTGCAGCGCTGACGCTCATCGCGGTACCGCTCGTTCTGGTGCTGCGCCCGGTAAGATAGGCGCATCGCCAGGTGAACCCAACCGATGCCGACCATCACTCGAGACATTACTGTCGCAGCCGCGCGCCTGCGGGCGGGCGGACTGGTGGGGCTCCCCACGGAGACCGTGTACGGGCTCGCCGCGCGAGCGGATAACCCCGAGGCGGTTGCCAGCCTGTTTGCGCTCAAAGGACGGCCGGCGAGCAACCCATTGATCGTTCACCTCTCAGATGTCGCACAGGTCGAGGCGTGGGCCGTGGATCCGCCCCCCGGCGCGCGCCGCCTGATGGATGCCTTCTGGCCGGGGCCGCTGACCCTGGTTCTGGATGCCCAGCCTTCGGTATCGCGGCAGATCACCGCAGGGCAGGACACGGTTGCGCTGCGCATACCGGATCACCCGCTCGCCAGGGACATCATTCGCGCCGCAGGCGGCGCACTGGTGGCACCCTCCGCCAATCGCTACACGGCACTCAGCCCGACGCTCCCCGCCCACGTGGCTGCGCAGTTCGCCGATTCTGATCTATTGATTGTTGATGGCGGGCCTTGTCGCGTGGGTATCGAGTCCACCATTGTTGGTCTCGTACAGGGCGCCGACGCCATGCTGCTGCGGCCTGGCATGCTCAGCGCAGAGGTCATCGCCGAGATACTGGGCGCGCCGCTTGCTGCGCCAGGAGCATCGGCTCCGCGCACACCGGGGCAGCATCGCCGGCACTATGCGCCGCGCACGCCGGCACATCTGTTCGAAAACATGCCGCCGCACGATCCGAATTCCGCGCGTATTGGCTGGATCTTCTGCGGCGAGGATCACAGCACACGCGGACCGGCGTTTGATCTCGGGCGCGATCCCGCGGGCTACGCCGCGCGGCTGTACGCCACCCTGCACGCGCTCGATGGCGCCGAACTCGACGCGATCTGCATTGCGCGACCGCCCGCTTCGTCTGCCTGGCGGGCGGTACATGATCGACTGGCGCGCGCGACTGTACCTGCTTATCCGGATGCCCGAGAATGACGCCCTGCCGCTGTCCTGCAACAGCAACCCTGCAAGAGCACTACCGTGAGCTATGACAAGCCGATTCCAACTCCCGGCCTGCACACCGCCCCGTTCTGGGACGGCGCCAAGGTCGGGAAACTCATGCTGCCGCGCTGCATCGACTGCAACCGCGTGCACTGGTATCCCAGACACCTGTGTCCGTGGTGTCACTCCAACCGACTCGAGTGGATCGAAGCCAGCGGCGAAGGAACCCTTTACAGCTTCGCCGTGCAGTACACGGCGTTCGGCGGCTGGTCGCGGGAGATCCCGTTCGTCTCCGCCTACATCGATCTGAAGGAAGGCGATCGCATGCTCACCGTTCTGCGCGGGGTCGATCCCGCCGCACCGGAACAGATCCGTGTTGGCATGCCCGTGCGAATCTTCTTCGAGCCTGCCGATGACAACGTGCACATTCCCTTCTGGCGCCCGATCGAGGACTGAACCATGCCCGGCACCCTGTACAAGGCAGCCGCCATCGTCGGCGCTGCAGAATCCGACCAGATCGGGTTTCTGGACACGCCCGTCACCTCGCTGCAATTGCACATCGAGGCTATCCGCAACGTCTGCGCTGAGACCGGCATTCCCATCGCAAGCATCGATGGCGTGTTCTCGGCC
>DMUF01000024.1 GCA_003476445.1 Gammaproteobacteria bacterium | reverse complement strand
CGCTCGGGCCTGCTGGCGCGCGCTGCCATTCGCTACATCGGTCGCGACGGCGACGGCCTGCCCACCGCGCAGGCTGGTGGGGTTCGGGCACGACGCGTGCGCAAGGCGAGTGGTGATGGTGCGAGCGCGAGTGCGGCGCGGCGATCGCGGCGACGGTGAGGCGCGGGGCGCGAGCGTCCGGAAAAAAGGCAGCAGGTTTCGGGGGAGCGCCTTGCGGGCGTTACGGTGGCTGCACGACCAGCAACCGTTCCCGCCACATGCATTTTGCGCGATTCCGCGCGGTCGCATCTTGACCTATGTATCCAAGCGAATACATTCTGGACGACCGCTTCCTGGCCTCGAAGGAGTTCCTGCGGTGGTTTGACGACCTGAAGGACGCGCCAACACGCCGGCGGGTGTTCGAGCGACTGAACCGCCTGCTGAAGGGCAACCCCGGAGACTGCAAGATGATCGACCGAAACCTGTTCGAACTCCGCATGCACTTTGGTCCCGGCTATCGCGTGTACTTCGCGCGCCAAGGTCGACTGCATGTGCTGCTGTTGGCCGGCGGCGACAAGTGGTCGCAGTTCCGAGACATCGCCCGTGCGCGTCAGCTGCTTCACAATATGAAGGGCAAGGCATGAAGTCCCCTGTCCGCAAGCGCCGCAGCTCGGCTGCTGCTCGAGCCAAGCTCCTCAGCCTCACCGACTCTGATGGGCAGCCCCTCTTCCTTCCCTTCGACGTCGCCGACTACCTGCGCAGCGAGGAGGACGTGGCTGGCTTCCTCACCGAGTCGTTCTCTGATGGACGCTCCGACGAGATCCTGCACGCCATCTTCACGGCCTGCCGCGCGCGGGGCATGAGCAAGATCGCGCGTGCCGCAAGCCTGGGACGCGAGAGCCTGTACAAGGCGCTTGCGTCACGGTCGCACCCCCGCTTCGAGACCATCCTGAAAGTGGTGCGCGCCCTGGGACTGGTCATGGAGCTGAAGCCTGCGCCGAAGGAGATCCGCCGTCGCGCGGCCGCGGCCATGGCGGCACCCAAGCGTCGCAAGACGGTGCGCGCCGTGGCGCAGACGCGGCGAAAGTCGGCGTAGGGGAACGCAGGCGGCCGAGTCAGAGGGCGCGTGCCGTGCGCCAAATGAGGCGGCAAGTCACTGCTGCAACTTGTCCGCATCCACCGCGTCCTGCGGACGGCCCGTGGCGCGCTTGTTGCGGATGAGATCGTCCCTGGAAATGAAGCGCACAGGCACACCTGCATAGTCACCCGACACGGCCCCCGCACTGACCTGCGACCAGCCGACCCCGTCGATCGACGTGAGGATATCGATCCGACTGGGCGGGTAACCCAGTTGCACGACCTGATCCGGCTTCGCGAAATCGGCCTCAGTCAGTTTCAGCGACTCGAATCCGAATCGGCGCAACGCCAGCATCACGCGCTCGGCGTTTGCTGCAGAAGCGTGCACCAGCACATCAAGATCGCCCGTGTATCGCACGATGCCGTGGAACGCGAGGGCAATGCCCCCGACCACCACATACTCAACCCCGGTTGCGTTCAATGACTCGAGCCACTCGCGCCAGTCTTTGTTGTGGGCCATCGCGCTCCTCCCTCAGGCGGTCAGCCGCTTCAATGCGTTCCCGCGGCGACTTGGACATCCAGTATGCACGGTCGCGATGATCCGCCGCCGCATCATGCAGCGGCCGAACCTCGACGGGCCAGGAATCTCGCGTTTGGTCGGCTTCCTGCACGACTTCATTGTAGGGACTTGGCACGGAATTCCGAGGAAACCAAGGTTGGATTCGCTTACCCTCAACTGCTCGAACGCAGGAGTTCCACCCCATGACCACCGCCCCCCACACCCACCCCGCCGGCATGTCCAGCAAGGACATGATCGACGCCTGCATGAAGCACAGCCTGTTCTCGTGGAGCGCCACGGGCAAGGTGGATCCCATTCCGGTGGCCCGCGCGGAGGGCATCTATCTGTACGGCCCCGAGGGTCAGCGCTGGATCGACTGGAACAGCCAGCTGATGAGCGTGAACATCGGCCACGGCCACCCCAAGGTGATCAAGGCCATTCAGGATCAGGCCGCGCAGCTGGCCTACGCCTACCCCGGCATGGCCACCGAGATTCGCGCCAAGCTGTCGCTGCGCCTGGCCGAGCTGGTGCCCGGTGACCTGAACACCTTCTTCTATTGCCTGGGCGGCGCCGAGGCCAACGAGAACGCCATCAAGGCCGCGCGCATGTTCACCGGCCGCCACAAGATTCTGGTGCGCTATCGCAGCTATCACGGCGCCACCCACGGCGCCATCACGCTCACCGGCGATCCGCGTCGCTGGCCCACCGAGCCCGGCATGCCCGGCGTGGTGCGCGTGATGGACCCACGGCCCTACGACTACAGCTTTGGTGCCAGCGACGAGGAGATCGTTCGCAACAACCTCACCTACCTGGAGGAAGTGATCCAGTACGAGGGACCCAAGAACATCGCCGCCATGTTCATCGAGACGGTGACGGGCACCAACGGCATTCTTCCGCCGCCCAAGGGCTACCTGAAG
>DMUF01000147.1:20329-21121 GCA_003476445.1 Gammaproteobacteria bacterium | reverse complement strand
CTGCTTCGGGTTTGCGGTGCCCTGGGTCGCCTTCATGATCTGGCCGACAAAGAAGCCGAACACCTTGTCTTTGCCTGCCCGGTACTGCGCGACCTGGGCCGGATTGTCTGCAACTACCTGCTGCACCAGCGCTTCAAGGGCGCCGGTATCGCTGACCTGACGCAGGCCGCGGGCCTCGATGACAGCGTCGACATCATCGGCGCCGGACCAGAGCGCCTCGAACACAGTCTTCGCCGTTTTTGATGACAGCGTATCGTCCTTGATGCGCAGGATGAGCGCAGCAAGCCCGTGGGGGGCGACCGGCGAGGCCGTGATCGCGACATTCGCCCGATTGAGCGCGGCCGACAGATCGCCCATCACCCAGTTCGCAGCCAGCTTGGCATCGCCCGCAGCGCCGGCGACGACCTCGAAATAGTCGGCAAGGTCCGGGTCTTCGGTGAGCCATGCGGCATCGTAGGCGGTAAGTCCAAGCGCCGTCTGGTAGCGCGCGCGCCGGGCGTCCGGCAGCTCGGGCAGGGTGGCCGCGATCGCTTCGATATAACCCGGCTCGAGCACCACAGGCATCAGGTCGGGGTCGGGGAAGTAGCGGTAATCCTCGGACTGCTCCTTGCCGCGCATGGCGCGTGTCTCGTTGCGGTCGGGGTCGTACAGGCGTGTCTCGCGGCGAATGCGTCCGCCGCTCTCGAGCACGTCGATCTGGCGCTCGATTTCGGTTTCGATGGCGCGCTCGAGAAACCGGAACGAGTTCAGGTTCTTGATTTCCGTGCGCTCGCCAAACGCGCTCTCGCCGCG
>DMUF01000147.1:18953-19977 GCA_003476445.1 Gammaproteobacteria bacterium | reverse complement strand
CGCACCAGGCTGTGCATGCGGCGGAAGTAGGCGGCCGCTTCCGCGGGTGTGCGCAGGTCGGGCTCCGATACGACCTCGAGCAGCGGGGTGCCCGCGCGGTTCAGATCGATCCCGGTTCGTCCTGGAAAAGCGTCGTGCACCGACTTGCCCGCGTCTTCCTCGAGGTGCGCTCGCGTGATGCCGACCACGCGTTCGCTGCCGTCCTCGAAAGTGATCGTGAGCTTGCCCGCGCCGACGATCGGCTGTTCGAACTGGCTGATCTGATAGCCCTTCGGCAGGTCCGGGTAGAAGTAGTTCTTGCGGTCGAACACCGAGTGCGGGTGCACCTCGGCCCCGATGGCAAGACCAAAGGTCACCGCCATTCGCACCGCCTCTGCGTTCAATACCGGCAGCACGCCGGGCAGCGCGAGATCGACCGCGCACGCCTGCTCGTTGGCCGCAGCACCAAAGGCGGTGGAGGCGCCGGAAAAAATCTTGCTCCGGGTGGCGAGCTGCACGTGCACCTCGAGGCCGATCACCGCTTCCCAGCCCGTGGGAATGGTGAATGTCGGGGTGTTCTTCATGCTGCGTACCCCGCGGGATGCTGCGTGTGCCAGTCGGTGTCACGCTGGTATAGAGCGCCGGTTTCGAGCAGCGCGCGCTCGCCGAAGTGCGGTCCGATGAGCTGCAGGCCGAGCGGCAGGCCGTTTGAAAAACCGCAGGGCAGCGACATGGCCGGCAAACCGGCAAGGCTTGCCGGCACCGTGAAGATGTCCTGCTGATACATCGCGATCGGATCGCCGGAGAGATCGTTCTTGGGAAACGCCACATCGGGCGCGGTGGGCGTGAGGATCAGGTCGACCTCTTCGAACGTCGCGAGAAAATCGTTCTGAATCAGCCGCCGCAGCTGCTGCGCCTTGACGTAGTACGCCTCGAAATAGCCGACGGAAAGCGCGTAGGTTCCGGTCAGGATGCGCCGTTTCACCTCGCGGCCAAAGCCCTCGGTGCGGGAGCGTCGATACAGGTCCTCGAGATTGGCGGGTGC
>DMUF01000147.1:18365-18574 GCA_003476445.1 Gammaproteobacteria bacterium | reverse complement strand
GCCATGGCGGAGTGCGGCAGACTCACATCGCGGAAGGTGCAGCCCGCGGCTTCGAGCGTTCGCCGCGCGGCGTCCAGCGCCTCGCCGCCATTGCGCAGCCCGGCGAAGTATTCGCGCGGCAGCCCGATCACCGGCGCGCGCTCCGGCGCGGTCACGGGGCGTTCGCGCGCGCCGTCGAGCCATGCATCGACGTGCTCGCTTGCAGTCGA
>DMUF01000147.1:16631-18014 GCA_003476445.1 Gammaproteobacteria bacterium | reverse complement strand
CCATGGGCGAACACGCCGGCTTGGTCGAGACTCGAGGCAAAAGCCACCATGCCGTAGCGGGAAATGCGGCCGTAGGTGGGTTTGATCCCCGACAGACCGCAGAAGGCGGCCGGCTGCCGGATCGATCCGCCGGTGTCGGTGCCGGACGCGGCGGGAATAAGACCTGCTGCGACCGCGGCGGCCGATCCGCCGGAGGAACCGCCCGGCACGCGCGCCGGATCCCAGGGGTTGCCAACCGGTCCGAACCAGCTCGTTTCGTTCGACGACCCCATGGCGAATTCGTCCATGTTGGTCTTGCCGACCATGACCGCGCCTGCCGCATCAAGCCGTTCGACCGCCGTG
Source organism: Gammaproteobacteria bacterium (assembly GCA_003476445.1). Classification (GTDB taxonomy): domain Bacteria; phylum Pseudomonadota; class Gammaproteobacteria; order Pseudomonadales; family Azotimanducaceae; genus UBA7803. The sequence continues at coordinate 17,672 of DMUF01000147.1, read as the reverse complement.
GCGTCGTAGGGCGCGACGAAGTTCGCAAGCATGCGCGAGCCGCAGGCCGTGGTGACCCCGTTGGTGCAGAAGAGATCCTTGTGCGCAATGGGGATTCCGGTGAGCAGTGTTGCGGCCCCCGCTGCGAGGCGCGCATCCGCGGTGTCTGCCTGCGCGAGCGCGCGCTCCGGCGTCACCGTTACGAAGCTGTTCAGTTCGCGATCCAGCCGCTCGATGCGATCGAGGAAATACTGGGTGAGCTCGCGGCTGGAGAACGCGCGGTTGCGCAGTCCCCGTGCCAGACTTGCGATGGTGGCGTACGCGTGCGGCGTCGTTGCTGCGGAATTGTCCATGGCGCCCATCACTCCACCACCCTTGGCACGAGGTAAAGCCCGTCCTCGACGGCGGGTGCCAGCTCCTGAAAGCGGCTGCGGTCGACGGTTTCTGTCACCTGGTCAGCGCGCAGTCGCTGAATCGCGGGCAGCGGGTGCGCAAGCGGCTGGATACCGGCGGTATCAACGGACTGCATCTGGTCCACCATGGCGATGATGCGCGCGAGGTCGGCTTCTGCCGCTGCCCGCTCGGCGGCGTCGAGCTCAAGGCGTGCAAGCCGGCACAGGTGATCGATGTCGATGTCGGCCATGATGGTCTCGGGCGCGTTCGGGGGACAAAGAGCCTAGAGAAAAAGCGGGGAGGTGCCAACACTCACGCCGAGTTGTTAAAGTAGCAGCACTCGCGCAGTCGGCGCGGGGCTGCAATCCGCCGGCCCCCTCTCATCCGCTCGCTGCGCCCCCGAATCCGACTGGTTTCCCCGACGCTTATGCTCAAATTTATCCGCGGGATGTTCTCTCGAGATCTGTCGATCGATCTCGGCACGGCGAACACGCTCATCTACGTACGCAACCAGGGCATCGTGCTCGACGAACCCTCGGTGGTGGCGATCCGCCAGATCGGCAACCAGAAGAGCGTGGCAGCCGTGGGGCTCGATGCCAAGAAGATGCTGGGGCGCACGCCGGGCAACATCACCGCGATCCGCCCACTCAAGGACGGGGTGATCGCCGA
>DMUF01000147.1:16042-16347 GCA_003476445.1 Gammaproteobacteria bacterium | reverse complement strand
AAGGACGGGGTGATCGCCGATTTTCTGGTCACCGAGAAGATGCTCAAGTACTTCATCGGCAAGGTGCACGAGAACTCGATGATCCGGCCGAGCCCGCGCGTCCTCATCTGCGTGCCCTGCAAATCCACGGAAGTGGAGCGGCGCGCGATTCGCGAGAGCGCGCTCTCGGCAGGTGCGCGCGATGTGCGGCTGATCGAGGAACCCATGGCGGCCGCCATTGGCGCGGGTCTGCCGGTGGACGAAGCCAAAGGCAATATGGTCGTTGATATTGGCGGCGGCACGACCGAGATCGCCATCATCTCGCT
>DMUF01000147.1:12784-15710 GCA_003476445.1 Gammaproteobacteria bacterium | reverse complement strand
CAGGGCAGCCTGATTGGCGAAGCGACGGCAGAGCGCATCAAGCGCGAGATCGGCGCCGCTTACCCGCAGAAGGAACTGCGCGAGCTCGACGTACGCGGGCGCAATCTCGCCGAGGGCATTCCGCGCAGCTTCACCCTCAACAGCAACGAGATACTTGAAGCCCTGCAGGAACCGCTGTCCATGATCGTGCAGGCGGTGAAAAGCGCGCTCGAGCAGTGTCCGCCAGAGCTCGCGGCCGACATCGCCGACACGGGCATGGTACTCACCGGCGGCGGGGCGCTGCTGCGCGATCTGGACGTGTTGCTGCAGGAAGAAACCGGGCTGCCGGTGATCGTTGCCGATGACCCGCTCACCTGTGTCGCGCGCGGCGGCGGCAAGGCGCTGGAAATGATGGACCGCGACGGCACCGCGGATCTCCTCTCCACTGAATAGCGCGTGCGCGGGGGCCGCCGATGAAGGCGTTGTTCGTCCGCAGATCGGGAGCCGGTTACCTGTTGACGGGTTTGCTGCTGCTTTCCGCAACAACCCTGGCGCTCGAGGTCAACACCCGCCTGCTGGAACCGCTCCGCGTCCGTCTCGCGTCTTTGCTCATACCGATCTTCGTGCTGGCAGAGGCGCCCTATTTGGCGGGGGGCGGGCTCGGCGACGTGGTAGCGACCCGCGAAATGCTGCTCGAGCGCAATGCGGCGCAGGCCGAGGAAATCCTGGCGCTGTCGCGCATGGCGCAGCAGTACGAAAGTCTCAAGTCGGAAAACGACCGCCTGCGGGCGCTACTCGGCAGTCGTGCGCGGGTCACCTCGCGCGTGCTGGTAGCGGAGCTTATCGGAGTCACCCCGCATCCGGAGACTCGGCAGATCATCATCGACAAGGGCTCTGAGCACGGCATCCTGCCGGACGCCCCGGTGATCGATGCCCACGGGCTCTTCGGGCGCGTGATCGAGGTGGGCGCCTACACCAGTCGCGTCCTGCTCGTGACGGATGCCTCGCACGCCGTGCCTGTGCAGCTGAACCGGACCGGGGTGCGGAGCATTGCGGCCGGCACCGGGGAACCGTTTCTGCTCGAGCTCGAAAATGTGCCTATCACGACGGACGTGCGCGAGGGTGACCTGGTGGAGACATCGGGACTCGGCGGCGGATTTCCTTCTGGCTTTCCGGTAGGGCGCGTTGTCTCGGTTCGCATCGAGTCCACCGCCGCGTTTGCCATTGTGGGCGTAACGCCGCTCGCACAGCTCGATCGGGCGCGACACCTGCTCATACTCCTCGATGCACCGCCCGAACTGCCGGCAAACGGGCTGCCGGAGACCCAGTCCGCAAGCGCGCCAGAGGGGAATACACCATGAACCCTTTCCGCGGCGGCTGGCTCATCCTGTTTACTCTGCTCTGCGCCATGGTGCTCGCGATCCTGCATCTGCCGGAAACCTGGCCCGACTGGCTCGGCTGGCTGCGACCGGCCTGGGTTGCACTCGTGCTGTTCTACTGGGTGATGGAGCTGCCAGACCGGGTCGGGCTGGTGGCAGCCTGGATGACGGGCCTCGCAGTGGACGTGCTGCAGGCCGACCCGCTTGGGCTGAACGGTGCGCTGTTGGCTGCCATCACCTGGTTTGGCTGGCGGTTCTATGAACGCCTGCGTATGTACACGTGGCTGCAGCAGGGAGCAGTCATCGCGATGTTGCTGATCGGCACGGGCACCGTGCACATGGTGGTGCTCGCGCTCATCGATGGTCGTGGTGTGGGCTGGCACGTACTTGCTTCTCCGCTGATGAGTTTCTTCGCTTGGCCGATGGTCTTGCTCGCGCTGCACGCGCTGCGGCGCCGGATTCCCGTGTCGTGATGGAGAGCCGGCCTTTGCTGCTCGCGTCCGCATCGCCGCGTCGTGCCGAACTGCTGCGGCAGATCCGTTTGCCGTTTGAGGTGCAGCTTCCGGTTCCGGCGGTCGATGAATCGGTGTTGCCGGGCGAGACTGCTCCGGACTACGTTCGGCGCCTGGCGCGGGCCAAGGCGCTGGCGCTGGCGGCGCCTGGGCGGGTTGTGCTCGCGGCCGATACCACGGTGGTGCTGGACGGCGCGGTGCTTGGCAAGCCCAGTGACGCGGCTGAGGCGCAGCGCATGCTGCTCGCCCTCGCAGGGCGCACCCATGAGGTGCTCACAGCGGTCGCGGCGCGGCGTAACGACGATTGCGAAGTGGCGCTGGTGCGCACAGTGGTGCGGTTCCGGGCAGTTTCCGGACAAGAGGCGGCGGCCTATGTCGGCACCGGGGAGGGCTTCGACAAGGCTGGGGCGTACGCCATCCAGGGGCTGGGCGCCGTGTTCGTCACTGGCATCGAGGGCAGCTACAGCAATGTGGTCGGCCTGCCTCTCGCGGAGACCGAGGCACTGCTTGCGGCGCTGGGTGTGGACACGTGGGCGCTGCGGCAAACAGCTGCGCAGGAGCAGACATGAGCATTGCGGAAGAAGTACTGATCAACGTCAACGACTTCGAGACTCGCGTGGCTCTGCTGGCCGCTGGCGCTCCGCAGGAAATTCATCTGGCGCGGGCGGAAGGTTACAGCCTGACCGGCAACATCTACCTCGGTCGGGTGGAGCGCATCGTGCCCGGCATGCAGGCGGCATTCGTCAATATTGGCCTTGAGCGACCCGGCTTTCTGCACGCGCGGGATATTGAGGGTCCCCGGCTCATTCTGGGCGAAGGGGCCGAAGATCGCCCGCCGGATATTCGTGACCTGCTGCATGAAGGCCAGCAGCTCATGGTGCAGGTCGCGAAAGACCCGATCGCCAGCAAGGGGGCGCGTCTGACGGCCGCGCTCGCCATCGCGTCGCGCTACCTCGTGCTGATGCCGTTCAATGAACATATCGGCATTTCCCAGCGCATCGAGGAGGAATCCGAGCGCGAGCGCCTGCGCACCGCGATAGCCGCAGTTCGGGAAAC
>DMUF01000147.1:0-12622 GCA_003476445.1 Gammaproteobacteria bacterium | reverse complement strand
CTGACGGCCGCGCTCGCCATCGCATCGCGCTACCTCGTGCTGATGCCCTTCAATGAACATATCGGCATTTCCCAGCGCATCGAGGAGGAATCCGAGCGCGAGCGCCTGCGCACTGCGATAGCCGCAGTTCGGGAAACGCAGGGTGTGGGGATGGGCATCATCGCCCGCACCGCGTCGGAAGGGGTCGAGGCAGCCATGATCGAGGCTGACGTGCGCGGGCTCGCCCGCCTCTGGGACAAGGTGCTTGAGAAGAAGCGCCAGACCCAGGGGCCGGCGCTTCTGTATCAAGAGCTGCCGGTGCACATTCGCGTGATCCGTGATCTGTCGAGCCCGCGGCTTGAACATATCCGTATCGATCACGTGGAAACCTATCAGCGCGTGCTCGATTTCGTGCGGGATTTCCTCCCGGAGTTTCAGCAAAGAGTGCACCTCTATCAGGAACCGCGGCCGCTGTTCGAGCGCTACGGCGTTGAAGACGAACTCGCGCGCGCGTTGCTGCCTCGGGTGCCGCTGCGTTCCGGCGGCTACCTGGTGATCGAGCAGACCGAGGCGATGATTACGGTGGATGTGAACACCGGCAGTTTTCTCGGGTCGGACAATCTGGAAGAGACCGTCTTTCGCACCAATCTGGAGGCCGCGCAGACCATCCCGCGGCAGTTAAGGCTGCGCAATCTCGGCGGCATCATCGTGGTCGACTTCATCGACATGCGGGATGAGGAGCACCAGCGTCAGGTGCTGCGCGCGCTTGAGAAGGCGGCGGAGAATGATCCTGCCCGGGTGCGCTGCGACGGGTTTTCCGCCCTTGGTCTCGTGATCCTGAGCCGCAAGCGCACGCGCGAAAGTCTTGCCCAGCAGCTCTGCGAGCCCTGCGCCCGCTGTGGTGGACTCGGTCGGGTGAAGACTGCCGAAAGCACCTGTATCGAGGCGTTCCGCTCCATCCTCCAGCACGCCCAAGGGCGGTCTATGGATGCTGCCTCACAGGGAATGGAGTATCTCATTCGCGCCGACGGGGCGGTCGTCGATCGGTTGCTGGATGAAGATTCAGCTCAGCTTGCCGGACTTGCGCGCACCATCGGGCGCGCGGTCCGCTTGCAGGTTGAGCCAAGCTACGGGCCGGGTCAGTTCGACATCGTGCTGGTGCAGGAGATGCGGCGCAGCCCCTGAGTTCGCTTGTCTGCGATGTCGGGTCCACGAAGCGCGCTGTATGTCTGCGGAAGCGCCCGGTGGGACGGCGCGTTGCAAAACGCTATCCTCGCCGATCTGATTCAGGCTTCGAGAACGCATTGCATCTTCTGCTGCGACCCCTGCTCAGCTTTATCGTGCTGGTGGTACTCGCGATCGCGGTGCTCGAGGTATTCGGTCGCGTCGGGCTCGCGCTTCTGCCCCACGCCGAACCCATGCTGAATCTGCTCCTCTCGCCCCGCGGCGTGCAGCTGGTCGGCGTGGAGGGGGAGTGGCGTTACCTGAACCCGGTGCTGCGCGTACGCCGCGTTGAGCTCAACGCGGGGCATTTGAATGGTGTTCACGCCGAGCTCGATCTGGTCGACTCGCTCATGCGCGGCCGTCTTGTCCTTTATCGCGCTCGGGTCGAGGACGCGGCGCTGCGTCTGCGCAAGACCGGCTCCGGTCCATGGCGTCTTGCCGACATGCCGATCGGCGATGGCTTCGACCCGCTCCCGCTCATCGAGCGCGCGGACCAACTGCAGTTTGCCGGGACTCTGGCGTTGCAACGTGATCACGGCGCGGCGAGCACCCTCGGGATGTCCTGGGTCGGAACGCGGCGCGCGGGCGTCTCCCGCCACAGCGTGCGCCTCGAAAACCGGAACGAGTCCTGCACGGCGCCGTGTGCGGTAGCGCTTGAAATTGCGCGGCGTGCGCCCTGGGGTCCGGCTACTCCCGACACGCAGGTGACGATCAAGGCGGCGGGTTTCGTCGTGCCTGAACCCTTGCTGGGACGTGCGCGGCTGGCGCTCGATGAGCTTGATCTCGGATGGGACGGGGACGCGCCGGCATCTCGCGGGGGCTGGCTTGTCGCCCGTGTCCGCGGGGCGCTCGACGGTGGCGCGGACGCGGCGTTTTCTATCAGCCTGCGCGGCAGCGCGCGCGGAGATGATGCGCGCCAGTGGGGCAGGCTCGATTCGCTGGTGGTGACTCACGGCGAGGATCGACTCGCACTGCCCGCCGTGCGCGTATTGATGGACGCCAAGGGCGTCCACGCTGCGTTCGATAGCGTTGATCTGACCGGCGCCATCGGGCTCATCAGGCGCATTGGCCGCAACCAGGAGCCGCTGCAGCGCTGGCTTGACGCGCTCGCGCCGGCCGCGGCGGTGTCTGACGTCAGACTGCAGTATTCCTTTGCTACCCGGGCTCTCGGTTATCGCCTCGATGTGGCTGACCTGGCGCTTCAGGGCTACAAGGGGGTGCCGTATCTGCGACGCGCCTCGGGTCGGATCACCGGGGTCACGCCGCCGCTCGATGCGGGTTCGCTTGCCGATGCCGGGCATCGTCTCCGGCTCGATGTCGCGGCGTCCGACTTCCAGATCGGCTTTCCCGAGCTGCTTGCCGACGTGTTTGACGTCACGAGCGCTGCGGCCCACTTCACCGCCTATGTGCGTCGCGGAATGATCAGCCTGCGCGCGCCGGACTTCGATGTGCGATTCGCGGACGTGCACGCAACGGGAGGGCTTGCGATTTCGCGCGTGGGGCCGGACGAGCGCGACCGTCGGCTGGCGGCGCTGGTCGCGGTGGACCGGATCGACGTACCCACGGCGCGGCGCCTGATACCGCTCAAACTACCGCCGAAACTGTATCGCTTTCTGACCGAGGCCCCGATGGACGGTGATATCCGTTCCGCTCGGCTTGCCTATCAGGGTCAGTTCCGCGCGGCGCCCGAAGAGCGCGGCCGGCGTCTCGAGATTGCGGGCGACTTCGAAGACGCGCGGCTCCAGTTTCATCCCGACTGGCCGGCGGTCACCGCGGCGAGTGGCCATCTTGAGGTGGCCGGGCGGGAAGTGAGAGTGCGCGCGGATGCGGCGCGCGCGCTCGGCGCGGTTCTGGATGGGTCGCGCGTGCGGCTGCGCGACAACGCCGCGGTGGCGGATCTCGAGCTGCGTGCCAGCGCTGACGCGTCGTCTGCTTTCGATCTGATTCGCGCATCGCCGCTTGTGCGCTGGATGCCTTTCGTGGCCCCCGACTGGTCAGGGCGTGGCTCCGCCACTATCGCGGGCACCCTTACCGTTCCGCTGCGCACCGTGGCTACCGCGGACGCGCCACCGACCACCGAGCGGCTCGAGGTCGCGCTGGAAGCCACCCTTGCCGGGGTCGATCTCAACATGCCCGGATACCGTCTCGACTTCGCCGATCTGCGCGGGCCGGTGCGCTACCGCTATCCGGACGCCATCGAGGCGCCGGCGCTCAATGGACAGCTCTTTGGCGCGCCCGCTACCGTGGCGGCGCGTGCGGCTGGCGGGCGTTTCCTGTTCGATGTCGTGGGCACCGCGGGCTCGGCGGATGTGTGGCGCGTGGCCGCCTTGCCGGATATCGGGATCTTGCGCGGCGCGGCGCGATTCGGCGCTGTTCTGGATCTACCGGCGCCGCAGCGGCGCGACGTCCCCAGCGCTGGCGCGTCCGACCCTGGTCGGCTGACCGTGCGCTCCGAACTCGAAGGCATGACCGTGCGGTTGCCCGGCACCTACGCGAAACTCGCGGAGGAACCTACCGTCTTCGATCTCGAGCTGGTGCTCGACCGCGAGCGACGGATGACCTTTGACTATCGCGACCTCGAGGGATGGCTCGCGTTTGCGCCGATATCGTCGTCGGAAATCGATCCCGCCGCCGGCAATGACACGCCCCAGGGGCAGAGCCCGCCCCCGGACAGCGATCAGAGCGCCGGTACCGCCCCGGCTTACGCGCTCGCGCGCGGCAGTGTCGGCGTCGGAATCCCGCCCATGCCGGTGGCCGCCCCGGCGCGGGAGCTGCTCGTTACCGGGCGACTTGGCGAGCTCGATCCGCGCGCGCTGTTAGCCGAGTGGAGAGACGACGGACTTGGGGATGATGTCGACGCTGCGGGCCTGGTCGCGGACGTCACGCTGCCGCCTCTGCCGCAGCTTGCGGTCCCGGTGCGCGTGCAGGCGTTCGAGGTAGAAACGCTGCTTCTGGGCGGCTTCGAAACCCGCAACGCCCTGATCGAGTCTGATCTGGCGCAATCGGGTCTCAATCTGCGGCTTGAGAGCGACCGGCTCGACGCTCGGTTGCGCTGGCGGCGCGCAGCAGTTGATCACGCGGCGTCGCTTGCGGTGGATGTCGAGGATCTCTGGCTGCCGCGCGGCAGCGGGCGCGGCGATCCGCTGTCGACCGAGCTCATTCGCTCCGTGCCACCGGCGCGGGTAACGGTTCGCCAGGTGACCGTGGGGGACGCCGACTACGGCCGCTGGTCATTTCGTCTCGTTCCTGCCGGCGCGGATCTTCGGGTAACGGATGTCGAGGCCGAGTTGCGCAAGGTCGCAATCGCGTCACCGGAGGGTCTCGTTTGGCGCGGCGGCGACAACGTCACGACGTTTTCCGGCACGCTTGCCATGGGGAATCTCGCGGAAGTACTGCCGCTCTGGGGTTATGCACCAAACGTCGCTTCGGAGCGTGCGCGTGTGCGGGGCACGGTGAGCTGGAAGGGCTCGCCAGCCGCCTTCAGCCTGGCGGCGCTCGAGGGCACTGCCAAGATCAGCGCGGACGACGGGCGGTTTCTCGAGGTCGACGCCGCCGGCGGAACGCAGCGCATCCTGAGCCTGCTGAATTTCACCACCATCGCGAAGCGCATGAGCCTCGATTTCTCTGACATCTTCGGTCGCGGTCTCAGCTTCGATGAGCTCAGCGCGGAGCTTGGATTCGAAACCGGCACGCTCAGATTTCTGAAACCGTTGTCGGTGGAAGGAACAGGCATCAAGCTGCGCATGACCGGCACGGTGCAGCTTGCGGATCGGGCGCTTGACCACGAAATGGTGGTCACCTTGCCGGTCAATCGCAGTCTGCCCTGGTATGCGGCCTATCTTGGGCTCGCCAATCCCATCGCGGGTATCGGGGTACTGGTCGGCGAGCGTGTCCTGCGCAAGCCGCTCGAGACCTTCAGCAGCGCGCGCTACCGGGTCACGGGCACGGTGGAGAACCCGCGCGTGCAACTGGTCAGCGTATTCGCGACCGACGCCGAGGAGCGGCAGGTAGAAGTGCCGGTGGGAACGCCCGATACGAATGAGGTTCCAGGCAGCGGCCAGGATCAACCGGCGACTGACGACAGTGCCGAGCGGAGGAATTCATGAAGGACATGTTGGCGACCGTGGAAGATCAGCTCTGGGCACCGGCCGGTATCTCGACCGCGGATGTCGAGCGCCTGCTCGCACGCCTGGCGACGTCCTCCATCGATCTTGGGGAGTTCTACTTTCAGCATCAGCGCGCCGAATCGTGGGCGCTTGAAGACGGCATCGTGAAGGATGGCACGTTCAGTCTCGACCGCGGCGTGGGCGTGCGCGCGGTGAGCGGGGATCGCACCGGATTTGCCTATGCGGAAGACATTGCGCTGCCTGCGCTCGCGGCGGCGACGGATGCCGCGCGTTCCATCGCGCGCCACGGCCAGGAAGGGCGGGTGAATACCGGTCCGGCGGTGGCTGCGACGGCTCGTTATCCAGGCATCGATCCGATCACGAGCCTGGACGAACGCGCCAAGGTCGCGCTGCTCGCGGCGGTGGATGCCGAGGCCCGGCGCCAGGATCCGCGCGTGCAGGAGGTTTCGGTGCGGCTGGGGGCGAGCCAGGAATACGTGCTCGTGGTAGCCACCGATGGAACGCTGGCGGCCGATATCCGACCGCTCGTGCGGTTGGATGTGTCGGTCATCGTCGCGCAAGGCGCGCGGCGCGAGCGCGGCTCCGCCGGTGGCGGCGGGCGCACGGATCTTGGGCATTTCCTGACGGGTGATTTTGCGCTTGGTCTCGCCCGCGAGGCGGTGCGCACGGCGCTCGTGAATCTCGAGGCCGAGGACGCTCCCGCCGGTCCGATGACCGTGGTGCTGGGGCCGGGCTGGCCGGGTGTGCTCCTGCATGAGGCGGTCGGGCATGGGCTCGAGGGCGACTTCAACCGCAAGGGCAGCTCCGCGTTTTCGAACCGGATCGGCGAACAGGTCGCATCGCCGCTGTGCACGGTCGTGGACGACGGCAGCATGACCGGTCGGCGCGGGTCACTCTCGGTGGATGACGAGGGCACGCCCACGGGATCGACGGTTCTGATCGAGAACGGCATTTTGCGCGGGTACCTGCAGGACAAGCTCAACGCCCGCCTGATGGGCACGGTCAGCACCGGCAATGGACGACGGCAGAGCTTTGCCCATTTGCCCATGCCGCGCATGACCAATACCTTTATGCGCGCGGGCAACCACGACCCGGAAGAGATCCTGCGGAGCGTCCCGCGCGGGGTCTATGCAGTGAATTTTGGTGGCGGTCAGGTGGACATTACGTCCGGGCGGTTCGTGTTCTCCGCAACCGAGGCGTATCTGATCGAAAACGGTCGCGTCACGCGCCCGATCCGCGGTGCGACCCTCATCGGCAATGGGCCCGAAGTCATGAACCGGATCTCCATGGTCGGTAATGACCTCGCGCTCGACCAGGGGGTTGGCGTCTGCGGCAAGGAAGGACAGAGCGTGCCGGTCGGGGTGGGTCAGCCGACGCTGCGGGTGGACGAGGTGATCATGGGGGGGACTCGGGCGTGAGCGGTGTTTCCGGCACCTGGTCGCGCAGCACGCGAAACAGGGCGCGGTGCGCGGTGCGTGTTTCGACCTCACCGGCCGGTTTGCGTGCGCGGGTCAGTGCCTGGCGCACCGCCTGGCGGTCGCAGTCGGGATACGCCTCGATGAAGGCCGTGAGCGCGTCAGGCTCCGCGAGCAGGCGATCGCGCCATTCTTCTGCCGCATGCTGACGGTAGCGCGCGTCTGCGGATTCGCCGCGCAGGGTTGCGAGCGCTTCGTTGATCGGGCTCGTGTCGAGGTCGCGCATCAGACGGCCGATGAACTGCATCTGCCGGCGCCGCGCCTCATGGGTGGTGAAGCGCTGGTAGTCGAACAGCGCCTGGGCCAGCCGGTCGGGCAGCGGCAGGGCTTCGAGCTGGGCGCGCTTCAGACCGGCAAGCGTCTGCCCGAGCCCCTGAAGTTCGAGCGCCTCGCGCTTGCGGGCGGTTTTGCTGACATAAAGCTCGTCCATGGAGCACAGGTTAACGCAAGCGCGGGCAGCGCGTGAGTCGGGAAAGTCAGAGGGTCGAAATGGATAAGCGGACAGACGGTGACATCGACGTGCGCAACGAACGCGCCCGGCTGCAGGAGCTCGCGGCGGACATTCTGGCGGAGGCGCGACGACAGGGCGCGTCGGCCGCGGAGGTGTCTGCCAGCGTCGAGGCGGGCCTCGCGGTCACCGTGCGCATGGGCGCGCTCGAGACCGTCGAGTTCAACCAGGATCGCGGCTTCGGCATCACGGTCTATGTGGGCGCGCGCAAGGGCTCCGCGAGCACGTCGGACAGTCGCCCCGAGGCGATTGCGGAAACCGTGCGCGCAGCGCTCAACATTGCTCGGCACACCCAGGAGGATCCCTATAACGGCTTGGCCGACCCGGACCTGGCGCCGCGGCAGCTGCCGGATCTGGATCTGTTTCACCCGTGGGCTATCGATCCAGCCGGAGCGGAAGCGCTGGCGCTCGCCTGCGAAGCGGCGGGCCGGTCCGTGGACTCGCGCATCGTGAATTCCGAGGGCGCGCAGGTGAGCACCTATCAGGCGTGCCGGGTCTACGGCAACAGCAACGGATTCATCGGGACCCATGCGGGAACCCGACACGGATTCAGCGCCACGCTGATCGGCGAGGCGGCGGAGGGCATGCAGCGGGATTACTGGTACACGCAGGCGCGTAATCCCGCGGCGCTGGAGTCGGCTGAAGCGGTGGGCCGCGAGGCTGCGCGTCGCACCCTGGCACGGCTGTCCCCGCGCAAGCCCCCCACCGGGCGGTTCCCGGTTCTCTTCGTACCCACGGCGGCGGCCGGGTTGGTGAGCAGCCTGCTGGGTGCCCTGGCCGGGGGTGCGCAGTACCGCAAGGCGTCGTTCCTGCTCGACAGCCTCGGTCAGACCGTGACCAGCCCGATGCTGTCCCTGGTCGAGCGTCCCTTGCTTCCCGGTCGTCTCGGCAGCGCGGTCTTTGATAGCGACGGCATTGCGACCCGGGAAAAGGCCTTCATCCGGCATGGCGTCGTTGAGCGCTACATCCTCTCCGCCTATTCGGCGCGCCGGCTTGCGCTGGTGCCGGAAGGCAATGCGGATGGCGTGCATAACCTCGAGGTGCAGGGCGATGTGCGGCCGCTCGCAGAACTCCTGCGGCTCGTGGGGCGTGGCCTGGTTGTCACTGAACTCATCGGTCAGGGCGTCAATGGTGTTACCGGCGATTATTCCCGCGGCGCAGCAGGCTTCTGGGTGGAAGATGGCGTGATGGTCTGGCCCGTGGACGAATGCACCGTGGCGGGGAATCTGCGCGACATGTTTCGGGATATCGTAGCGATTGGCGATGACCCGGACCTGCGCGGCAACCTGAATGCGCCGAGCATGCTCATCGGTTCGCTCACCGTGGCGGGCGGCTGACGCGCGGCTTACAGGTAAACGAGCGTCGCGAGCCCAAGGAAGACGAAGAACCCGGTGACGTCGGTGATGGTGGTAAGCACCACGCCGCCGGCGATGGCGGGATCCACGTCCAGCCGGCGCAGCACGCCCGGGAGTACGCTGCCCGCGATGGCAGCGACCATCAGGTTGATCACCATGGCTGCGGCGATGATGCCGCCAAGGCGCGCGTCGCGAAAAGCGAGCGCTGCCACGCCGGCCACCACCGTGGCGACCAGCACCCCGTTCAGGGCGGCAATCGCTATTTCCCGGTTCACCAGGTAACCAAGATTGGCGCGGCTGATCTGCCCGAGCGCCATGCCGCGGATCACGAGGACGAGCACCTGGCTGCCGGCGACCCCGCCCATGCTCGCGACCATGGGCATGAGCACGGCGAGCGCGACGACTTCGGCGATGGTCGCTTCGAACGCGTTGATGACGGAGGCTGCGAGAAAGGCCGTCAGCAGGTTGATGCCAAGCCAGATCGAGCGGCGGCGCACCGACTTGAGCACCGGAGCAAAGGTGTCGTCCTCGGTATCGAGACCTTTGGGCGCGAGGATCGCTTCGTCGGCGTCTTCAAGGATGACGTCGACCACATCGTCGATGGTGATGCGTCCGAGCACCTGTCCGAAACCGTCTACGACGGGCGCGGAGACGCGGTCCTGTTCCGAGAAGATTCGCGCGACCTCGTGGTCCAAGGTGTCCACCAGGATCGGCTCGATTTCCGTATCCATGATCTCGCGAACCGTCACCGTCGGATCCGCGGTCAGCAGGCGGTTGATGGCGACAATGCCAAGGTACGCGCCGCTTTCGTTCACGACGATAAGCGCGTCGAGCGCGTCCGGCAGTTCCTTGCGCAGACGCAGGTAGCGCAGCACGAGCTCGACCGAATGGCGCGGCTGCACCGTGATCGCGTCGGCGTTCATGAGACCGCCGGCGCTGTCTTCCGGGTAGGCGAGGATCGCTTCCACCCGAGCGCGATCGGTCGCATCCATGCCTGCCAGTACTTCCTGGGTCAGCGTGGCTGGCAGCTGCTGCAGGATGTCGACAAAGTCGTCGTAGTCGATTTCTTCAAGCGCGGCGATCAGTTCCTCGGCCTGCATGGATTCGAGGAGGTCAGCGCGCACATCGTCGTGCAGATAGCCAAGCGCCTGGTAGGCGGTCTCTTCGCCGAGAAGCTCCCACAGCACATGCCTTACGTGGGGCGGGGTGGAGGTCAGCAGATTGGCGATTTCCTGCGCCGTGAGGGATTCGAGCAGCAGCCGTGTCTCATCGAGCGCGCCCGAATCGAACGACTCGATGACATCTGCCAACTGCTCCTGAAACGACATGCGGCAGGACCGATCAGTCGGGCTCGCCGAAGCGATCGGCGATCAGCGCGCGCAGCGCGGCCATAGCATCCTCGGCATCCGGGCCCGCGACGGTGACCTGAAGCGCCGCACCCTGGGGCGCGGCCAGCAGCAGAACGCTCATGATGCTCTTGGCATCGGCCTCGTTACTCCCGTGGGCGAGACGTATATCGCTCTCGAAACCCCGAGCGGTGCTCACCAGCCGGCTTGCCGCGCGCGCGTGCAAACCGAGGCGGTTGACGATGTCGAGTGTCGCCGTGAGCACGTTCAGGTTCCCGGTATTACGTGGACAGTTTGGGGCAGGGAGATCAGTTGGCCAGCTCGCGGTGCCGCACCAGAACGTCGGCAAATCGTCCGCGGAAGCGCTCGGCCAGCCGCTCCACCAGATAGACGCTGCGATGCTGCCCACCCGTGCAGCCAATGGCAACAGTCATGTAGGTGCGCTGATCGTGTTCGAACCGCGGCAGCCAGCGGTCGAGATAGCCGCTGATGTCGTCGGCCATGGCGCTGACGAGGGGTTCCCGCTCAAGAAACGCGGCGACCGCCGGATCGCGTCCATCCAGCACCCGCAGCGCGGGCTCCCAGAAAGGGTTCGGCAGACAGCGCAGATCGAACACCAGATCGGCATCAACCGGCACACCGTATTTGAAGCCGAAGGAGCGGAACAGCAGCGAAAGCCCGTTGCGCTGTGCGCCGACCACGCGATCACGGATCAGCTCCGAGAGCGCGCGCCCGGCGAGCAGCGTGGTATCGATGGTCAGGTCGGCAAGGTCCGCGATGGATTCGAGTAGATCCCGCTCCGCCTCGATCGCCTCGATCAGGTCGGTGCCGGCGGAGGTGAGGGGGTGCCGACGCCGCGTTTCGCTGAAGCGTTTCACCAGGGTGGCGGTTTGCGCGTCCAGATAGATGATCTGGCAATCCACGTTCATGCGGTCAATGTTCAGCAGGATCTCGCTGAAGCGCGCCAGCGTCCGGCTGCGGGCGTCGATGCAGATCGCCAGGTTCACATCGACCTGCTCGGGGTCGCGCAGCGCGTCATGCACGAGCGAGGCGAGCAGAGGGACCGGGAAATTGTCGATGCAGTTATAGCCGGCGTCTTCGAGCGCGCGCAGGGCCGTGGTCTTTCCGGACCCGGAACGGCCGCTGATGATGAGCAGTCTCACGCGTTCGTAGCCGCAACCAGCTGCAGGAAGGTGTCGTACAACGCGCGATCGCTGTTCTGGGCCCGCAGCGCTTGCCTGTTGGCGTCGCTCTGGAACACGCGCGCGAGGGTCGCAAGCGTTGTCAGGTGGGCCTGGGTCTCTTCGGTCGGCACCACCAGAACGAACAGGAGATCCACAGGGGCGTCATCAATCGAGTTGAAATCCACCGGGCCTGCAAGGCGCAGCAGCGCCGCCGCGGGCGACGCGCCGTTGACGCGACAGTGGGGAATGGCGATTCCCTCCCCGAGCCCGGTAGAGCCGAGCCGCTCCCGGGTCATCAGGTTCTCGAAGATGGCTGACGCAGATAGCGCGGGATTGCCCTCCGCAATCATTTCTGCCGCGAGCTCGAGCGCGCGTTTGCGCGATCGCGCATCCACGGCAACTCGGGTGCGGTCCGGAGATAGCAGGGCTCGAATATCGGTCATGTTGGGTGTGATATCCCGGGTTCAGTTGCGCCCCTGGAGGCGTTCCACGCCGCGCTCTTTGTGCCGCACGAGCTGCCGGTCGAGCTTGTCGACGAGGAGGTCGATAGCCGCATAAAGATCCGCTGCCTCCGCATCGGCGAAGACCTCGCCGCCCACCACGTGGAGTGTCGCCTCCGCGCGCTGGACCACCTTTTCCACCGTCAGTACCAGGTGTGCGTTGGTGACGTGGTCATTATGACGCTCCAGGCGCAGAACCTTTTCGCTGGCATAGGCGCGAAGCGCATCGGTGATATCGACGTGATGGCCGGAAATGCTGAGCTGCATCGTACAGACTCCGTCGTTGGGGTTCGTTGCTGTCGTTGCGTTTGATCAAAGCACGCGTTTCCGCTCGCTGGACGAGGGAATCGAGAGCGATTCGCGGTACTTCGCCACGGTGCGGCGCGCGACGACGACATTCTGCGCGGCAAGAAGCTCCACGAGCTTCTGGTCGCTCAAGGGTTTGCGCGGATTCTCTTCCCCGGTGAATTTGCGGATCAGAGCACGGATGGCGGTGCTCGAAACTTCGCCACCCTCGTGATTGGAGACGTGGCTCGAAAAGAAGTACTTGAGCTCGAAGATGCCGCGCGGCGTGTGCATGTACTTGCGGTTGGTGACGCGCGAGATAGTGGATTCATGCATTTCCACCGCCTCGGCAATGTCTGCGAGGACGAGGGGTTTCATGGCTTCCGGACCGTGGTCCAGGAATGCTCGCTGCCGCTCAACGATTTTGGTCGCCACCTTCAGCATGGTTTCGTTTCGACTCTGCACGCTTTTCAGAAACCACCGCGCTTCCTGCAGATGATCACGAAGATACACGTTGTCGCTCGTCGTGTCCGAGCGTCGGATAAGACTCGCATAGCCCTCGTTGATGCGGAGTTTGGGCGTGGTCTCCGCGTTCAGTTCCACGACCCAGCGCTTGTTCCTGCGCAACACGAACACGTC
>DMUF01000082.1:4317-5984 GCA_003476445.1 Gammaproteobacteria bacterium | reverse complement strand
TGGATGGCGACAGCGTGAACACCCACGGCGAAACCCTGAGCGCCGTGGCTCTGACCCTGTATGGAGAGGATACCCCCTGGCGCCAGCATGTGCGTGTGGCACGCTTTGTCACCGAGAACAGCACGGTCACGGACGACGCCCGGGAAGCCGCCACGGATGGTCGCCGTTATCAGTTGAGCAGCGTGACCGAGCTGCCGATCGGTGAACGCCACGAAATCATTGCGCTGCTCGAATACCGCGATGAGCGCTTCAGCCAATGGGGTATCGCGCAACCCTGGGGCGACCCCAATCAGCGGCAGAGTCTCGACAGCACGAGCGCGGGACTCGAGTATATTTTCCGACCCACGCCGCGCCTGCGCCTCGCCGCGTCGGGGCGTTACGACCAGAACAGCGCGTTCGAAGACAGCGAAAGCCTGCGGCTCGCGGCGAGCTACGCCTGGCGCGATGACACCGAGGTATGGTTTGCGGCGGGCAGTGGAATCAAGCTGCCGAGTTTTGTCGAACGTTACGGCTACACGCCCGACAGCTTTGTCGGCAACCCCGATCTCGAACCCGAGCGCAATGAACACCTCTCGATCGGCGTAAACCACACTCGCGGGTCTGCTACCCACGCGCTCGCCCTGTTTCGAGATCGCCTGAAAAACGAGATCAACGGTTTCGCCTTCGATCTGCTCACCTTCTCCTTCACCGCCCAGAACGAGAATGGGCGCAGCGATCGCAACGGCGTGGAGTGGTCATCGACCTGGCCCTGGGCGAACGGCAGCATTCAGATCGGCGCGAGCGCGCTGAACGCAGATGATCCGGATGGAACACGGGAAATCCGTCGTCCCACCTGGCAGGCTTTCACCAAGCTCGAGCAACGCTGGTCGCGGCTGCGGCTCAATCTGCAGCTGTATCGGGTCGACGAGCAGACCGACATGGATTTTGCGACCTGGCCCGCGCAACGTGTGGATCTTGTTGGTTATACCCTCGCACTCGGTGATATTTCCTACGATCTCGGTCGCGGCCTGCGCGTTGGACTGCGTGGCAGCAATCTCCTCGACGAGACCTGGGAAGACGTGCTGGGCTATCGTTCCCCGGGGCGAGCGTGGACGCTGCGCTTCGAAGCGTCGCTGTGAGCAACTGACGGAGATTACGCATGGCCGGGTCGGTGTCGGCAGACGTGCAGGGATTCATCGCCAACCGCTGGGATCGGTCCATCGTGCCCACCCTGTGCGACTACATCCGCATTCCCAACAAGTCGCCGGCCTTCGACCCGTGCTGGGAGACGGCGGGCCACATGCGGCGCGCCGTCGATCTGCTGGCCGCATGGGCGCGGCAGAGCGGCGTCGAAGGTCTTGTCACCGAGGTCATCACCCTGCCCGGACGAACACCGTTGCTGTACGCAGAAGCCCCGGCTACAGGGGGCGCACAGGGAACCGTGCTCCTGTACGGGCACTACGACAAGCAGCCCGAGTTCGACGGATGGCGCACAGGACTCAGCCCATGGGAGCCGGTGCTTGATAACGGGCGTCTGTACGGCCGCGGCGGCGCCGACGACGGCTACGCGCTCTTCGGCTCGCTCACGGCCATCGCGGCGCTGGAGGCGGCTGGTATTCCGCATGGGCGCTGCGTCCTGCTGATCGAGGGCTGCGAGGAGAGCGGAAGTTACGACCTGCCCCACTACG
>DMUF01000082.1:0-3954 GCA_003476445.1 Gammaproteobacteria bacterium | reverse complement strand
GAGCAGCTCTGGATCACCAACTCGCTGCGCGGTCTCTTGCCGGGCGTGCTCGACGTGCGCGTGCTGCGCGAAGGCCAGCATTCCGGTGCCGCCGGCGGCATCGTGCCGTCCAGCTTCCGGCTGCTGCGACAGGTGCTCGAACGCATCGAGCGCGCGGACGATGGCACGCTGCACCCTGCCCTGTCGGTTCCCGTGCCCGACGCGGTGGTCGCGGAACTACACGCCGTGGCGAACACGCTGGGGCGCAGTGTCATCGACCGCTTTCCCTGGGCCGGAGACACACAACCCCAGTCCGACGACATCGTGAAACTGCTGCTCGACAACGCCTGGGGCCCAAGCCTCGCCACCGTGGGCTTTGGCGGCGCACCCGAGATCGGGCAGGCCGGCAACACGCTGCGCCCCGGCACACAGGCAAAGCTCGTCATCCGACTGCCGCCAACGCTTGATGCCGAAGCGGTCGCGCCGGTGATCAAGGAGGTCCTCGAGCGTGATCCTCCACAGGGAGCGGACATTACCTTTCACGTCGAGACGCCACAAACCGGCTGGCACGCGCCACCCCGCGAACGCTGGCTTGAGCGCGCGCTCGAGCGCGCGTCCCAGCAGTGGTTCAGACGCCCGCCGATGTACATGGGCATGGGCGGCACCATTCCGTTCATGAAGATGCTGGGCGATCGCTACCCCCGCGTTCAGTTCATGGTGACCGGAGTGCTCGGGCCCGCATCGAATGCCCACGGGCCGAACGAGTTTCTGGAGCTGGCGACAGCAGAGCGGCTGACCGGCTGCGTTGCCGACGTGCTCGCCGCACACGCCCGACGCGACCGTGATAACGTGAGCGCCGACACGACCGCATCCGGAGAATGATCATGAACGGATCAGCTGCACCTGCTTCAGCCTTCGACCTCACGCCGCCGAGCAACGCGGAACGCGCGCGACTCGAGGCCGATCTCAACCGCGAGGAAGCCGAGGTCCTGCTGCATCACGGCACCGAGCGCCCGTTCTGCGGCGGACTGCTGCAGAACAAAGCACAGGGGCTCTATTGCTGCCGTCTCTGCGGGCTGCCGCTCTTTCGTCACGCGACCAAGTTCGAGAGCGGTACCGGGTGGCCCAGCTTCTGGGCGCCCGTGCATCCCGCCCACGTCATTGGAATTCGCGATACGTCCTACGGCATGATCCGCATCGAAACCCGCTGCGCACGCTGCGATTCGCATCAGGGCCACGTGTTTCCGGACGGTCCCGCGCCCACTGGTCTGCGTTACTGCATCAACTCGATCTCGCTCGAGTTTGTTGCGACGGGCGAGCCGTTGCGCGACCCGCTATTGCGTGCAGACGACGACCACGTCGCCGCGCTCCAATAACCCGAGGTCCGCTGCGCATCTTTCCGTGACGCGGGCTCACCCCGGGAGGGGTCGCCCCGCGTCTTTCAGTCGCGGTCGTCGATGAGCACCTGATGCCGCGCGCGCCGCTCGGCGCCACGGCCTGCAATCCGCTGCATTTCCTGCACCACGGCCGCATCCGGCTGGACGTTCGCCCGCGCGTCACGCAAGCCGCCATCCATGATGAGATAACTGCCCGTCATGAATTCACCGTCTGGACCCGCGAGAAACGCAACGAGCCCCGCGATGTCCGACGGGCGGCCAACGCGCCCGACGGGTGTCCGCCCTTCCAGGTTGCTGCGAATAACGCCATCGGCCTCGCCCGCCAGCCCTGCAGCCAACGGCGTGTCAATGACACCGGGGCCGATGGCATTCACAGTGATACCCGCGGGACCGAGCTCCTGCGCCCATCCTCGCACCATCATGCGCACGCCCGCCTTGGTCGCGGAGTAAGACCACATCAGTGCGCCCGTGGTTTCAGCAGCCAGCGAGGAGATGCAGACGATGCGACCACCGTTACCAAGGCGCACCATGGCGCGCGCGGTCGCCTGCACAGTAAGAAAAACGCCGGTCAGGTTGATATCGATCTGATCCTGCCAGTCCTTGAGCGACATCTCGAGCACTGAACCCGCGCGGCCGATGCCCGCGTTTGCCAGCGCGATATCCAGACGCCCCAGCTCGCCAACACAGGCGTCGACAGCCTGCGCAAGCTGGGCCGGTGCCGCCACGTTAGCCTTGACCACCAGCGCGCGGCGCCCGAACTGCCGAACCAGATCCGCCGTCGCCTCCGCGCCCGGCAGGTCGATATCAGCAATGCAGATATCAGCCCCCTCCCGGGCAAGTCGCTCAGCGATGCCGCGACCAATGCCGGAGCCTGCTCCGGTGATGAAAGCCACTTTGCCCGCTAGCTGACTCACGCTGACCTCCCGCTGGATTCCTCAAGCGACCTGGCCGGATCGATGGCACGGTAACTGGGGCGCGCACGCAGTCGCTCCAGATAGGCCGACAGGAGCGGCAGACCCTCGAGCGGCATGCCGTCGACCTGAAGCACCATCGCAAGCGCCATGAAGGGCACGTCGGCGAGCGAAAAATCCCCCGCGAGGTATTCGCGCCCATCAAGCCGTTCCTCAACAAACGGCAGAGCACGCGCCGCGAGATCTTCCCGGGCACGCTGCATCTCCGCCGCGTTGCGACTCTCGGGCGGGGACCACCACGGCATCCAGATGCGCGGCACGTGAACGGAGAGAATGATCTCGTCGGCATAGTTTTCGAGCGCGCGGGCACGGGCGCGCGCCACCGGGTCGACCGGCAGCAGCGCAGGCGATGGATAACGATCGTTCAGATACTCGTTAATGACCGAAGAGTCATAAACGGTGACATCGCCATCGTCTATCCACGGCACCTTGCCAAGCGGGTTGCGGGCAAGCACCTCCGGCGTCTTCTTCCAGACGTCGCCAATGCGCACCCGCTCCACTCGATAGGGCAGGCCCTTCTCTTCCAGCACGACCTTCGTCTTGCTCGAGAACGTCGAGCGCAGCGTACCCCACGGGTAACTTCGCTCCATGGTATGCAGAACGATCACGCTGCCTCCCCGCCTACGCGCCGTTTCCGAACTCCGGCCTGATGATACAGCGCCTCCAGCGAGAAGATCACGAGACCCGCCCAGATACCCGCAAACGTGAGGTACTGCATGCCGCCGAAGGGCTCTTGATAAAGAAACACCGCCAGCAACAGGGTGATGGACGGCGACAGATACTGCACGAATCCAAGCGTGGTCAGCGGCAGCCGGTTAGCCGCTGCGGCAAAGCAGATGAGCGGCACCACGGTCACCAGCCCGCTCAGAGCCAAAAGCCCGAGTTCGAGCGGCTGCCCGCGCACCAGCGCGCCGTGGCCCGAAGAAGCCTCGAAGGCAATCCATGCGAGCGCGAAGGGCAGGACCAGCGCCGTCTCGACCGAGAGACCCACTGCGGCATTCACGCCGATACGCTTGCGAACAAGCCCGTAGCAGCCAAAAGTGAGCGCGAGCGCGATTCCCATCCAGGGCACAACGCCGACGGTCACCACCTGATTGAGAACGCCCGCGGCCGCCAACAAGAGCGCAAGCAGCTGTGGGCGCGTGAGCCGTTCCCGAAGCACAAGCACGCCAAGCAGCACGCTCACCAGCGGATTGATGAAGTAACCCAGACTGGCTTCGACCAGGCGCTCGCTCTTCAGCGCCCAGATGAAGATGCCCCAGTTGCAGGCAATCAGCGCCCCGCTCGCTACCAGACCAACCAGACGTCGGGCATCGAGTACGGCAAGCGCACCCCATTGCCGTTGCAACGTCAGCAGCGTGCCCAAAACGACGACTGACCAGACCACACGATGCGCAACAATTTCGAATGCGCCCGCCTGCGGCAGCAGATTGAAGAAGAGCGGCGCCAGACCCCAGATGCCATACGCCGCCAGCGCGAACGCTACGCCGCCCCGATCAGTGCTCAGAGCGACCTCCGCTCACGCCCGCTCGCGCCGGATCCAGGCGCCGCGCGTTCGGAACCGCTCAGAAGTGGTCCTTGCGGCGTCTTGTTTCGGCGAAGATCTC
>DMUF01000019.1:8151-11038 GCA_003476445.1 Gammaproteobacteria bacterium | reverse complement strand
TTGCCGATGGCGCTCGCGATCGCAGCGGCGGGGTTCTGGTAGCCCCAGATGCCGCGAATGACGCGGATCGCGCCGGCCTCCGTGAGCAGCTTCGAACTACCCGCATCGGCAGCCGCGGCGCGGACGGCGTCCTGCATCAGTTCGATCGGCTCGCGCGCGGCAAGCGGATCTGTGCTGCGTTGCTCGAGTTGGGCGACGCCCACAAGAATTGGTGTTGCGCTCATGGAGGTCGGCTCCGGTCCAGAAGAAGTAAGCCGCGATGATACTCAAGCCCCGGGTGCGCCGGTACGGGGAGCAGGGCTACCATCCGGATCCAGTCGGGGGCGAAGGATAGGGTATGCAGCGAACAGTTCTGGTGGCGGGCGCAAGCGGTCTGGTGGGTACGGCGGCGGCGCGCGCGTTTCGCGCGGCGGGTTGGCGCGTGATTGCGGTTTCGCGGCGCGAGCCGGAACTGCTCGCGGGTCTTGGCTGCGAGCACGTTGCGCTCGATTTGAATGATGCGGCCGCGTGTCAGAGCGCAGCGGCGCGTTTCGCGGACGTCACGCATGTCGTCTATGCCGCGGTTTATGAATTGCCGGGGCTGCTTGCCGGCTGGGTAGATCCGCAGCAGATCGAGACCAATGGCGCCATGCTGCGGCATCTCCTCGACCCGCTGCTCGCGCACGGAACGCTCGAGCACGTGACGCTGCTGCAGGGGACCAAAGCGTATGGCGGTCATGTGCAGGCGCTGCGCATCCCCGCCCGCGAACGGCAGCCGCGCGTCGAGCACCCCAATTTTTACTGGGTGCAGGAAGATTACGTTCGCGCGGCCGCGGCGCGACACGGGCTGCGGTTCACCATCCTGCGTCCGCAGCTGATCGTCGGTCCGAACCACGGCGTCGTCATGAACCCGCTGCCGGTCATCGGTGTCTATGCGGCGCTGCGGACGGCGGAGGGCGCGCCGTTCTCATACCCGGGTGGACCGGACTGGGTGTGGGAAATGGTGGACGCGGGTCTGGTCGGGCGCGCCGCGCTCTGGGCTGCGGATGCGCCCGCGGCGGTGGGCGAGACCTTCAATATCACCAATGGCGAGGTGTTCTGCTGGCGCGATCTCTGGCCGGCCATGGCGGAAACCCTGGGTGTGCGAACCGGGCCCGAGATGCCCTGCGCGCTCGCCGAGTGGCTGCCCGCGCGCGCGGCGCTCTGGGATCACGTGGTTCAGACCCGCGGACTTCAGCCCGTGACGCTTCCCGCGCTGCTTGGTGAGTCGCATTTCTATACCGACCTGTGCCTCGCCGTCGGTGCGCGTTCCGCGCCCCCGCCCACGTTCGTGAGCACGGTCAGAATCCGGCAGGCGGGGTTCACGGAGGCGGTCGATACGGAAGCGAGCGTCTGCGGCTGGCTACAGGACCTCATCGACCGTCGCATTCTGCCGCGCGGGTGATTTGGGCGCGGATAGCGCGAGGCTAAACCCTATTGGCGCGCATGCGGCAAACGGGTCAAGATGTGGCGTTGTCGGGCGAGCGTGTCTTGCCCGGCGAGAGATTCACGGCACAGTTCAATCAGTCAGGGAGGGGACCCATGTCCATCGACTTCGAGATTCCGGCGGAAGCCAAAGCCGTTCGCGCGCGTGTTCGCCAGTGGGTGCACGACGAGTGCATGCCGGCGGAAAAGCGCCTGCTCGCCGGTGAAGATTACAAGACCGTGCTGAACGAGCTGCGCGGCAAGGCCCGCTCCCAGGGGCTCTGGTGCCCGTTCATTCCACAAGAGTACGGTGGCATGGGGCTTGGCCCGCTCGCGAATGCGCTGGTCCAGATGGAGCTGGGCGAGAGCTACCTCGGCGCGCTGTCGCTCAATACGCAGGGCCCCGACGACGCGACCATGATGACCCTGCTTGAGCACGGTACCCCGTACCAGAAGGAAAAATTCCTGAAGCCGCTGTTGAACGGTGAGAAGCGCATTTGCTACTCCATGACTGAAAAGGCAGCGGGTGCCGATGCCACCGGTATGCAGACCCGCGCTGAGCGGGTTGGCAACGATACCTACATGCTGAACGGCGAAAAGTGGTTCTCCTCGGCTGCGAGCGTGGCTGACATCGCCGTGGTCATGGCGAAGACGGATCCGAACGCGCCGCGGCACCAGCAGTTCTCGACGTTCATCGTCGAGCTGCCGAATCCCGGATACCGCATCAAGCGCGATATTCCGACCATGGCGCTCGAAGGCCCGCTGTCGCACATCCTGGGCGGCGGACACGCTGAGGTGGAAATCAAGGACCTGGAAGTTCCGGCAGAGAACCTGCTGGGTGGCGAGGGCAACGGCTTCAACATGGGCCAGCACCGCCTTGCCTATGGTCGTTTGCGTCATGGCATGCACAACGTGGCGATGGCCCAGCGCGCGCTGGATCTGGCCACGGCGCATATCACAAGCCGCTCCACCTTCGGCAAGGGGCTCGATGAGCGCCAGGCGGTACAGTTCATGCTGGCGGAATGCGCGAGCGAGCTCTACATCGCCCGGCTGATGCTGCTGCACATCGCCTACAAGGCAGAGCGCAAGATGGATATCCGCCAGGAGAACGGCATCGCCAAGGTGTTCCTCGCCAATATGGTGCACAAGGTGGTGGACACGGCGATCCAGCTGCATGGCGCGCTCGGCTATTCGCGGGATACTCCCCTGGCAGCCTGGTACACGCACATTCGCTCGCAGCGGTTGGTGGATGGTCCGGACGAGGTGCACAAGTGGACCACCGGTCGGAACGTCATCAAGGCGTTCAAGTCGACCGGGACGACGGCGGGCGCCTGCGGCGGCGATCTGCTCTAAGCGCCTTCGGCGTTTCTGGTACGGCGCGTGCGGCGGCGGGGCGAGAGTCACACCGCGGCGCGCGTCAGACTGCCGCGCGGTTACGTTCAGG
>DMUF01000019.1:0-7855 GCA_003476445.1 Gammaproteobacteria bacterium | reverse complement strand
TTCAGGGTGCCGTAATGAAGCCCGCGCCCAGATAGAACACTGCGCTGATGGCAGCTGCGATCAGCGCATAGGGCAGCTGGGTGCGCACGTGCTCCACGTGATCGGTTGCGGCTGCCATGGAAGCAACCACCGTGGTATCACTCACCGGCGAAGCATGGTCGCCGAATACCGCCCCGGACAGTACCGCGCCCAGCATCAGGGGTGCGGGCAGTCCGATTGCGAGCGCGAGCGGAATGGCGATCGGAATCATGATCGCGAAGGTCCCCCAGCTCGAGCCAATCGCAAACGCCGTTGCAGCCGCGGACAGGAACACGAGCACCGGCAGCCACAGTGGTGCTACATGGGCACCGATGATCTGTGCTAGCCAGGGCCCGGTGCCGAGCGTTCGCGATACATCCCCAAGCGCAATCGCAAACAGCAGTATGAGCGCGATCGGCAGCATGGCACCGGCGCCGCGCAGCGCGGTTTCGAGCAGCCCCGACCCCGTGAACTGTCTTGTGCTGAGGGCGAGCACCGATGCGACACCTACCCCGACAAGCACGGCCCACAGCACCGCCTTCGAGCCGGAACCCGCGAGCGGATCGCCATTGCCGGTGATCCACAGCCCAATCGGCACGGCCACGATGATGGTAAGAAGTGGCGCAAGCATGAGCGCGGGCCCGGGGTAGATGAAATCCTCCGATCCGGGAGACGAAGCAGATGGGCTGGATAGAGGCAGGGTTCCCGGTGCCATGACCAGGCCGGTACGCGCGCGCGCCTCGGCGGCCGCCATGGGTCCCGGATGCCAGTTCCAAGCGATGCTGGCGGCTGCGAGCGCGACAGCCAGCACCGCGTAAACGGTGAGGGGCAGCGCATTTACGAGCACCGAGAGGGGGTCTTCAAGCGCGGTAGTGCCAAGCAGGCTCAGCAGAAAAGCCCCCCAGGCATTGAGCGGAATCAGCATGCAAACGGGCGCGGAGGTGGAGTCGATAATGTAGGCGAGCTTTTCCCGCGATACCCGATAGCGGTCAAACAGCGGGCGCGAAATAGCGCCGGCGGCCAGCAGCGTGAGATTCGACTCGATGAAGATGACGATGCCGGTCCACCACGCGAGCCACTGCGCGCTGTGGCCGTTGCTGACCCAGCGTCGATGCTCGATCCACCGCACGAATCCGCGCACCCCGCCTGCGCTTTCGAGAACGGCGATGAGGGCACCGATCGCCAGGGCAAAGGCGAGCACGCGGGCGTCGCCTGGATCAGCGAGCACGTCGATGATGCCGTCGATACTGGCCGCAAGCGCGTTTGCAGGATTGGCGTCGCCCAGAATCCACCAGCCGATCACAATGCCGGCGAACAGCGCGGGCAGCACCTGGCGCGTGATCATCGCGAGGCCAATCGCGATAATGGGCGGCAGAATGGCGAGCCAGCCGACGCTTGCGCTCGTTGCTTCCATGGCATCCGTTCTCGCGGTGGCGGCTATCGCGGGAAGGCGAGTATAGGGGTAGAGTGGCGCCCGCGCTCGGCGCGCGCGCGGCGCGACCGGGCGTGAGTTTACGGGCTACCGTCGCAACGGACGCCCCTGCACAGGACATCCGAATCATGACTTCCCTCTTCGATGCTATTCCGCTCGCCCCGCGGGACCCCATTCTTGGCGTGACCGAAGCCTTCAACGCTGATTCGCGCGCCGACAAGGTCAATCTTGGCGTGGGCGTCTATTACGACGACCAGGGACGCATACCGGTCCTCGACAGCGTTCGCCAGGCGGAGTCCGACCTGGCGGCGAAGGGATTGCCGCGCGGATATCAGCCGATCGATGGACTGCCCGCCTATGTACGCGCCGTGCAGGAACTCGTTTTCGGAGCAGGTGCGCCTGCGCTGCTTGAAGGGCGCATCGTGACTGCGCAGGCGCTGGGTGGCACGGGGGCGCTGCGCCTCGCTGCAGAGTTCCTGCGCCGTTTTCATGCCCAGGCGACGGTGTGGATCAGCAATCCGAGCTGGGAGAATCATCGCGCTATTTTTGAGAGCGCGGGCTTCACCGTCGAAGCGTATCCGTACTACAACCGTGATACGCGCGGTCTCGACTTTCCGGCCATGCGCGCCACCCTCGCCGGGTTGCCGGCAGGCTCGATCGTCGTGTTGCACGTCTGCTGTCACAACCCGACCGGGGCCGATCCGGATACGGCGCAGTGGGCAGAGATCATTGAGACCGTGCGCGATCGCGGTCTGGTACCGATTCTTGATCTCGCCTATCAGGGTTTTGCGAGCGGGCTCGAAGCCGATGCCATGCCCGTGCGCCGATTTGTGGAGGCCGGCGTGCCTGCATTTGTCGCGAACTCCTTCTCGAAGAATTTTTCGCTGTATGGAGAGCGGGTCGGCGCCCTGTCTATTGTCGCTCCGCATGCGGATGCGGCTACCCGCGCGCTCTCGCAGCTGAAGCGGGTGGTGCGCGCGAACTACTCGAACCCGCCCACCCACGGCGCGCAGGTGATTGCAGCCGTGCTGACGTCGCCGGTGCTGCGGGCACGCTGGGAAGCGGAGCTCGCAGCCATGCGCGTGCGGATCAAAGACATGCGCGAGGCGCTCGTGGCCGCGGTCGAAGCGGCGGGCAGTAACGCGGAGTTCCGTTTCGTGTTACGGCAAAACGGCATGTTCTCCTATTCCGGCCTGAGCCCGGAGGACGTCGCCCGGCTGCGCGATGACCATGGCATTTACGCGGTAGACAGCGGCCGTATTTGCGTGGCGGCGCTCAACTCTTCGAACGTGGCGCGCGTCGGCGCAGCGGTCGCTGCTCGCCTTAACGCCTAACGCAGGCCTGGAGCAGGTCGAAAACAGCCCGAAAGCAGGCCAGAAGCAGGGTTGCTCTGATCTCGGGGGGCGGCGCGCGGGGCGCGCCGGTCAGGCGGGTCCGCGGATCTGCAGCACGTAGCCGATCCCCCGGATGCTGCCGATCGACAGATTGCCGTCAGAAAGACCCAGCAGCTTTTGGCGCAGGTTGTGCACATGGACATCGAGCGTGCGATCGCCGCGTGTCCAGGGTCGATCGAACAGCACCGGATGCATGGACTGGCGCGAGATTGGGCGGGGATTTGCGGACACCAGAAGCCCGAGCAGCATCGACTCGATGGTGGTGAGATGAGTCTGTCGACCGTCTGCCTGGCGCACGACGCGTAGCTCGGGGTCGAAGTCGATGCCCGGCGCAACGTGCTGGCGGTCGATCTCGCGCGACGGGGTCGCGCGTCTCAGCACGGAGCGCAGGCGCGCCAGCAGTTCCTCGCTGACGAATGGTTTCAGAATGTAGTCGTCGGCGCCGAGGTCGAGCGCCGTTACTTTGGTCATGGTGTCGTCGCGGGCTGATACGACGATCAGCGGGCAGCTGCTCAGCGTGCGCAGCTGCGGAATGAGCTGCGTGCCCTCCATATCGGGCAACCCGAGGTCGAGCAGGATCACGTCTGGTGCACGTTCCCGGATCAGCTTGATGGCGTCCCGCCCGGTTGCTGCTATGACCACCTGATAGTCGCCGGTGGCGAGCATCTGGCGGGCGACCGCCACCATGAAGGCGTCATCTTCGACCAGCAGTACGCGGGTCAAGACGGAGTGCCTGCAGCGTTCGCCTTAGAAAAAGCCGACGGGTTCGCGGTAACAATGGACGCAGGCACAGTAGGCAATACCTCGCAAATGAGGGTGTCGGCGACAACCCGCAAAGATAAAGGACCCTTTACTGTTCGGCAACAATGAAAGGGGGGCGCTGTGCGAATTTGTCCCTGTTCTGCGCCAAAATCGACCCGCTTTGTTTGCTTCGTGTTATGTTCGGCTAAACTTGAAATCTAACGTCGTCGCAAAGGGAGCCGCATCGTGTACGGCATGGTGATGAAGTCGATCGAGTCCTACGTGCTGCGCAACTTGGGTCCGACCGCTTGGAACGTCGTCGCGGCGGAGAATGGGCTCGAGTTCGCGTCGCTCATAGCGACCGAAGGCTACCCCGATGAGCAGACCGTGGGTCTTGTGGTGTCGTCAGCACGGCTCTTTGACCTTACTCCGGCAGAGATGCTGCGCAAGCTCGGCGATTACTGGATCGATTACGCTCTGGCCAGTCCGATGCGTGAGCTCATGACAGGTAATGGGCGCGACCCGGGAGAGTTCATTACGGGGCTCAACGCGTTGCATGTGCGCACCCAACTCGTCTTTCCGCAGATGCGTCCGCCGGAGTTCGAGGCCATTCCCGAGAGCGAACAGTCCGTGCGCGTGTTGTACTGGTCGCCGCGCGCAGGGCTTGAGCCCTTTGTCGAGGGCTTGTTGATGGGCGTGGCGCGGATGTTTGGCGTGCAAGGGACCGTCGAGCGGCTGACCTCCTTGGGGTCTGAAGTTACCGCCGAGTTCAGGTTTTGTTGGGCTCCTGCGCATGGTTGACCGACCGCCGAGCGAAGCGGAAGCGAATCTCCCGATCGATCAACGCGTGCCCTTCTCTCCCGAGAACTTGCCGACGGGATCGAAGGGGGTCTTCCCAATCTCCTTTGGTGTGATGGACCAGCTGGTTCCGTTTCACCTGGTCATTGATGAAGAACTCAGAATTCTGCATGCGGGGCGCTCGCTGCGCATGCTTTTGCCGGAGATCGAGGGCTACCAAAGCGGTGAGCCACTGACTCTGTCCGCGCTGTTTGAGTCACAGGCACCCGCGCGAGAATTCTCCTTCGCCTGGTTAATGCGCCATCAGCGATCCCTGGTGATCTGGGTCATACGTCGGCTTGGCATTCGCATGCGTGGTGAAGTGGCGCTGGTGCAGGTCAATGGACGTGACTTTGCGTTCTTCATTGGCTCGCCGTGGTTGCATTCGACGGCTGAACTGGGTCAGTACGGTCTGAGACTCGGCGACTTTGCCGCCTATGACGCGGTCGTCGAGCACCTGATGCTGCTTGATACCCATCGCCTCATCGAGGCGGATTTGCGGGTAGTCA
This sequence comes from Gammaproteobacteria bacterium, assembly GCA_003476445.1. Taxonomy (GTDB): domain Bacteria; phylum Pseudomonadota; class Gammaproteobacteria; order Pseudomonadales; family Azotimanducaceae; genus UBA7803. Next base: position 2,924 of record DMUF01000019.1, on the reverse strand, counting down.
ATCGCAGCCTGCACGAACAGCGTCGACAGCTCGAGCGCTCGAACCGAGAGGCGCAGGCGTATCTTGCTGTTCTTGCGCACGAGGTTCGCACGCCCATCGCCGGCGTGCTGGGTGCGCTCGAACTGCTTGGGCGCACGCCGCTCAACCGCCACCAACAGGAGCTTCAGCGCAGTGTGCAGGATGCATCCCAAGGGCTGCTCGAGCTGCTGAACCACATTCTCGATTACTCGTCGATGGGTACCCGCGAAGTCGAGCTGAGACCGTTTGACACCGCGCTTGAGCCTTTCTGCACCAACGTGCTCGGCTACATGAGCAGCACGGCCGAGGCCGCCCAGGTTGACCTGTTCTTTGTGATGCCGGAACCGATTGAGGACGTTTCGGTTGATCCGGTGCGTTTGCGACAAATACTCGTGAATCTGTTGGGCAATGCGATTCGCTATCAGCGGCAACAAGACGAGCACCGAAACTGGGTCGAGCTGCGCCTCGCTCTTATCGCCAAACTGCCCGAAGAGGTTCACGTCTGTTTCAGCGTGGTGGATTCGGGCGTGGGTATCGAGGCGGACTTCATGCCGCTGCTGTTCGAGCCGTTCACGCGCGCTTCCTCGCGGGAAGGGGAATCGCGGCCGTCGGGAACCGGTCTTGGTCTCACCATCGCGCAAGAGCTTTCCCGCGCGATGGCCGGCCGTATCGAGGTCAGCAGTACGCTGGGTCAGGGCTCCCGTTTCGACGTGTATCTGACGCTGCCGCTGGGAGCAGCCGCCGCGCCGCGTTTGCGCCGACTGCCCGCAGATGTGCGCAGCGCGACTCTGGAGACCGACGATCCACATTTGCGTGCCGTTATGACCGAGCTTGCAGGCAGTGTCGGAATCACCTTGGTTGAGGACTCTGGTGGCGTCGATAGCCTGCGCATCGTTGACTGTCGTCAGGCGGGCACTGTCCTGCATCTGTCATCCATGCTGCCGCTTGGACAAGAACACGCGCGATTGCTCCTCGTGGTTGACGCGGAGACGACGCTGCGCGACCGGCAGGGCTCCGGTGTGGGGCTGCTCCGCGGTCCGGTATTCACCGCGGAAGGTCTTCTCAAGGCGCTCTATGGAGGGCCGGTTGCAACCGTATCGACACCGGAAAAACAGCCCGCAGGGCCGCACAGCGTCCGGATCCTTGTGATCGAGGACAATCCGGTCAATCAGCTGGTGCTGCGGCAGCAGATGCAATCGCTTGGGCATGAAGTCGATACCGCGGATAACGGGCACCAGGCGCTGCAGGCCTGTCAGGTTTCCCGTTATGACCTGGTGTTGTCGGATCTGCAGATGCCGCTAATGGATGGCTACGTGTTCGCGCGCGAACTGCGCAGTCTTGACGAGCGCGCTGACCGCAGGACCGTGCTGGTTGCCATCTCGGCAGATTACGCCGAGGCTGCGCGTCAGACAGCGCTGGCTGCGGGTTACGATGATTATCTGGTCAAGCCGATTCTTCTGGATCAGCTTCGTCACCTGCTTTCAGTGTGGGTGCCTCAGATCGAGCGCTTCGGCGCGCAGGGGTCGTCGACAACAGCGGAAGAGGGCGATACCCGCGCGGAGCCGGTGGATGGCGACGCGCTTGCGCGTGCGCTGGGCTCGGATGACGAAGCCGTCTTGCGTAACCTCTACGCCGAGTTCGCGGCGGTCTGTTCCAGTACGGTGCGGGAAATGCAGCGTGAGCTGGCAGCCGGGCGATTGCCTGCGATGGGCATGGCGGCCCACCGCTTGAAGGCCTCAGCCCGACTGGTGGGCGCAGCGACGCTCGCTGACCTCAGTGATGTGCTTGAATCCGCGGCAATGACCGGCAACGTGCAGGCGGTGGTGGCCTACGCCCACCAGCTTTATCTCGAGGCGGAGCGCGTGCTGGACTGGATCCGGGAGCGCACGCTCAAGTCATCGCGAACGGACGCGATCTGAGTGACGCGCAACAGTCAGCGCCTCGCGCTGCATGCCCCTTGCTCCACGGGCATGAGAATCTCGTTGCGCCGGAGAAACCATGGCTTGAACGGCGGGTCATAGCGCGCGTAGCGCGTGGGACCACAGATCGCGTAGCCCCGCGCTTTGAGTGTTTCTGCCAGCGCGAGTTCCTGAGCCATGAAACGCTCCTCACCCCAGCCGCCGGAAAATCGTTGTACGCCGTACAGCCCGCCTGGCACCGTTTCAATCGCTAAACCGGGTGTGACCGGCGCAGGAATGCTGCCGGCCGCGACTTCAGCCGGCACGACAAACGCGAGACGCCAGTCCGCATCAGCCCGCGTTTGCAGAACGGGTGCCGTCATCGCGATGTCGTTGCCGCCGGTGTTAGCGCCGCTGATGTATCGGAACAACGGTCGAAACGCGACGTCCCCAGTCTCCTCGAAGGAAGCACCAGCGGGCGCGGATACGATGTGATAGCCCGCATAGCGCCGCAGCTCGAAGTCGCCCTCGGTTTCCAGACGTTCGAAGGTGGGCTCTTCAAGGGCATGACCCAGCGACGCGAGGAGCGCGAGAACGAGAGCCGAACCCGCGGCTGTCGCCGCCCCGACGAGTCGGTTGATCATTGGTTTCGCTGGCATCAATCCGCTCGTCTGGTGGTGAGGGTTATTCCTTGCGGATGCTCGAATTCATCAGTCGATCAGTCCATGCGATGCCGATCGCGGACACGATGAACGCCATGTGGATGATCGTCTGCCACATGACTCCGTCTGCGGTCACCTTGGAGTTAGGAGCGCCGATCGCGCCTGCTTCGATGAACGTTTTGAGCAGGTGGATCGAGGAGATACCGATGATCGCCATGGCAAGCTTCACTTTGAGCACCGAAGCGTTCACGTGGCTCAGCCATTCGGGCTGATCGGGATGACCTTCGAGGTTCAGGCGAGAAACAAATGTCTCGTACCCGCCGACGATCACCATGACGAGCAGGTT
>DMUF01000240.1:861-3351 GCA_003476445.1 Gammaproteobacteria bacterium | reverse complement strand
AACATGTGGCGGCTCTCTTGTCGCAGCCGGACGATTGAAGCGGCATGCCGCCGACCGTCCTGCGTGTACCCGGGCGTCTGTCCGAACCTGAATACCGACCACACGCCGCTGATCAACCTGTATCGCAAGGCGCGCGCGCTGCCCGGTGTGAAAAAGGTGCTCATCGCGTCAGGCGTGCGCTATGACCTCGCGATTGAATCACCCGAGTATGTCCGCGAGCTGGCCCAGCATCACACGGGCGGTTATCTGAAGATCGCGCCCGAGGCGCTGTCGGAAGGTCCGCTGTCCATGATGATGAAGCCCGGGATGGGCACGTATTACCGCTTCAAGGAACTCTTCGACCGCTACTCGGCGGAGGCGGGCAAGGAGCAATACCTGATTCCCTACTTCATCGCCGCGCACCCGGGAACCCGGGATGAAGACATGCTGGAGCTTGCACTCTGGCTCAAGGCAAATGGTTTTCGCGCCGACCAGGTGCAGGCGTTCCTGCCGTCGCCCATGGCGACCGCGACCGCCATGTATCACAGCGGCATCAATCCCCTGCGCAAGGTCACGCGCAACAGCACCGCGGTGCATATTCCGAAGGGGCTTAGCACGCGGCGACTGCACAAGGCGTTCTTGCGCTATCACGATCCGGCGAACTGGCCGGTGCTCCGAGATGCGCTGCGGCGCATGGGGCGCAGTGATCTGATTGGCAACGGCAAGCGCCATCTCATCCCGGCGTTCCAGCCGCGCACGTCTGCTGCGGGGGCGGGTGTGGAAGCAGCGGGCGCGCCGGCCCGCCGTGGCGCACGCGGTGCCGCGGCTCAGAGCCCGCGGTTTCGTACCCAGCACGCCCGTGCGGAAACGCGTGATGCGGGTGGAGCATCGACGCCGGCGCGGCGACCCTCGGGGTCTGGGAAGCGCAAGGGCCGCTGAGCGAGCTCAGTGGCTGCGCATCAGTCCTTCCTGCATGGTGCTGGCGATGAGACGGCCTTCGGCGGTGAAGAACTGGCCCCTGTTATAGCTGCGGGCTGACGCGGTAGAGGGGCTGTCGAGGGCATAGAGCAGCCACCCGTCCGCCCGCCATGCCGAGAGGGCTGGCTGGTGAAACCACATTGCGTGATCGAGGCTTGCCATCTGCAGGCGTTCGCGCTGGTAGGCTCCGCGGTGCGGCAGCCGGCCTGTGGAGAGCAGCGCGTTGTCTGATTCGTAAACCAGCAGGCACGCGTGAAGTGCTGGGTCATCGGCCAGCGCGCCGCTCGCGCGAACCCAGACATGCTGCCGCGGCACGTGGGGCACCTCGTTAAGCAGCGCCTTGTGCTCAACGCGCCAGGCGGTAAAGACGTCGTCGCGCAATGCCTGCGGCACCTTTGCGATGGGGGGCGGCGTCAGCGCAGGCATGGTGTCCTGATGACTGAGTCCGGGTTCCTCAACCTGGAATGATGCGTCCATGTTGAAGATCGCGTTGCCGTTTTGAATCACGACGATGCGGCGCGTTGAGAACGACTGACCGTCGCGAATTCGCTCGACATCGATCAGCGCTGGGACGCGCGGATCGCCGGGACGCAGGAAATACCCGTGCAGCGAGTGGGGTCTGCGCTCGGGCGCGACGGTGCGAATACCCGCCATGAGCGCCTGCGCCATGATTTGTCCGCCATAGAGTCGGTGCGTCCGTCCGGCGGGGTGCCGACCGCGGAAAAGATTGTGCTCAATCTGCTCGAGCGCGAGCAGTCCGATCATCTCGTCGAGGCGCGCGGATCTTCGAGTGTCGTCGGTCGGGTCGGGCATGGGGCGGCCGTTGGCAAAGTCGGGGATGCTAACCAATCCCGTTCGGGCGGGACAGGAAATCCCGCGCGGGCCCGATCGTGAATCCCCTCTGGGCGTTACCGGTGATCCCTTGCTCTCCCACCGGCCAAGGTCATCTCCGCTTTATCTTGCCTCTTCACTGAAGCCTCACCTCGGGTGGGATAGAAACACGAGTCGAGCCCGTGACCAGCAGAGAGTCGGTATGTCGGCGGAGATCGTGGATCAAAGCAGCGCCGCTACCCCGCGCGTGACCGTCGTAGTGGGCGCCGGCAGTGCAATCGGTGTCGAGCTCGTGGCGTGTGCGCTGCGCGATGGCCCGGTGATTGCGCTGTCGCGTGCGGGGGCGCCCCTGCCCGGAGTCACTACCAATATCCGCTGGGATCCGCGTAGCCCGGAGGTCATGGCGCAGGCGGTGCAGGCGGTAGCCAGCGTGACCACGCACGTGGATCGTCTTGTGATCTGCAATGGTGTGTTGACTGATCAGGAACACGTACCGCCGCTGCGCGCAGAGAAGGCGCTGCGTCAGGTGGAGCGCGAGACGTTTCTGCACGGGCTCGACGTAAACGCCTGGGCGCCGCTGGCGGCGTTGCAGGCGTTCGAGCGGTTGCTGCGCGCGGCAGCCGGGGCCCGCGCAGCGGTGCTGTCGGCCATGGTGGGCAGCATTGGCGACAACCGCCTGGGCGGCTGGTACAGCTACCGGGC
>DMUF01000240.1:474-629 GCA_003476445.1 Gammaproteobacteria bacterium | reverse complement strand
TGGGCAGCATTGGCGACAACCGCGCGGGCGGTTGGTTCACGTATCGCATGAGCAAGGCGGCGCTCAATATGGGTGTACGCAACGTGGCCATTGAATGGTCGCGGCTGCGGGCGGGGCCGATTGTGGCTGCCATCCATCCTGGCACCACGCTGAGC
>DMUF01000240.1:0-174 GCA_003476445.1 Gammaproteobacteria bacterium | reverse complement strand
CGTTGTCCGCTCCCTTTGTCGGACCGGAGCGCGCACGGCCGCCGGCGGAGAGTGCAGCCGCAGTGCTGCGAGTTCTCGATGGTCTCTCGCCGACGCAGTCGGGAGGGTTCTTCAACTGGGACGGGCGCGAGCTGCCCTGGTAAAGACCAAGGGTCAAACGGCACGCCACCCGGA
>DMUF01000130.1:631-4689 GCA_003476445.1 Gammaproteobacteria bacterium | reverse complement strand
TCCTGCCGCGGTATCGACAAGGTAGCGAACACGCCGAGGGCCGCAAGAAAAAAGAGCGCTACGCTGGTGAACTGCCAGCGCTCGATTGCGAACGACCAGATGCTCATTCTTCGACGCCGGCTGCCGCGGCCACCGCCTCGCCATCGGAGAGATAGGCGGCACCCTCGACCACCACGGCGTCTGTCGGCTGGAGTCCACCCACCACGCGGACGTACTCGACCCCTACTTCGCCGAGACTGACCTCCGTTGCGACGGCCGTTCCATCACGCACCACAAAGATTCGTCCTCGGCCTTCGTCCACCGCTACAAGGGCAGCGGTCGGAATGGCAAGCCCGGAGTCCTGCGAACTCTCTATGCGGGCCGATGCCACGAGGCCCGAGCGCAAGCGCTCGACATCAGTCGACGCCGGGGGCTCAAGCACGAGTTCGATCGCAATTCCGCCGCTTGCGAGATCGGCTTCACCGCCGACCCGGTCAACACGCGCCGGCCACTCCACGCCCCCAAGCGCATCGATGCGGACCGTCGCGCGATCACCGGGGAGTAAGCGGATACCGTCGCGATCCGCCACGATTGTCTTCATGCGCCAGCCGCCGCTGCCGCCGCTCATCGCGAGGACCGGGGCACCCGCGCCCACGACCTCGCCTGGTTCGGCCAGGCGCCGCAAAATGACGCCATCGGTCGGCGCGACGATGCGCGCGTTGTCTGCAGCAAAGGTCGCGCTGCGACGAGCCGCTTCGGCCAATTGCAGACGCGTATCAGCGTCATCGAGCACCTGACGCGCCACGAGCTGTTTCGCGAGCAATTCCGCGGCGCGGTCGCGATCGCGCCGCGCCTGAATCTCCTGTTCCCGCGCCTGTGCGAGCGCTGCATCAAGCGCGGTGGGCGCCTGACTCGCCAGAACCTGTCCCTTGCTGACTCGATCACCGATGTCCACCAGGATTCGGTCTACAACACCGCCTGCCAGGAAGCCCAGGGAGGACTCTTCGTCGCGCTCGAGCCGACCCATTGCCGGTACCCGCAGCGAGGTCGAGGCTGCCACCGGCTGCGCGAGCTGAACGGGCGTGATCGAAGGCGTTACCGCCACGTCGTCCGGCGGGGCCGAGCACGCGGACAGCGCAGCGAGAAGCAGAGCGGAAACAGCAGTAACGGAAACGGGTTTCGATAGGCGCATAAAGTATACGTTGTACACAATGTGCGTAGTGTACACTCCGTGATCGCGGTATAGTCAATCCATGTCCGACGATCTGCGAAAACCACACCACGCCTACCACCATGGCAACCTGCGCGAGGCTGTGCTCGCGGTGGCGCGACGCGCGATCGATCAAGGCGCCTACGAAACGCTCAGTCTGCGCGAACTGGCGAAGCAGGCCGGGGTGAGCACCAACGCGCCGTACCGGCACTTTGCTTCCAAGAACGAGATACTGGCTGAAGTCGCAGCCTCCGGGTTTCGGGAGCTGACGATGCGGTTCGAGAACTTCGTCGAGCCCAACGCCAAGAAGCGCCTGATCGGCCTCTGCGACGTGTACACCGAGTTCGCGGTGTCCTGCCCGCACTTGTACCGGGTCATGTTCGGGTTGGAGCGACCGGGCGTCTGGGCATTTACGGACTTTCCGACATTGCAGGCCGCGGCCAATGCCGGTTTCGATCGACTATTGATGGCGACCGAGGCGGCCTGCGCACCCGCGCAGCTCGACCCTGTCGAGCTGCACAAGCGTGCCAACGCGATCTGGAGCGTGGTGCACGGCTGGGCACGGCTGACCATCGACGGGATGCTGGATTTTCAACCTCACGGCGTGCTTCCGCCGGCGTCGACCATCGCCGCGCCGATCATCAACGCCTGGTGATCACGCCACGTCGAACGATTCCCCCACTAGCTGCTCGCTCGATGTCCACAGAGCCTCTGCCCGCAGAGCGTCCAGCGCATACCCGCGTACACCCGTCCGGGATTGCGGATCGTCCGTCAGCTCGGCCACGTGGCAGTCCTCGCAATAGCGCCCGCCGACCGCTGCTCTCCCCGCGACAACACCGGCCCATACCGAGGTGGCAGCACCTTGGCCCGTCGTCTTGAAGGTAAACGCCGGCTGATCACCCGAAGGCATGATCTGTGCGAGCAGATCAGGAGTCATGTGGCGACCCAGCTCGGTCTGAATGACGCCTGGATGCACGGCGGCAACGCGCGGTCCACGACCCCGCAAACGGGCATCCAGCGCCACCGCGTGCAGCACGTTCGCCGTCTTCGACCGACCATAGGCTACGAAGGGATGGTAATCAGAACGAGCGAAACCTGGGTCATCCAGATCCACGTCGGAGAACCGGTGCGCCCCCGACGAGAGCAGAACCACGCGCGCGTCATCAGCGAGCAGCCCGCAGAGCCGATTCACGAAGACGAAATGCCCGAGATGATTGGTACCAAACTGGGTTTCGAAACCGTCGGCGGTCACGCCTTGCGGGCACGCCATGACACCCGCGTTCGCAATGATGAGGTCGACGGATGCCAGTCGCCCACGAAGATCATCCGTCGCATTGCGCACGCTCGATAGACTCGCTAGATCAAGGGTGAACAGATCGAAGGACCCACCGCCCTCCATAGCCGCCGCACGAACCGCTTCCGTGGCGCGATAGGCCTTGTCGAGGTCACGCACGCCCCCCAATACGCGGGCACCGCGACGAGCGAGCGCACGAGCCGTCTCAATTCCAAGACCTGCAGACGTACCCGTCACGATCACGGTCTTACCCGAAAGATTGATGTCACCAAGCACATCGTCCGTAGACGACGCTGCGCCAAATTCCGTGCTCATAACCTTCTCCGTCGTCTGTTTCACTTAACGTAGATCACCGCGGCCGTGCGCCGCCACCCACGCGAATGATTTCCCCGCTGACCCAGCTCGCGGCGTCCGATGCCAGGTAGACACAGGCTGCCGCGATATCTTCCGGCGTACCCAGGCGACCGAGCGGGATCTTCCACTCGGCCAGGATCTCGTCGAGCTGACCTTCCGTCTTTCCCAGCGCCTTCAGCATGACCTCGGTCGGAATGGCACCCGGCGCCACCGCGTTCACACGAATGTGCGGAGCAAACTCAGCGGCAAGCGTCCATGTCAGCGAATTGGTGCCCGCCTTGGCAGCACCATAGTGCGCGCTGCCGGGCACGGGGCCCGTGCCTGCGCCCGAGGTGATATTAATAATGCTGCCCGTGTTCATATACCGGGCAGCGGTAATCGACCCCGTGTAGATGGATGTCAGATTGAGCGCGATGGTTCGATCCCACTCGGCGCGAGGCAGATCCTTGAGGGGCATGCGCATCGGCGAACCACCGGCGTTGTTCACCCAGATGGTAAGCTTGCCAAAGGCGTCTACCGCCGCACGCGCCAGCGCGTCGAGCGCCTTGTCGTCAGTCACATCGGTGGTAACCGCGATGGCCTCGCCGCCCGCAGCACGAATCTCCTGCGCTACCGACTCGATCTCTTGCGTACGTCGAGCAGCGAGCACAACGCACGCTCCGCATTCAGCAAACGCGCGCGCAATGCCTGCGCCTATTCCACGGCCTGCGCCCGTGACCACTGCCACCTGGCCATCCAGACTGAATCGATCCTTTACTGGTGTCGGCATGGCTCCCCCCGCCAAGTTTCGAACCCCTTGGGTCAACCGCTTCCACTGATTTCCGCGGGCAGAATGACTGCAGACCCCGGCGGCGGGCGCAGATACGCGAAGGGCCGCGAGGGCGCCACCAACCCGCCGAGCCACCAGGTCCAACCCGCAGCAAGCGCCTGCGCGAGCGCGACATCATAGTCCGCGGGTCGGTAACCGAAATGCTGCAGACCGCCTTGCGGATGCACGTCCAGAAACTCGCGATACATGGATGGTGACCGATCACGTGGCGCGATAAGTTCGATCTGTACCGAGCCGCTCCACGCAAGCGCAACGTCGATCGGGATCTCGACCCGCTGGTCGTGATAGCGCCATTCAAGAACGGGATAGTCGCGCAGCACCTGCCATTCCGTTAAGCCCGCACGATCCCAGGCCCTCATGCCCTCGTCGATAGACGGAACGACATGACCCAG
>DMUF01000130.1:0-299 GCA_003476445.1 Gammaproteobacteria bacterium | reverse complement strand
AGCGCGCGGACCCGCGTCGCTCGTTCGCCGTGGCGGAACTCCTCGCTTCCATTCTGACGCAGAAGATCGGCAATGAGCGGATCCGGCTCGCGTGCAGCCCACTGCTGATACGACAGATCGCCATCGGCCTCACCGGACTCAAGCGCGCTCAGGATCGCACTGTCGCAGGTTACCGCCGCAGGCAGCGCGGCAAAGAACGGGTTCTCTGCGTCTGCAGGCAGCGACCAGTCGGCGCCGGATTTCTGCCGAATCGCCTTCAACACGCGGTGCGCATGCCCCCGTTCCTCTTGCCCGTTCCG
>DMUF01000174.1:6662-6806 GCA_003476445.1 Gammaproteobacteria bacterium | reverse complement strand
GACCTCGCGCAGCGGATCCAGACCACCGATGAAGTGAATCATCTGAGCCCGGAGGCCGTAGCCCGCGCCACGACCGACCGGGAGCGGCGGCTGATCGGTCTGCATGAGCCGTTCTTCTACGACGGCTGAGGGTATTACAGAGCC
>DMUF01000174.1:1223-6349 GCA_003476445.1 Gammaproteobacteria bacterium | reverse complement strand
GTTCGACCGAGGCTGTCCAGCCGTTCAGCCAACCACACGAACATCGGGTGCTAACGCATGCGCGGCAGTCGTAACGCGTGATTGGTGAGCGCGATCACCTCGCCGTTCTCATCGCGCAGGAAGGTGAAGCGGTCGCCGCGGATCTCACGCTCGTTATCGACGCGAAAGAAGATGTCGTCTTTGAGATGGCGCAGAGTCACCAGCCCGGCGGTTACATCATCGCTCGGCAGCCACATCAGTCGAAGCTCCGCGCCGTGACGAATCACCGCGACCTCGCCCGCCCAGGGCTGCGCATCGTAGCGTCCAACGTAGGGCTCGAGCCTGCGCCGTTCCGCGTCTGCGGGTCTGTTGCGGTGGCGGGCGGCCTCGCTGGCGGTTTGCGCCAGCGCCGGCAGCACGAGCTTCTGTGCATTTTCAACGATCACGTTCGGATTGATGCCGCTGGCGCTCGCGAGCACGATCACCGCGACCTTGTGCTCGGGGAAGAGCGCGAGGCTCGAAGCAAACCCCGGGCAGGCGCCTTCGTGCCCCACAAGGGTATCCTCGCCCGATTTGCGCACCTCGAACGCGAGACCCCACGTCGTGCGCCAATCAGGGTCGACCCAGTGCACGCGTTGCATGTCACGCAGGGTAGCCGTGTCGAGGATTTTGTTGTCTACCCCATCGAGCGTGCGAAAGTTCCAGACCGCGAAGCGGGCAAGGTCGATCAGGTTGCTGGTTAGACCCGCGGCAGCTTCGATTCCCTCGGTGTCGAATGCGGGCATGACCGGACGGGTGCCGTCACGCCGACGCGCGCCATGTCCTACCGCCATGACGCTGCTGCGGGCGCGACGCGGAAATTCGAGCCGTGTCTCGGTCATCTCGAGCGGTTGAAGCACGTTTGCTTCGAGGTAGTCGCGATACGTCTCGCCGCTCTTGCGCGCCACGATCTCGCCGGCGAGTGCGATGCCAAGGTTGGAGTAGTGGAAATGGCGGTCGGGCGCATCGAGTGTGCGCTGCTTGCTGAGCGCGGCGAGCAGTGTCTCGCGATCGGGAAAGTCGAAGTCTGGCGGGCTCCAGTAGGCGCCGAGGGTCTCGCGTGGCAGACCTGAGGAATGCGTGAGCAGCCCGCGCACGGTAAGCGGGCCGGCGTGTTGCCCGGTTTGTCGCGGCTTGAACTCGGGTAGATGAGCGGACACCGGGTCGTCCAGATTCAGCGCGCCTGCGTCGCGCTGCTGCATCAGGGCAATGCCAGCGAACATCTTCGACAGCGAGCAGATGCTGTAAAGGGTTTCGGCGTTGGCCGAGATTTTGCGCGCGGGATTCGCGAGCCCCCACGACTTTTGCCAGATCAGGTCCTGATCGCGCACAACCCCGACCGAGAGCGCGGGGATGGCGTTGTAGCTCTGGTGCGCCTCCACCCAGCGATCGAACAGCGCGAGAGCGCCATCAAGCGCCGCATCATCCTCGGCGCGGGCGTTGGAACAGAACAGCGTGAGTGTGGTCAGGCAGATAAGCAGGTGGGCGCTGGGGCGCATGGGTCACAGTCTCCGGAGTGACAGGGTGACAGGGCGACCCCCGATTCAGCTCGGCTTGCGCGCGATACCATGGGTCATCCAGGTTGCCCAGCGCGGCCCTGGTTCGTAGCCGCGAGCACATTCCTCGAGGGCAAAGCCCGCGCCCACGATGAGCTCGTCCGCAGCGCGCGTCAGGTGACAGCCGCCGCCGATGCGCTTCCACAGCGGCTCGATGCGGCGCTGCCAGCGCTGCACATCGGGATCCGGCGCGCGGCCGTGCTCGACGAAGTAGAGTGCACCTCCCGGCTTCAGCACGCGGTGCATTTCGCTCAGTGCGGACACCGGGTCCGGTATTGAGCACAGGGTCCAGGTGCAGACGATAGAGTCGAACCGAGCATCCTCGGCTGGGATTGCTTCGCCCGATACGGTGAGAATATCCAGCGGTTGCGTAATACCGGCCGCGCGCTGGAGTGCGCGCTCGGTCAGTTCGGCGGCTGGATCGAGACCGGTAATGTGCGTGGCTGCCGCGGAGTAGTGCTCGAGGTTGTGTCCGCTTCCTATTCCGATCTCGAGGACCGCGCCCTGGGCGTGCGGCACATAGCGCGCGCGCAGCCGGCGCATCGGCGGTTGACCGCAGGCGCGATCGATCAATCGTGGCAAAACGACGCGGTCATACCAGCCCATGAGACACCTCAGATCTTGCGTGTTTGGCCTTGCCAGTAGCGGTCCCGCAGCAGGCGCTTGTACAGCTTGCCGGTCTCATGCCGCGGCATGGCGGTCTCGTAATCGACGCTGCGCGGTGCCTTGTAGCCCGCGAGGCGTTCACGGCAGAGTGCGATCAGCTCAGCGCTGAGCGCCTCTCCGGGCGCGTACCCTGCGCGCAGGGTCACGGCAGCCTTCACTTCCTCGCCGAACTCCTCGTTTGGAATGCCGAAGACCGCCGCGTCTTCGATGGCAGGATGCGTCACCAGCACGGCTTCGATCTCGGCGGGATAGATGTTCACGCCGCCGCTGATGATCATGTCGATCTTTCGATCGCTCAGGTACAGGTAGCCGTCCGCGTCGAAGTAGCCAATATCGCCGAAGGTATACGTACCCGGCGCGAGATGAACTTCAGCGGTCTTGCGCGGATCGTTGTGGTATTCGAAGTCCGATCCGGTATTGCTGCGCACGTAGATCTGGCCGGAGGTGCCGGTAGCTACCTCGGCGCCCTGGTCATCGCGCACCGAGATGGTGACGAGCGGCGTCGGTCGACCCACGCTGCCAGGGCGCTCGAGCCACTCGGCGGCGCTGATCAGCGTGACGATGGAGCCTTCCGTTGATCCGTAGTACTCCCCGACCACGGGTCCCCACCATTCGATCATGCGTCGCTTCACCTCGGGCGGACAGGGCGCTGCACCGTGCCAGACCACACGCAGGCTTCCGCCGCTGAACGCGGCCCGTTCGGCGTCATCGAGGCGCAGCAGCCGGTGAAACTGCGTCGGCACCAGGTGCACGTTAGTGACCTTGTGAGTATCAATGACGGCGAGCGTTTCCGCCGCGTCAAAGCGATGGCGCATCACCACCGTGCTGCCGGTCAGAAGCGGCAGGAACGAAAACGCCCACTGCGCCGAGTGGTAGACCGGACCGCACAGCAGCGTGGTGCCGTCGTTTGGTATGCCGAGCATGCCTGACAAGCCTGCGCCCATCATCTCGAGCACCATGAGCGGGCCGCCCGGTTTTGAGGTGGTCGAACGCACTCCCTTCGGGCGCCCCGTGGTGCCTGAGGTGTAGAACATGGGGCCGCCCGCGCACTGGTCTGCGGGTTCTGCATCGCTCGCTTGCGCGAGCAGCGTCTCGTAGTCCGTGAACGGCGCGCTGCCGCTGCCGCGCAGGGTAAAGGCGTGTTCCAGCCCGGGCGTCTCGCCCCGCGCTAGCGCAGCCTCGGCGATGGGCTCGAACTGACCTTCGGCGAAGAGCACGCGTGCGCCCGCATTATCGATTACGTAGGCAAGCTCTTCGGCGCTGAAATGCCAGTTCACCGGGACATAGATGAGTCCGGCGTGATTGGCGGCAAGCATGATTTCGTAATACTCGCGGCAGTTTCCGGCATAGATCGCGATGACGTCACCCGCTCCGAGACCCAGCCCACGCAGAGCGTGCACGAGCTGATTTGTGCGTCGATCGAGGTCCTTCCAGGTCGAGGCGCCACGTTCATCGATCAGCGCGGGCGCCTCCGGTCGCAGGGCGGCGGTGCGTGCAACAAAATGTGTCATGAGTCAGTCTCCTCGAGTGCGGGCGCGACATAGACCTGCTGCCCGCCAAGCCAGGTCTCTTCGACCCGAAGTTGCAGTATTTCCGCCTCGGGAACGAGCAGCGGGTTTTCGTTCAGGATGATGAAATCGGCCAGCTTGCCAGCCTCAAGCGTACCTTTCAGATGTTCTTCCCGCGTGAGCCAGGCCCCGCGTATGGTGTAACCGCGGAGTGCGTCGATCATCGCGATTCGTTCTTCCGGACCAAATACGCGACCGCTTCGACCCTGGCGCGTGACCGCGGCGTAAAGCCCGACCGTGGGACCGATCGGCAGAATATCGCTCGACAGGGCGAGGTGAATGCCATGATTCAATGGCGTGCGCAGAGGGTTGTTAGTCTCGAGTGTTGCCCCTTCGAGATACGTCACGTAGCGCCCCTCGAGGGTGTAGGTAAAGTTGGGCTGCTGCGTAATGGCAATACCATTCCGCGCCATGGCCGCGAGGGTCTCGGTATCGGGCAGCAGGGTGAAGTGATTGAGGTAGTGCCGGTGATCAGCCCGCGGGGTTTCCCGCAGAACATCGGCGAGACTCTCCACGGCAAGGTCGATGGCCGCATCACCGATCGCGTGCACGCCGATCTGCCAGCCGGCGCGATGGGCGGTGCGCAGCGTGTCATGGATTGCTGCTGCGGGCATGGTGAGACTGCCCCGATAATCGCCCATGCCCTGATAGGGCTTGCGTGTGTAGGCAGCCGGCCCCGTGAAGCCGCCGTCCACAAACAGCTTGATAGCGCCAACACGTAAATGCTCGTCACCATCACCGCTGCGCCGACCGAAGGCCGTCATGGCGGCATCGCCTTCCCAGGTTAGCTGCACGGCGGCGCGCGGTAAGTTACCTCGGTGTTCTGCGTAGATCGCTTCCCATTCGCCGTAGTGCTCGATGGTGTCCTGGGCCTGAATGATGGAGGTGATGCCGAGCGCGAAGAGTGCCTGCAGGTTGGCGACGTGGCTGGGGCGCAGTTGCTCCGGCGTCGCGACCGGCACGAGATCTGTTACGAGCGCCTGGCGCTCGCGAATGATGCCATTAAGCTTGCCGTCCGTTCCCTTTTCGATCACGCCCCCATCGGGCTGAGGGGTGGATTCGTCGATTTCCGCCAGGGTGAGCGCAAGGCTCGACACCACGGCGCTGTGTCCGCCGGCGCGAGTGAGTGCAACCGGGTTTTCGGGCGCCGCCGCGTCCAGGTCGGCGCGCAACGGGCGACGCCCCTCCTCAAGTTGATCCTCAGACCACCCGTAGCCGGTGATCCATTCGCCCGGACCGAGTTCCAGCGCTTTCGCAGCGACCTGTTCGGTGAGCTCCTTGATGGACGTGATCGCGGTCAGGTCGATGTAGCGCGGCG
>DMUF01000174.1:0-839 GCA_003476445.1 Gammaproteobacteria bacterium | reverse complement strand
CGGGTCTACGCGCTCGCGCAGGGTGTCGTCACCGACCGCGACGATGCGGTCGCCGCGCAGGGCCAGCGCGCTTGCTCGCGTACCCGCCTCATCGAGGACGAGCACGGTTCCGTTGTAAAGCAGCAAATCCACCGCTTCGCGCGGCGGTGTCTCCTCGCGTTCGCAACCCGACAGCGTCAGGGCGATCGCGAGTGACAGAGCCGCGTGGCGGATCATATGAGCAGTCGGTAGGGCGCCTCGAGCAGATCTCGGACGGTGCCGAGGAAGGCTGCAGCGGGCGCGCCGTCGATTGCACGGTGATCCCAGGTCAGCGAGAGCATCATGCGCTGCTGCTTCACCGGCGTGTTGCCGTCCCACGCAAGCTCGTCGCGGATACGGTTAACGCCGAGAATGCCCACTTGCGGCGCATTGATGATCGGGGTGAAGCTGTCGACGCCCCGCCGCGGCTGCTCGGGCCTGGCCTATTCGGTCGATTACGTGAACGAGGCGATTGCCTTCGACGAGCGGATCGAGACCCCGGGTGGCACCTTCTTTATCGATGGCGGCTCGGTGCTTTACCTCGTCGGCAGCACGATGGACTGGGTCGAGGACGATTTCACCGCCGGCTTCGTGTTCAACAACCCCAACGCCAAGGGCAGCTGCGGCTGCGGGGAAAGCTTCACGGTCTGACACTGCGGCATCGCGGCAAGGGCGCTCCGGCGGCTGAGCCGCTATCCCGCCCTTCATGCGCTTCCCCCTCACTCGCGACGATGCCCTTGCCCGCCTGAAGGACTTCGTCCCGCTGGCCGGCCGCGCCTATGCCGCGCAGCGCAATCATGATGGCGGGCCAGACGGCAAGG
>DMUF01000163.1:8703-9163 GCA_003476445.1 Gammaproteobacteria bacterium | reverse complement strand
GTAATCTGGACCGAGCTGACGAGCAGGTAGTAGAGGAAATCCCCATTGCCACCATTGATCGTGCCCGACGCAACGTTCGCGGGGTCTGCAACGGCGGAGTAGGTCAGCGTGGCGTTGGTGTAGTTGGTGGTCGTGCTTCCCAGCGTGTAGGACCCGCTGTTACCCGATGTCACCAACGTGTAGGAGAGAGGGGCTGCCTCAGCGACAGGCACGCCGACGAGGAGCATCGTCAGCATCAGCGCCGTAGAGCACGCGGCGAGCGTGCGCCACTGCAAAGGAATTTATAATTGTCTTTTTTTAAGCCTAAAAAGCAAGAAAATAATTAAGATGTCTGTTTTGAGGCGGCGCGCGGCGCTGCGCGCCAACAGCGGGATCAGTAGCGGAATACCGGGTTCAGCGTCCGGGAGATAAGCGCGTCGATGGCCGCGATCTCATCGGCATCGAAATAGTCGTGGTAGCC
>DMUF01000163.1:2695-8328 GCA_003476445.1 Gammaproteobacteria bacterium | reverse complement strand
TGCGCTTCGCGCTCGCGCTGCCGCATGTTCTCGACCGACGCGTACTCGACCACCTCGGCAATGCGCGACGCGGGCGGCGCCAGATCAAGAAAATCCGCCAGCCGCGACAGCTCTGCCGCCGTGTCAGCGCGCATGTCTTCGTAGCGCACGGTCAACCCTTCGCCGACCTCGACAAAGCCCTGCGCCCACTCGTTCATGAACTCGACCACCTTGCGCACACCGCTCGGCCCCATCGCAAAGTCCCAGGGCGAGGTCGACGGATCTGCCGGGTATTCGTTCAGCAGGATCTTGTGCGGGCGCATGCGGTGCTTCCACTGGAAGTACTGCGACATGGTGACGTCTGCCGGGTGCCGGACCAGCAACACGACCCGCCGGTCGGCGTACGCGCGCTTCGAGCCTGCGTCGCCCGTGTAGTCGCGCAGATAGTTGTCATGGGTGAAGAAAATACGCGGGATAGCGGAATTCTTCTGGTGATAGTTGTCGAACTCGAGCAGGTCAACGGCGCCAAGACCGTACTGCAGCTGATAGAGCCGCGACAGCATGACGCGCACCCAGGTGCGACCGCTCTTGCCGAACGACACCACGGCATAGTCCGCCTGTTGCAGGCGCCGATGGTCGAACCAGCCGCGCAAACGCCGCTCGACCCGGAAGCGCTGGGACTTGGGCAGAACCGCCAGCGACTGTTCGAGAACCCGTTGCAACATGCTGAAACCCCCGTAGCCGCCGCGCGACGACGCGGTGATGTGCGCTTACAATGCCGGCGCATGGCAGATTGTAGCCGCTTAACCGTCCCGTCCGGAAACCATCGCTCGTCACTGGAACTGCGCCCAACATGGACAACGTGAGCAACGCCCCGAGCACGACCGGCTGGCGCGCCGCCCGACGGCGCTGGGTCAAAGCGCTTGGCCGCCAGTTGATGGGCGTTGTGGCGGCTCTGTTTCGCCGACAGTCGCTCATCGGCGCACAGCCGGTGTTCCCGTCCGATGTGCTGCCCTGGCTTGCCGAGTTCGAGACGCACTGGCCCGAAATCCGTCAAGAGCTCGAGGCGGTGCTGGGAGCAGACATCCGGCTGCCTTCATTCCACGAGGTCTCGCCGGACCAGGCGCGCATTTCCACCGGCCGCAACTGGCAGGTCTATCCGTTCTACACCTTTGGCGACGCCTTCGCGCCGCACTGCAAGGACTGCCCGAAAACCGCGGCGCTGCTTGCGAAGGTGCCGGATCTGCGCAACGCCATGTTCTCGATCCTCTCGCCGCGCTATCACATTCCTGCCCACCAGGGCCCGACCAACGGCATCATCCGCATCCACCTGCCGCTCGTCGTGCCGCGCGATCGCGAGCGCTGCCGCATCCGCGTCGACAAGGAGTACGTTGCGTGGGAACTCGGCAAGGCGGTCGTGTTCGATGACTACTACGAGCACGAAGTCTGGAACGACACGGACGATACCCGCGTAGTGCTGTTCTTCGACGTGGATCGGCCGATGCGCCCCATCGGGCGCTGGCTGAACCGCGCCCTCATCTGGGTGTTCAAACACACGGCCTACATCGCCGACGCGAAGCGTAACCTCGCGGCGCACGAGGCGACCGCTCGCGCAGGCTGAGCCTCACTCAGGCGGGGCGAGGCCCCCGCGAACGGCGCCAGCGATCGCGCAGCCAGTAATACGGCGCGAGCGCGACCACCATGAACTCGAACGGACGCATGAGCCAGGACAGGAGCGTTTCCCGGTAGCGGGAGCGCGTGACCCAATGCTTGAGCTTGGTCTTCGGTTTCGGCTTGCTGTTGAAATTGTCGCTCTTGCTGATGCTCTGAGTCGCGAGCATCGGGAACAGGGCGTATGTCCCCGGCAGGCGCGAAAACGCCGAATCGAGCGCGCGACCGATGATGCGGGTGAACGCGATGCCAGGCGTACCGTACGGGTGATCCCGCAGCCAGGTCATGAGGCGCGGGCTCACGACGTAGGCATGCGCACAGGCCGAGCGCGTCTGCAGCAGGTTGGGGCGCAGGAACCACGCTGCGACCGGCCAGTGACCGAGGTACAGAATGCGCCAGTCCGCGGGTAACCCATCGAGCGTCAGCGCGATCTCCCGCAGGCGCGCCGGTGTGATGCGGCGGACAAACTGCACGTCATCCTCAAACACGAGCGCGTGGCGAAAACCGCGCTCGAGCGCGTCGATGGAACACTGGCGATGCGACTCCCAGCTGCCGATGATGCCTTTCTTCGGGTGTTTGTCCGGGCGATAAAACCGCACATAGCGGCACAGGCCCGTGCGGTGGAATTCCTCGGCCACGCGCGCGACGCGGTCGTCCCGAGTCTTGAGCGAAATGCAGTAGATGCCGTCAAGAAATGACCAGTCGAGAACGGGCGGGGCATCGGGATCGCTGCAGTGCAGGCAACCCGCTTTGGGCGGGCACGGATGCCAGTAGGGGCCCGAGGAGGGGTCTTGCGTCATGATTCAGGCATCTCCTGAGCTGAGTGCGGGCAGTGTCGCCCGAAGACCGGCGGCAAGCGAGACCCGCGGCTGCCAACCGGTGCGCGCGGAAAACTCGGCGTGACCACAGACCCATTCCGGATGAAAGAGTTCGCGTACTTTGCCTGGCGTCAGCATCGGGGCACGGCCCACGAGACGCTGCGCTTCGCTGGCGAGAAAAGCGGCAGCGGACAGCACGGAACGCGGTATGCGCAGCGGTCGCACCGGCGCCCGCCGCAACGTTGCAACCGTTTCGATAATGGTATTCCAGTCGTAGCCGGCAGGGTGCCCATCATCGATCGGATAGACGCCCCCATCCGCCAATGGCGTATCAATGGCCGACAGTATTGCAGCTACGAGATCGTCCACAAAGATCAGTGAGAATCGGCCGGCATGACCGGGAATGAACCCGCGTCCACTGGCGAGACCGATCAGCAGTGGCAGCAATTCCTGGTCGCCGGGACCATAGACCGCTGGCGGTCGCAGCACGGTCGCCCCCGCCGCTTGTGCGAGCCGCTCGCCCGCCGCCTTGCTTGCGGCATAGTGCGAAAGCTCGGGCGAACGCGCCGCTAGCGACGAGATCTGCAACAGCCGCGACCCCGGCGCTACGCGCGCACGCGCGGTGAGCAGATGCTGCACGCCGTCCACGTTAGGCGCACTGAAGTCTTCCCAGCGCGCGCCGCGCACCGACGCGGCGAGGTGCACGATGATGTCAGCATCGGCGCAAAGCTGCTCGAGTGCGTTCACCTGCGCGAGGTCACCGGGCACCCACTCGAGCCCCGACAGCGAAGATTGCGGACCGCGCGCGAGCGCACGCAGCCGGCACCCGCGTGCGAGCAGCGCGGGCAGGAGTCGACGACCGATGAATCCAGTTGCCCCGGTCAGGGCAATGAGGGGCGTGTTGTGCATGACAGGCGTTGCCGCCGACAGGCGGCGGGAGCGTCAGCCCACTGCCTGAGCGCGAATGGGCGCCTGCTGCCAGCCGCGGTCGGCTTCACGGTCAGAGGCGCGATCAAGCCCTCCGAACAACCCGCGGGAGGCGGCGTAGTCTGCGCGCGCCCGTGACCGGGAGGGCTTGCCCGAGGACGTGCGGGGAAGGGCGTGCGCTTCAACCAGTTCCACCAGGCAGTCGCAGCCGAATTCGGCCCGAACCCGTGATTCGATCTGGTTGCGCATCTTCTCGCGCTGATCCAGATCGGTTTCACGGCACTGCACCAGCATCACGACGCGTTCACCCACGTCGCCGTCTTCGAGCGCGAATGCCATCGCGTCGCCCGAGCGAACGCCCGGATACTGCTCGGCAATGTATTCCAGATCCTGCGGCCAGTAGTTGCGACCGTGAACGATGATGAGGTCTTTCTCACGACCCGTAATGACCAGATTGCCATCGATCATATAACCCAGGTCGCCGGTGTTGAGCCACGGCCCGTGCAGCGCTTCTCGCGTGGCTTCCGGGTTGTTCAGATACCCGGTCATGACGCTGTCGGTGCGCGCCCATACCGCGCCAATCGCGCGATCGGGCAGACGTTCGCCGCGCGCGCCGCGGATTTCCACGGTGACGCCCGCAAGCGGTCGACCGCAGTAGACGAACTCGAGTGTGGCACCCTTCGCACGGGCGCACGCAGGGATCGCAACCCGATTCTCGACGCAGCGCGCCCGATCAATCACATCGGCGCGCACACCGCTCGCAAGCGGTGAAAAACTGATGGCGAGCCCGACTTCCGCCATGCCATAGCACGGCAGCAGCGAGCGGGCATCGAAACCGCTGCCTTCGACCGCCGCAACGAATTCCTGAATCGTGCGCTTGCGGATCATCTCCGCGCCGATGCCGGCAATGCGCCAGGCGCTGAGGTCATAGCCCGCGCCCTCGCCCTCACGCAGCCGACGCGCGCACAGCCCGTAGCCAAAGGAGGGACCGAAGGAGATGGTTGCGCGCGAATCCTGCACCAGCTTGAGCCAGAGGCGCGGTCGCAGCGCAAAATGCCGCGAGTCCAGATAAGCGACCGGCAGCCCGCCGGCGATGGGCGTGAGCAATTTTCCGACCAGACCCATGTCGTGGTAGAAGGGCAGCCAGGAGAAGAACCGGTCTTCGGGCGTGACACAGAGCCCGTCGAACAGGATCTGCGCGAGATTCGTCATGACCGCCCGCTGGGTCATAAGCACGCCGCGCGCCACCCGGGTGCTGCCCGAGGTGTACTGAACGTAGGCATCGTCCGCCGGCGTTACCGTCGCGAGTTCACCGGTGGGAGCATGCGCGGCTTCGAACGCATCAAGCGTTCCCACAAAGCGCAGCGCGACACCGGTCGCCGCTTCGAGCATGAATTCCGCGAACCCTGCGGATCCAAAGAAGGCGCGCGCCTCGCTGTTCTCCAGCAAAAAGGCGAGCTGACGCACATAGGCGTCGCGCCCACCGAGATTGACGCTGGCATTGAGCGGTACCGGCACGAGGCCGGCGTACTGGCAACCGAAGAACACCTTGACGAACTCGGAGCGCGTTTCCGCAATAACGGCGACCCGCTCGCCGGGAACAAGGCCCGCGCCGCGCAGGCGTCGCGCAAGGACCACCGCCTGGTCACGCAGGTCGGAATAGGACAGCGTGTGCTCCACCGCTCCGCGACTGTCATGGAACGTGAGCCCGGCTGCGCCGGCAGCGGCGCGATCGAGCGCTTCCGTCAATGTGGTTGCAAAGTCTTCCATACTGACTACTGCTCGCGACACCGTTTCCACCCCCCGTTCCCGTCCGGCCCGATCGTTCATGGACGAATAGTGCATAAATTTTTGACCAACGTCGGGAATTCGGGATGATAATGGAGAAATGATGAAACAAAAACTTAGCGTGAAGCCTATCCGATCCGCACGCGACCGGAAAGCCTTCCTTGAGTTGCCGTGGTCAATCTATCGCGACGACCCGGCCTGGGTCCCGCCGCTGCGCTTCGATCGGGCGCAACAGATCTCGGAGCGCTCGAATCCCTTCTTCCGCCACGCCCGCTGGCAGGGGTTCGTCGCGTGGGACGGTGACACCCCGGTCGGCCGTATCAGCGCCCAGATCGATGATCTGAACAAGGACCTCGGCCGCCCGACCCTGGGCTACTTTGGCATGCTGGAAGCGATCGATGATGCCGCGGTGTTCGCAGCGCTGCTGCAGGCCGCCGAGACCTGGCTGCG
>DMUF01000163.1:2073-2342 GCA_003476445.1 Gammaproteobacteria bacterium | reverse complement strand
CTCGGGCTTCTGGTCGAGGGCTTCGAGACACCGCCCTACTTCATGATGACCCACGGCCGCCCCTACTACGCCGCGCATGTCGCCGCCGCTGGCTACACCGTTGCGAAGGAGCTGCACGCTTACGAGGTGTCTCCCGCTTTCGTGCATCCGCCGCTCATGCGGGCGCTGCTTGCGCGCCTGGGCTCGCGTCTCGTGATCCGACCGATCAACCTGTCCCGCACCGAGGACGAGCTGCGCACGCTCTGCGATATCTTCAATGATGCGTGGGC
>DMUF01000163.1:0-1747 GCA_003476445.1 Gammaproteobacteria bacterium | reverse complement strand
AACTGGATGTTCGTGCCCTTCACGCACGAAGAGTTCGTGCGCATCGGCAAGGAAATGCTGCTCGTCATCGGCCCGGAGTTCATCCAGATCGCCGAGCTCGACGGCATACCCGCCTCCTTCATTGTGATGCTGCCGAACGTGAACGAATGCCTGGGCGATCTCGACGGGCGCCTGCTGCCGTTCGGCTGGGCGAAGCTTTTGTGGCGCCTCAAGGTCAAATACCCGAGTTCCGCGCGCGTACCGCTCATGGGCGTGCGCCGGGCTCACCAGCACACCCGGTTCGGCCCGGGTCTTGCGTTCGCCGTGATGGCGGAGGTGGCGGCTGCCGCTGTGCGCCGCGGCATCAAGATGGTAGAGATGTCCTGGATCCTCGAGGACAACGCCGGCATGCGCCACATCATTGACGCGATCGGCGGTCACCGAAACAAGCGCTACCACATGTTCGAGAAGCCGATACGCCCGGTGCCGCCCCGCGGGCCCGTGTCTGTCTGAGCCTGACCGGCCATGTCGACCCTGCACATCATCGTGCTCGCCGGCGACCGCGGCGCCGACGATCCGCTCTGTCGCGCCGCCGGCGTACCGGCGAAGGCGCTCGTGCCGGTCGGCGGCCAGCCGGTGCTGCTGAGGGTGCTCGATGCACTCGCGTCCATTGTCGATTCCGGTTGCCGGGTGGTGAGCGGGCCGCGCGCCGAGGCACTTGTTAACGGAGAGGTCAGTCTGACCGATGCGCTCGCCGAGCGCGGCTGGACCTGGCGCGCTCCCGCAAGCTCACCTGCGCTGAGCGCGCTGGAGGCGGTCACCGGCGTTCTCACCGAGAACTCAGCAGCGGCGCCCGTGCTCCTCACCACGGCTGACCACGCGCTGTTGAGTCCTGCGCTGATCGCGGAATTCCTGACCGGCGCGCGGCGCGCGCAGACTGAGGGGGCCGATCTCGCCGTGGGTTTTGTGCCGCTTGCCCGCGTGCGTGCGCGCTTTCCCCATGCCCGCAGAACGCCGCTGCCGTTCAGCGACGGCGCTGTCTGCACATGCAATCTCTTCGTCCTGCTCACTCCGAAAGCGCGCTCGGTCATCGACCTCTGGCGTGCCGTGGAGCGGGATCGCAAATCGCCCTGGAAGGTTGTGCGCCTGCTCGGTCCGCTGACGCTGCTGCGCTTTCTGCTGCGCCGGCTGACGCTGTCACAGGCGCTGGCACGTCTTTCCCGTGTCGCCGGCGCGCGCGTGGCGCCCGTGATGCTAAGCGACCCTCTCGCGGCGGTGGATGTGGACAGCGTCGCCGACTGGCGGCTGGTTCAATCCGTACTCGAGACTTCGCCTACGTGAGCCGCGTGCGACCGTTCCAGCTGCCAGGTCATGTCAGCCTTCACCACCACACCCGGCTGCCCATGGCGATGCGCCGTTCGCGTGACCTTCCAGCCGCTGGGCGTGCGCCCGATCTCGAGGCGGTTCCAGCCCGCACGACCGAGCATCGAGGCCGAGGGCGCACCCACAATCGGCAGCAGTCCGGCCCGGGTGTCACGCGTGGAGACGACCTCCTGATGCCCGTGCCCGTGCAGAACCAGCTCCGCGCCCGACCGGTCGAGCAACGCCTCGAACTCCGCCGCATCGCGCAGGCGCTTGCGCCAGGCATGTCCGCGCACAAGCGGGGAATGGTGCATCAGCACCAGACGGAAAGCGCCCGACTGCCTGAGCGTGTCGAGTACGCCTTCGAGGCGCTCGCGCTGCGCATCGCCCACGCGGCCATCGGCAA
>DMUF01000218.1 GCA_003476445.1 Gammaproteobacteria bacterium | reverse complement strand
GCCGGGATATGCGGCAGCCGCGCAAGCGCCTCGGTCACGTCGAATCGATACGAGCCAAACTCGCGATGGGCGAGCTGCTGCAGCGCGAGCACCCGAAAGGCGCTGGCGTCCGGTGCCTCTAGCCGCTCGGGCAAATACAGGGTGTCGCGGGTGAGGGCGCTGGCGCCCGGGTCGAGACGCACGCGTCTGCCTGCGAACTCGCTGGTGGCGGCGATGTGGTAGTAGCGCCCGGCGATGCCTTCAGCGAACAGTGCGAGCGACGCCTCGACCTCCGCCAGTTCGATCTGCATCGGCGTCAGGGCAGGATCGTGTCGACGATGTCGCGGATCGCGGTCTGTACCAGCGCATCGTCGCTCACCGCGTTCACGATCGCGATCTCGGCGGCGCGTCGTGGCTCGATACCGCGCGCGGTGAGCTGCCCCGTGTAGACCAGCAGTCGTGTGCTCACTCCTTCTTCGAAACCGTGCTCGCGCAGGTTGCGCACCTTCTCGCCAATCGCGGCGAGACGGTCGGCAAAGACTGCGTCGACGCCGGTCTCGTGCGCGACGATGGCGGCCTCGCGATCTCGATCCGGATAGTCGAAGGTCAGACTCACGAACCTTTGTCGCGTGCTGGGCTTCAGATCCTTGAGCACGCTCTGATAACCCGGGTTGTAGGACATGACCAGCAGGAAATCGGGATGCGCGGGGAGTAGCTCCCCGGTCTTTTCGATTGGCAACAGGCGGCGGTGGTCGGTCAGCGAGTGGATCAGCACCGTGGTGTCCTTGCGCGCCTCCACCACCTCATCGAGATAGCAGATAGCGCCCGTGCGCGCGGCGCGCGTGAGCGGGCCGTCGCTCCATACGGTTTCATCGCCACGGAGCAGGAACCGGCCGACCATATCCGTGGCGGTCAGATCTTCGTGACAGGCGATCGTGAGCAGCGGTACCTCGAGCGTGCTGCTGCGCTCCTCGCGGTACAGGCGCCAGGCCATATGTTCGACAAAGCGCGTCTTGCCGCAGCCGGTCGGACCCTTGAGCAGCACGGGCAGGCGGGCTTCATATGCGGCGCGGAAAACATCCACCTCGTCCGCGAGGGCGAGGTAGTAGGGCTCCGCACTCAGTCGGGCGCCGGATTCGAACGACGCGTTGGAAGCGTCCCTGAACGCAGGGCTGGACGGATCGTCGGTCGCTGCCATCACAAAAACTGCCTCTGGCGATCGGTCAGCGCGCGGGGAAGGGCACCTCGGTAGCCTCATAACAGGTGGCCGTGACGCCCTTGGGCGGATGCGCCTGCATTGCCTTCTGGAACACCGCCATGTGCGGCGTCGCGAAGTGTCCGGTCAGCGCGGCGATATCGCGCCAGCGTTCGGTGATGCGAATGACGCTCGGGTTATTCAGTTCGACGCTGAAGGTGTAGTCGTCGCACCCGTCTTCCGCGCGGCTCGCGGTTTCCATGGCGGCGATGGCGTCCTTCAGGGCCGCGATGGTCGCCGGATCGGCATCGATGCGCGCGTTGATCACGATCATGGGGTTGCTCCTTGCGGTGTCAGGATAGAGGTAGATGGGGTTGCCGCGCCGTGGTCAGCCGGCGCGTCGTCATAGTGGCGGAAGTTGGCAACGGCGTAAGCCACACGGTCCTCGTGACTGAGGTAGTGGTCTTCAAGACCTTCCACATGTCGCAACCGGGCCAGCAGCCCGCGGTTGTTAGCAATCTGGATGCTGAGCCCGGGCCGCGCGTTCAGTTCGAGCAGCAAGGGCCCCTTGACCGCGTCCACCACGATATCGCACCCGAGATAACCGAGGCCGGTGACCTCATAACAACGCGACGCCAACAGCAGCATGGTGTGCCAATCCGGAACGACCAGGTTCTGCAGGCTCTCGCCCGTGTCCGGATGATGAGTCACGAGCTGGTTGTGCTTGACCGCAGCGACACTGCGCCCGGTAGCGATGTCGATACCCACGCCGACGGCGCCCTGGTGCAGGTTGGCTTTGCCATCGGAGGCATGGGTCGCGAGGCGCAGCATGCCCATCACGGGATAGCCCTTGAAGACGATGATGCGGATATCCGGTACGCCCTCGTAGCTGATCGCGGAAAAGTACGGGCTGACCTTTACCAACCCCTCGATGAGCACAATGTCGGGTCGCCCGCCAAGAGAATGCAGCCCGCTCAGGATGTTGGTGACATGGCGCTTGATGTCCGCGAGCGTCAGGCGCGCGCCGCTGCTCTTCACGTACTGGTCGCCATCGCGACCGACGATCACGAGAATGCCCTTGCCGCCGCTGCCCTGGGCCGGCTTGATCACGAATTCGTTGAGATCACGAATCTGGTTATCGATCGACTCGATCTCATGCTGGGTTTCGACCACGTGCAGAAGATCGGGCACGCGCAGGCGTGCTTTCTGCGCCACCACCTTGGTCTTCAGCTTGTTGTCGACGAACGGGTAGCGGTGTCGCGGGTTGTAACGCGAGATATAGCTGATGTTGCGGCGGTTCATGCCCATGATGCCGAGCTCGCCGAGTCGGAACGGCGAGATCCAGCCCGAGAGCAGATCCTGCATCATCGATTGAACACCGCGAACCGGCGCAGCTCCAGGATGCGGTAACCGGTATAGCGACCCAGCACCAGGATCACCGCGAGTACGCACAGGTGCAGCTCGGGGAAATTGAATGCCAGGTGGCGCACGATTTCCCGGTCCATCACCAGGAACGCAAGCGTTGCCACGAGCAGGCTGCCGCCGCCCTGCATGATGACCTCCTTCGGACCCTGTTCCTCCCAGGTGATGGACATGCGTTCGATGGTCCAGGCCAGGATGATCATGGGGAAGAAGGTGATGTTGAGGCCAGCCATGAGCCCGAGGTGATAGCTCAGGATACTGAAGATCGAGATGATGCCGATGACCACCACCACGAGCGTCGCGATACGGGCCACGAGCAGCAGGTTGAGCGCCGAGAGATAGGACCGAATCGCAAGCCCGAGCGCCACGACGGATACGAAGCTCACCAGCCCGGGCAGCAGATCGGTCTGCAAAAACGCGAGCGCAATGAGCACCGGCATGAACGTGCCCGACGTCTTGAGTCCGACCAGGATGCGCATGATCGCGACCACCAGAGCGCCGATCGGCAGCAGCATGATCAGTTTGAACATGCCCTGTTCAGCGATGGGCAGCGAGTAGAGCGAGATTGCGAAGCCGGGCGCGTTCTCCTGCGTCACCACCTCGGCGGGCCGTGACTGGCTGATCATGCTGAACGTGACCCGGCTTCTCGACCCGCCAAGCACCTCGAGCACCGAGGGTTGCGTGGTCTGCCACAGCAGCACGTGGTTGGGATCAGCGCTCGCGCCCGACGGGTCGAGCAGTTGCCAGGTGTCGTCCTGCCAGTACTGCACGAAGTCCTGCAGGCCCTGACGTCGGCGCCCGTCTTCGAGCGCGAGAACCTGCACGGTTCTGGCGGGAATGCCGTTGTCGTTCAGAAGGCTGGTGATGAGCTGCGCGGGGCTGTAGCGCTCGAGCAGCAGCGCGACATTCTGCGTGACCGTAGGCTGGTTCAGCTCACGGACGAGCTGTCGGGCGAGCGAACGACCATCCGCTGAAATCGGATTGACCGACTGCGAGAGCTGCTGCGCGGCCGTCTGGTAGGGCTCCTCCCAGATCTGCTGCTCCGCTTCATCCGGGGGCGCGTCCGGCAGTACCTCGTAGCCGGGGTCGCGAACCAGGTCGAGCTTGTAGAACAGGATCTGCTCGCCTTCGGCGAACCGCTTCGTCCAATGCGCCTGCCGCTGCTGATCGTCGGTGACCAGATCGAAACCAAAACCCGGTGACGCGCCGGACTCGCTGATGATGCGAAAACCGGGCTGCTCTGGCGGCAGGGTGAGCAATGCCTGCGTGGCACTCCCCTGGGCGAGGTACTCAATACGCGCTTCAACCTGCCAGACGGTCTGCTGAACCCCAGGCAGAATCGGAATGCGGTACGCGTTGTGCCGATAGCTCGCGATACCAATGCCGGCGATCAACAGTAAACAAACGATGAAGAGCAGGGGGCCGCGTTGTGTCATAACGGATCAGCGCTCCCCGGTTCGACCATTGGCACCCGCATCGGGCGCACCCTTACGCGGCGTCGTTTGCAGGAACTGCTGACCCACATCCACCAGAGCGGCGTCGGTCAGGAAGTTGCGCCCGAGCAGCACTTCATTGTCCATGTGGGAGCGATCCGCGAGGGTAAAGTCGATGGTCTGGCGCAGCGAGCCCAGCCGAATCCGCAGTTGCACGACCGGTCGCTTGCGCGGCTCCGCTTCATCCTGCGAACGGACCTTGGCGACGCGACGGATCGGGCGCTCGATCGTGGCTACGCCGTCGTCGAGGCGCACGTTGAATCGTACCCACCGCTTGCCGTCACGCTCGAATTCGACCAGCTCTTCAGCGTGCAGGGAACTTGAGTCGGCGCCGGTATCGATGCGCGCCACCAGCGTGCCCCCGGGTGGGTCGATCACGATGCGCTCGAGTTCACCCACCACGAGCTTGTCACCGCCCACGGACACGGTGCGAACCTCGACCTCGCGCTTGCAGTCGGCGGCGACCGGAAGCGCAGGCGCTGCCGGACACAGCGCGGCCATGGCTGCGGGTAGCGCAGCGATATCGGTCCGCAGGGTGGCGACATGCTCTGCAAGCGCCGAATCCCCCGCGCGTGCGCTTTCATCTCGACGCGCGAGTTCAGTGCGCGTTTCGTTCAGCGCGCTGCTGACCTGGCTGAGCTCCTCGCGCAGCGCGGCCAGTTCCGCATCCACCTGAGGGCGATGTTCCGTGCTCGCGCAAGCCGCCAGCACGAGTGAATGACCAAGAATCAGGAGCGGGCGACCGAACGAGAGCCGTGCCCGCGACAGTGCAGTCCGTGACATGAGTGACCGTGTGCTCCCCGATGCGGGGGCAAGCATACCGTGACCGCGCGGTATTCATATAGCGCCGCGCGGATCAGCAGAGGGAATTACCGATTCGCGGATTTATTCGGCCGGTAACGCAGAAACACGAGCAGGCCGATCACGGTCCACGCGAGGATCATGCCCCACTCGTAAGGCCACACGAGCGCCGCCGGGCTGAACGGCAGAAAGCAGGCCAGTAACCCGAGCGCCAGCACCGTCGCGCCGATGCCGACCGTGCGCGGGTGGGTAATGCGGTAGGGTCGCGGCAGCTCCGGTTCCAGGCGCCGCAGTGCCAGAAAGGCGATGGGCACGAACAGGTAAGCCACGACCGTGGCAAAGCTGCCGGCGTTCACCATCCACAGCAGCACGGTGCGACCGCAGAGCGGCGCCAGCATCGACAGCACGCCGATAACGAGGATTCCCGCCCAAGGTGTTCCATAGCGCGGATGCAGCCGTCCGAAGATGGCGGGCGCCTGACC
>DMUF01000132.1 GCA_003476445.1 Gammaproteobacteria bacterium | reverse complement strand
TTGCCCCCTGCCGGGCGCACAAAAAAAAGCCCGCGGGGTTAGCCGCGGGCTTCGAGAACGGGGCGTGGCAGCGCTAGTGCGCTGTCACGCCAGCGACCTCACTGCTCGCCGAAGCTGTACTTCAGCGACGCGCCAAAGAGACGCGGCTCGGTAAGGAAGTAGTTGCGGAAGAAGCCCGAAGTGTCCGAAGTCAGGTACTTCCCGGTGATGTTGTCATCATTCAGGATGTTCCGGATCCACAGACGGCCTTCCCAGTGCCCGTCGTTGCTCTCATAAATGAGCGCAGCGTTGTGCTGGAACCAGGCTTCGATGAAGTCGCCCTTGGTGTTGAACTCCCGGGCGTACTGGTCATCGCGCCACGAGTAGTCCCAACGTGCGGTCAGCGCACCGGCGATCTGATCGATCTGCCAGGTGTATGCCGCACCCAGGTGGAACGTGTTCTCCGGCGCGTTCGGGAGCGAGTTGCCGTCGAGATCGACGTTGAAGCCGTCTGACACTTCCACTCCCTGGCTCGCCAGGAAACTACGCGAGAAGTACGCGGGCAGCTCTTGGGTCAGGCCGGAGATTCCCGTGTACGTCGTGCCACTGGTGACCGCCGGGCAAGCAGCATTCGGGTTGAGACTGCTCAGAGCACCGCAACCTGCGTAGCCCGCATTGATGATCGCGTCGGTAATGCGACCGGTGCCGTTCACACGCGCAACGTAGTTCACCGCCGTGGAAGAGCCCGGGTCGATGTTCTTCAGCGTGATGAAGTCCGGGTTACCCGCGGTACGGTTGAGCGGATCGAGCGAGGTCGAACCGTCAACTTCGGCTTTGAGGTACGCGTACGACGCATCGATCGACAAGCCCGGCGCCCATTCCGGCTGCCAGAACATTTCCAGCTCCAGACCCATGATCTGCGCGTCGATGTTGTCGTTGATCGAGTTGTTGTTACGAATACGCGTGGTCTGCAGACCGCCGTAGTCATACATGAACGCTGCCGCATTGACCATCAGCGTCCCGTCACGGAACACGTTCTTGGCGCCGATTTCATACGCATCGACCTGCTCGGAGTCAAAGATGTACTTCACGGATTCCGTCGCAAGATCTGCGTTCTGCGGCGGGTTGAAGCCACCTGGCTTGTACCCGCGGGTAAAGAAGCCGTAGACCATGGTCTGGTCGTTGATCTGCCAGTCAAGACCAATGCGACCCGTGGTCTCCTGGAAGTCTTCTTCCGAGGGGCTGCCCGTCAGCACGCGCTGCTCGTTAAAGCCCGGGGCGAGCGGAACCGCGCGGGAAACCGCCAGACGCTCGGGGCTGAGAACTCCCGTTGCGGACGCTGCCGCCAGCTGAGCTTCCGGCACGTAGTACCTTTCAAGGTCACCGGCCGGGGCACCAAACAGGAAGCCGGTCGTGCGCGACCAGAACGGATCTGGACCGAGGAGTCCGCCGACCAGGGCGTTCACGTTCACGGCGTTGTACAACACGCCGGAGTCGCTGACTTCCTTGTGGTCGTCGTTGTAGCGCAGACCGACGGTGAGCTTCAGGCTCTCAGTAAGATCGTAGTAGACCTCGCCGAAGTAGGCGATGGAATCGCCCATGCTGCCGTCCCCGTTCGGGTTGCTCGTGGAGTTGTAGAGGGTCGGGTAGAGCGGCGGGAAGCCAAGCTTCGGAACGCCATACGAGCCGACGAGATCGAGCGTGTTAGCGACCACGTAATAGTCGCCATAACCCTCATACTCCGAGTAGTTCGTGCCCACCACGAAATTCAGCGGGCCTTCCAGGTCGGACTCGAGTTTAAGTTCTACCGTCAGATATTCAGACTCAGAGGAGGCCTGGTCGAATGCAAAGACGCGGGTCTGATCCACATCCATGACGCAACCGCCGAAGATGCCCGAGGTACCGTCGTTGAAATTGCATTGGGCGTCCGTCCAGTCTGCGCCGGCTTGATTGTTAGCCGTGTCCGAGGTCGGCCAGAGGCCTGCCGGGTTTTGTGCGTTGGCAAACAACACGTTGCCCACATCCATCAGGTAGTCCTGACGCGAGTTGTAGTTTTGCTCGACATAGCCTGCGAGCAAACCAACACGGTAGTTTTCGAAGTCGTAGTTGACGCCCATGGTCCACATGTCTTCTTCGTAGAAGTACTCGGGCTCATAGTCCGTGTGCTGCTTACGATAGCCGGTGCCACGCTGCGGGAAACCGTTGTAGGGCGACGCGGTGCCGAGGAGAACCGCCTCGTTCAGGCCGCCGAACAGACCACCGGTGGTGGAACCGTTGTGCGGAACGTCCCAGCCTTTGCCGTCTGCGGTGCAACCAAGCGTCGGGAGAGCGCTCTGCTCGCACACCTGGTTGGTGATACGGACCTTGTCATCGTCCTCGCGGAACGAGGAGTACTGCAGCCAGGCGTCCATGTTGTCCAGGATCTGCCATGCTGCGGTGATGCGGTAGGTGGTGATGTCACGACCGTCGATGTCATCATCGATATTCGCGATGGAACACGGCTGGGTGACATTCGGGTTGATGTTGCCCGACTGAATGTTCGCGCTGTTCGGGAGATTCGCGTTGTTTGCCGAGGGACCATACGCGTCCACCAGCGTGGTGCCCGGGATCACGCAATCGCCGCGCTGCTTGTACGCGGTGTTTTCGATGTAGCCATCGCGCTCGAGGGCCATGCCGGCCATGCGAATCGCAAAGTTGTCAGTGACCGGAATATTGAGCGCGCCCTTGATGCGGCGGTGGCTGTAATCGCCGGTTTCTACGTCCCAGTTGCCATTCCACGACTCGAAGTCTGGCATCTTGGTGACCATGTTGACCGCGCCGCCCGTGGCGTTACGACCGAACAGGGTGCCCTGGGGACCACGCAGTACTTCAACCCGCTCGAGGTCATAGAACTCGGCCGCAGGCAGGTTGGTCGGTACAGCGATCTGGTTCTGGTGGATCGACACGCCGTTCTCGCCGGAGCCGGCGATGACGAGACGACCGATACCGCGGATGCTGAAGCTGGAGCCACCGAAGTTCGTCGCGGTAAAGCTGACGTTCGGCGCCGCGAGCTGCAGGTCAGACGGGTTGATGATCTGCTTGTCTTCCATCATCTCGCCGCTGAACGCGGATACCGCGATCGGTACCTCTTGCACGCTCTGCTCGGTACGCTGCGCGGTGACCACCACTTCCTCGATGGCTTCGGCGGCCCAGCCAACGGCAGGAATCGACACGACGCCGGCCACCGCCAGAGCGGCGAGCAGACGCGGCGAAGCTTGACTGCTTCTTGACATACTGACTCTTCCCCTAAAAACACGACAATGAACCGACTGACGCACAGCGCCACCCACCCGGTTCGGCGCGGCTACTAAACCCATACGGGGAAACAAAGTCAATCGTGATAGAAGCACATTGAAACAGGATTTGATCTTGAGCGATCAAATCTTGACGGAATGAGGGGGCAATACGGGGAAATCCGTAACAAAAGCGCAGGCACCGTGTCACGAACGACCGATTGCTGCGCCCGACCGCACGCGCTGTCCGGGTATCAGCGTCGGCTGCTATCCTGCCCCGCGTTCGCGGATAATGTGACAGCAATAGCTCGACGCAAGCGCTGCTGAAATCGGTACCGCGGACGCAAATACCAACGCACTGGCACGGGAGAGAATACTCATGGCGATCGGAATCGTTGCAAAGCTGAATGTGGCACCCGGAAAGGAAGCCGCGTTCGAAGAAGTCATGCTGGACCTGATTGCGCAGGTTCGGGCAAACGAGCCGGACAACCAGCTCTACACACTCTGCAAGGACGCGACCGGGCGCTATGTGGTGATGGAGCTCTACACTGACGCAGCGGCGATCGAAGCCCACGGAAATTCCGACCATTTTCGCGCCGCCGGCAAACGTTTCGCGGGCCTGATGGCCGGTGCGCCGGAAATCGAGCGTATGGAGGTGATTGGCTAGATCCGGGCGCTCACCGGACTTGACCGCGCGGATCAGCGACCGATTTCGAACAGGGCCGCGAGCTGTTCGGTCATGGCACCACCCAGCTGCTCCGCGTCGGTAATGGTGACTGCGCGTCGATAATGGTGGGTGACATCGTGCCCGATACCGATGGCAATGAGCTCCACCGCTGACCGGTTCTCGATCATGTCGATCGCGTATTTCAGGTGCTGCTCGAGATAGTTGCTTGGGTTAACGAGCAGCGTCGAGTTGTCGACCGGAAGTCCGTCGGAGATCACCATCAGCACCTTACGCTGCTCATGGCGCGTCACCAGCCGGTTATGCGCCCAGAGCAGCGCCTCACCGTCGATGTTTTCCTTCAGCAGTTCCTCACGCATCATGAGCCCGAGATTGCGGCGGGTCCGCTGCCAGGTATCGTCCGCCGCCTTGTAGATGATGTGGCGCAGGTCATTAAGGCGCCCCGGATTCGCGGGCTTGCCGGCAATAATCCACTGCTCGCGGGACTGCCCGCCGCGCCAGGCGCGGGTGGTGAAACCGAGAATTTCAACGCGCACCGAGCAGCGCTCGAGCGTGCGCCCCAGAATATCCGCGCACATGGCGGCAATGGTGATGGAGCGGCCGCGCATAGAGCCCGAGCTGTCGATCAGGATCGACACCACGGTGTCGCGGAATTTCATCTCCTTTTCCTGCTTGAACGCGAGCGGGTTCATCGGATCGATGATCACCTGCGGCAGGCGCGCGCTGTCGAGCATGCCTTCTTCGAGATCGAACTCCCAGGTGCGGTTCTGCTTCGCCATCAGCTTGCGTTGCAGCCGGTTGGCGAGGCGCGAGGTGGCGTGCTGTAACGACACGAGCTGCTGATCAAGCAGCGCACGCAGACGTACCATTTCGTCCGCATCACACAGCGTTTCGGCGCGTACGGTCTCGTCGAAAGTGGTGGTGAACGGGTGATAATCGCGTCCAAGACCAATGCGCCCGAGGTCATCCGGCGCGGGGGCGGGGGCGTCATCGGGGTCTGCCTCTGCGCCTTCATCATCAAAATCGACGTCGGCGTCCATCTCCATCTGCGTGGAATCGCCCTCGGAACTCTCGTCGACCATGGCGTCGTCGAGATTGACGTCTTCCGGCGTGGCTTCGGAATCGGATTCCTGGCCTTCGTCAACGTTCTCGATCTCGTCCTGCGATTCCTCGCTCTGCGGCGGCTCGTCGAGTTCGACGTCAAGACCGAGGTCACGCAGGATGCGCTTGCAGATGTCGGCGAAGCGATTCTGGTCGAAGAGGTGATCACGCAGCGCGTCGATGTCGGAGCCGGCGTGCTCCTCGACATAGTCGCGCCAGAACTGGACGACGTTCTCTGCAGAGGGCGGCAATGGCCGACCGGTCAGGTGCTGGCGCACCAGGAGTCCGACGGCGACACCCAGCGGCGCCTCGGACTCGACGGTGATCGTATCGAAGGCCGCCTGCCGGCACTGCTGCTCCAGCGAGGCATCCATGTTGCGCGCGACGCCTTCCATGCGCAGCGCGCCAATAGAGGCAATGCGCGCCTCCTCGATCCACTGAAACATTTCCTCGGCCGGACCGCCGACAGGAAGTCGGCGCCGGTGCAGGTCCGCATCGTGATAGCGCAGCTTGAGCGCGAACGCGTCACCCATGCCGCGGATGGCGTCGATTTCTTCCGCCGAGGCGCCGAGGTTCGGCAAGGGAACACGCAGCTTGTTGCCGCGCATGACCGCGGGCCCCTGGCCGAAAGTGACCTCGAGCCCCTCGTCTTCCGCGATGGCGCGAATCGTCGCCGTGGTCGCGCGCTTGAAGGGCTCGAGCGGATGTTCGGAATCGTTCACCGAGCGACTCAGACGCTCTTCAGCGTAATGCCGCGCGTCGCATCGCCAAGGTCCTGACCCATGCAACGCTGGTAATACTCGGCTACCGTCGGGCGCTCGAGTTCATCGCACTTATTCAGGAACGTAACGCGGAAGGCAAAACCGACGTCGCCGAAGATTTCCGCATTCTGCGCCCAGGTCAGCACCGTGCGGGGTGACATGACCACCGACACATCGCCGTTGATGAACCCCTTTCGGGTGAGATCTGCCACGGCCACCATGCGCGCGATGGTGCGGCGACCGGCATCGCTTTCGGCATAGTGCCGCGCCTTGCCGAGCACGATCTGGGTTTCCTGTTCCTGCGGCAGATAGTTGAGCGTGGTAACGATACTCCAGCGGTCCATCTGACCCTGGTTGATCTGCTGCGTGCCGTGATAAAGCCCGGTGGTATCGCCAAGGCCGATGGTGTTCGTGGTGGCGAACAGGCGAAAGAACGGATGCGGTGCGATGACCCGGTTCTGATCGAGCAGCGTGAGCTTGCCCTCGACCTCGAGCACCCGCTGAATGACGAACATGACGTCCGGTCGACCCGCGTCGTATTCGTCGAATACGAGCGCAACAGGGTGCTGCAGCGCCCAGGGCAGCATGCCCTCTTTGAATTCAGTGACCTGCTTGCCCTCGCGAATGACGATCGCGTCCTTGCCCACCAGATCGATGCGGCTGATGTGGCTGTCGAGGTTGATGCGCACACAGGGCCAGTTCAGGCGCGCCGCCACCTGCTCGATGTGCGTCGATTTGCCTGTACCGTGATAACCCTGAATCATGACCCGGCGGTTATGGGCGAAGCCCGCCAGAATCGCGATCGTGGTGTCGTGATCAAACCGGTAGTCCGGATCGACCGCGGGCACATAGTCGGTACGGGCGCTGAACGCCGGCACGCGCAGATCGAGATCCATGCCGAATACTTCGCGGACATCGACCGTGGTATCGGGCACCCAGTCCGCAGACAGCCCGGCATTCGCATTCAGCACAACCATTCCCCAGCGGCAAGCCTTATCGGTATTGTAGGGAACACCTCCGAAAAGGGCAGCCAATGGCTAAAATTTATCTGGTTCGTCATGGCAAGGCTGCCGCGGGGTTTGATGGTCACCATGATCCGGGCCTCGATACGCTCGGCCAGGAGCAAGCGGCACGCACCGCTGCGGCGCTTGCCCCGCTCGGCCCGCTGCCGCTCTACTCATCGCCTCTCGCGCGCGCCCGGGAAACCGCGCTGCCGCTCGCTGACCGCTGGCAGACGAGGATCATGATCGAGCCGCGCGTGGCCGAGATTCCCTCGCCAACCACGGATCTCACCGCGCGCGCGGAATGGCTGCGCGCCGCCATGCAGGGCCGCTGGCGCGACCTGGGCCCGGAGCTGCTCGCCTGGCGCGACGCGCTCGTCGCGAGTCTCCTCGAGCTGCCCGGGGACAGCGTGATCGTAAGCCACTACGTCGCCATCAACGCAGCCGTGGGCGTCGCGACCCAAGACGACCGCATGGTGATCTTTGCGCCAGACAACGCCTCGGTCACGGTACTCGAAACACTCCGCGGCGAACTGCACGTGCGCGCGCTGGGTGCGAGCGCAGATACGTTCGTCAACTGAAAGAAATCCGGACGAGCAGAGCGCAGGGTTCGATCAGCCGATACCCCGCGCGGCGCCGCGCAGCAAGGTGAGCCCGCTCGGGCCCGGGAGCAGACGCACCCCGGCCGCGCGCAGCAGCAGCTCGGACAGCGAGCGCCAGGGGTCGCCCGGCACCTCGCCCTTGCCCTGAGCGTCAATGAGCGCGCAAATGGCCAGCATGCGTTCAACGCCATCCGGCCCGCCAACCCGGCGCAAAAACTCGGCAGCCATCCGCTGCCGCTGTGGCGGCAGATACTCGCCCGCGCGCAGACGGCGCAGCTGCGAGACCAGCGCGCCAAGGACGGCAAAGACGGCCACACCCGCCTCCTCCAGCGCGCGGATCACGCGCGCAACACGCCGCGCGTCCCCGCCAAGGGTGGCATCGACCAGTTCGAACGCATCGAAGTTGGCGGCGTCCTCGAGCACGCCGAGCAACGCTTCGGTATCGAGCGGCTGCGGCAGGCCCTGCAGCGCAAGCTTCTGCACTTCCTGCACCGCCGCGAGCAGATTGCCCTCCACTCGCTCGGCAAAGAGCGTAAGCGCGTCGCGGGTCACGGTGACGCCCGCCTTGCGCAGGCGTTCCTCGAGCCAGCGCGGCAGTTCGTTCGCGTTGACCGGCCAGATGGTGACCACCACGCCCGCTGCCGCCACGGCACGGTGCCAGGCGGACCCACGCTGACGCGCGTCGAGTCTGCCTGCCCGTATGAGCAGCAACGTGTCTTCCGGCGGGTGCGCCGCATAGGCTGCAAGCGCCTCGCCGCCCTCACGACCGAAAGCGCTGTCGGGGACGCGAAGGTCGATGATGCGCCGGGTGGCAAAAAGCGAAAGGGATGCTGCCGCAGCGCCAAGACGCTGCCAGTCGAATCCGCTCTCGACGCGCAGCACCTCGCGCTCCTCGAAACCCGCATGACGAGCGGCTTCGAGCACCGAGTCACACGCCTCCTCGACCAGCAGCGTTTCGTCGCCCGCGATGAGATAGATCGGTGCTAGCGCAGGCGGGGCTTTGCCCGGCGTATGGGCAAGCGCCCGGGCGAGCTCAGCGCTGCGCAGTTCCACGCGCCGCGCCGTCCAGCACATCGAGGGTGCGGATAATCTGGCGGATCAGTTCATCGCGCATCTCGTCTTCGAGCAATGTGCGCTCTTCGCTGCTGCCGAGGATGTTGTCGCGATCGACCCGATAAACGCGCTCGCGTTCCACCCAGAGCGGCTCCTGCACCACCGCGCCGTCGCCTGCGCGCACGGCATAGCGCACCGCCACGCGGACCTCGTATTCCGCTGCAACCGCCGCCTCGGATACCGAAATGCTGCGCCGCAGCCTGCGCTCGTCGATCAGGTCGAGCGTGAGGGCGTCGGGCACACGCTCGGGCAGCACCTCGACACCGGATTGCACGAGCGCGAGCCGCATCGGCGCCGTGAAGCTGTGTCGGGCCGACGATTCGAGATGCACGCGGGCAACGCTGCTGCGCAGATCAGCGCCACGCAGCTGAAATCCGCACGCTCCCACGCTGAGCACCAGCAGCGCGATTGCCAGAGCGCCTATCGCGCGCGGACTGACGGACCGGACGGTTTCGGAGCGCACGACTTAGCCCACCACCACGTTGACGAGCTTGCCCGGAACCAGGATCACCTTGCGCACCGGCCGCCCTTCGAGAAAGCGCTGAACGTTTTCGTTGGCAAGCGCAGCCTCGCGCGCCGCGTCCTGTTCTATCCCCGCCGGAAGCTCCACGCGCCCCCGCACCTTGCCGTTGACCTGCAGCACCCACTCGATGGTGTCCTGGGTCAGCGCGCCGGCGTCCACCTCCGGCCACGTCACGGCTACGAGCAACCCGGGCTCACCCAGCACGTGCCAGAGCGACTGCGTGACATGCGGCGCGATCGGCGACAGTGCGATCAGCGCGAAGCGCAGCGCCTCATGCACCGCAGCGCGATCAGCCGGGTTCGTCACCTCGGTGCGCACCACCGTGTTCACCAGCTCGTGGACCGCGGAAACAACGGTGTTGAACTGCAGACGTCGACCGTAATCATCATCGGCACGCTGCAGCGTCTCATGCGCCTTGCGGCGCAGCGCCCGCCCCGCCGGACTCAGCGCGCCCACGTCGAGCGCGGGCACCGGTGCACCCTGCAACGCGTCGACATGGTCGTGAACGAGATTCCAGAGCCGCTTGCAGAACCGCGCCTGTCCTTCGACCCCGGCCTCACTCCACTCGAACGACTGCTCCGGGGGTGCGGCAAACATCATCGCGGTACGCACCGCATCGGCGCCGTACTTATCGAGCAGATGCTGCGGATCACCCGCATCACCCGACGATTTGGACATTTTGCGACCGTCCTTCAGCACCATGCCGAGCATGAGCAGACGCTTGAAAGGTTCGTTCGAATGCACCAGCCCCGCATCGCGCATGAGCTTGTGGAAGAACCGGGAATAGAGCAGATGCAGGATCGCGTGCTCGATCCCACCGACGTAGTGATCGACCGGGGTCCAGGCGTCGGCACGCGCATCCAGCATCGGCGACGTGGCATCCGGACAGGCAAAGCGCGCGTAGTACCACGACGATTCCATGAAGGTATCGAAGGTATCCGTCTCGCGCCGCGCCTCGCCGCCACAGCGTGGGCACCGGGTACGCCAGAAGCTCTCCATGGTCGTGAGCGGAGAGCGTACGCCCTCGAAGGTGACCTCGGTCGGCAGCGTCACCGGCAGATCCGCCTCGGGTACCGGCACAATTCCACAGTCATTGCAGTGGATCATGGGGATCGGGCAGCCCCAGTAGCGCTGGCGTGACACGCCCCAGTCGCGCAGGCGGTAGTTAACCTTGCGCCGACCGCGACCGCGGGCGACGAGGGCATCGGCGATGGCGCCGAAGGCCTGCTCGGACGACAGTCCGTCAAAGCCGGGCGAGTTCACCAGACGACCGTAAGGGGTGAAGGCAGACTGAGACAGATCAACCGACGCGTCACCCAGCGGCTCGATCACTTGTTGAATGGGGATACCGTAGCGGGTGGCGAACTCCCAGTCGCGCGGGTCATGTGCCGGTACCGACATGACCGCGCCGGAGCCATATTCCATCAGCACGAAGTTGGCGACCCACACCGGCAGCGGCTTACCGGTCAGCGGATGATCGACCGTGAGGCCGGTGTTGATGCCGGCCTTTTCCAGCGTGGCGATTTCGGCTTCCGCCATCTTCGTGTTGCGGCAGCGTTCGACGAATTCGGCGACCGCGGCATCGCGCTCCGCGGCGCGACGCGCCAACGGATGCTCCGCCGCAACAGCGACGTAGGTAGCGCCCAGCAACGTATCCGGTCGCGTGGTGTAAACGGTCAGCGTTTCGTTGATCGCGCCCGTGACCGGGAAATCGATTTCGACCCCCTCGGAGCGGCCGATCCAGTTGCGCTGCATGCTCTTGACCGACTCCGGCCAGCCCGGCAGCTGATCCAGTTCCGCGAGCAGTTCCTCGGCGTAGTCGGTGATCTTCAGGAACCACTGCTGCATCTCGCGCCGTTCCACGAGCGCGCCAGACCGCCAGCCGCGACCATCGACCACCTGCTCGTTGGCGAGCACGGTCTGATCGACCGGGTCCCAGTTCACCATCGAGCTCTTGCGGTACACGAGGCCCTTCTCGTAGAGCTTCAGAAAGAACCACTGCTCCTGCTGGTAGTACTCGGGGTCGCAGGTGGCAAATTCGCGCCGCCAGTCGAAGCCGAAGCCGAGGCGCTGCATCTGCCCCTTCATGTAGGCGATGTTGTCCCGCGTCCAGCGGGCGGGCGGAATGCCGTGCTTGATCGCCGCGTTTTCCGCGGGCAG
>DMUF01000041.1:26050-30740 GCA_003476445.1 Gammaproteobacteria bacterium | reverse complement strand
CGGGCTGCCTGCTCGCGAACCACTTCAGCCGCCGCGCGCTTGGTGCCAACAAACAGCACTTTCTTACCCGCAGCGCCCATGCGCCGCAGTTCATCCAGCGCAGCGTTGAACGCGGGCACGGTCTTCTCGAGATTGATGATG
The DNA here is from genome assembly GCA_003476445.1 of Gammaproteobacteria bacterium. Classification (GTDB taxonomy): domain Bacteria; phylum Pseudomonadota; class Gammaproteobacteria; order Pseudomonadales; family Azotimanducaceae; genus UBA7803. Next base: position 30,599 of record DMUF01000041.1, on the reverse strand, counting down.
TGGATCCGGTTGCGCGCGCCGAATATGAAAGGCGCCATCTTCGGATTCCAGAACCGGGTCTGATGACCAAAATGCACGCCGGCGGCGAGCATGTCACGCATGGAAATAGTCATGTCATTCCTCTGGGTTAATCCTCCGCCACCCCCGCGCTGCAACCGCTGTTCCCGGAGACCGCCCTTGCGGAATTCTGGAAACGGCAGCACCCTGAAGCGCGTGCCGGATGACGTGAGTCGTTGGTTTTGATCGGAGGGTGCGAACCCGCGGTTAAACGCCGCGCAGTAGCGCCCTGCCGAGCGCAGGTGTGTTCCTCGCGAGACAGTCTGTCTGCTCGCGTAAGCCATCAACCTTACGCCGCCGCGGAGCCTTTCATTGCCCCGTTGCGGCGCGCTTTATACCATAGCAAGTCTTAACCGGGAACGACCACGACCATGGTTGCAAGAGTCCAGACCGAGCAGGACGTGGCTGGCATGCGGGTGGCGGGCGCCCTGGCAGCGCGCGTTCTTGAGATGATCGGCGAACACGTCGTGCCCGGGATCACCACCGGCGACCTGGATCGCCTCTGTCATGAGTTCATCGTGGGTGAACTTGATTCCATCCCCGCCCCGCTCAACTACACCAACGGCAACGGGCCGCCCTTTCCTCGTTCGATCTGCACTTCGGTCAACCATGTGGTCTGCCACGGTATTCCCACCGAACGCAAACAGCTGAAGGCTGGCGACATCGTGAATATCGACATCACGGTGATCAAGGACGGGTACTTCGGCGACACGAGCAAAATGTTCTTTGTGGGGAAACCTGCCCCGTTCGCGGAGCGCCTGGTGCGCGTCACGCGGGAATGCCTGTTCCGAGGGATCGACGTCGTTCGACCTGGCGCACGACTCGGCGACATCGGACACGCCATCCAGACACACGCGGAAGCCAACCACTTTTCTGTGGTGCGCGAGTTCTGCGGCCACGGCATCGGGCGTACATTCCATGACGAGCCACAGATTCTGCATTACGGGCGGCCCGGCACCGGGATGACGCTCGAAGAGGGCATGACGTTCACCATTGAGCCCATGATCAACGCCGGCGCGCGCCAGGTGAAGATTCTTCCCGACCAATGGACCGTCGTGACCCGGGACCACAAGCTGTCGGCGCAGTGGGAGCACACGCTGCTCGTCACCGCCCAGGGGGCAGAGATTCTGACCCTGCGCAACGAGGAGCGCGCTACCGCCGGCGCGCAGGTCTGAGACGCATGGCGGCGGCGCTGGATCCGGCGCCCTCCGGGCGTCGTTTTGGCGGCGGCCCTGGCGCCTTCGTCGACCAGCTGCGCGCCCGCATCGCTGCCCGCGACGAAGCGCTGGCTGAGGCCTACTGGAACAACGCCGACGTCGAGACGCTGGTCTCCGCGCGCTCGGGGCTGTTCGATGAAATCCTGAGTGACATCTGGGAAGCCAACATTCCCGAAGACGTGCGTGATGGCATTGCCATCTACGCCGTTGGCGGTTACGGCCGGGGCGAGCTGTTTCCGCATTCCGACATCGATCTGCTGATTGTCTCGCGCCAGCCCCTGCGTCACCGCAAGGTCATCAGCGCGTTCCTGCACGATCTTTTTGATCTGCGCGTGGAAGTCGGGCACAGCGTGCGTTCGCTTGCTGATTGCAAGCGCGAGGCGCGCGGCGATCTCACCATCGCCACGGCGATCTTCGAACGCCGCTTCCTCATGGGCTCCACGTCCCTCGCTGCCGCGCTCGACAAAGTGCTCGCCTCGCGACGCCTGTGGCCGCCAGACGCCTTCTACAAGGCAAAGCGCGACGAGCAGCAGCAGCGCCACCGGCAATACGACAACGAGGAGTACGGGCTCGAGCCCAACCTGAAGACCTCGCCGGGAGGGCTGCGGGATATACAGACAGCCCTGTGGGTGCTGGCGCGCAAGTTCCGCACCACCGACCCGGCGGCACTCGAACGGCTCGGTATGCTGACCGCGGAAGAACGCGCATGGCTCGAGGACGGACGGCGGTTTCTCTGGTGGGTGCGATACGGACTGCACCTGCTCGCAGGGCGCAAGGAAGACCAGCTCCAGTTCCAGCACCAGCGCACGCTGTCGCAGCGACTTGGCTTCGCCGATACCAGCGCTCGCCTTGGTGTCGAGCGCTTCATGCACCACTATTACCGGCACATCATTGAACTCTCCGAGGTCAATGACATCCTGCTGCAGCACTTCGACGAAAGCATTCTTCGGGCCCGCGAGCGGCCCCGCATCGTGCCCGTCAACGAGCGCTTTCAACTGCGCAACGGCTACATCGAACTGACCACGCCCGATGTGCTCGCCGAGACCCCGTCGGCGCTGATCGAAATGTTCGTAATCATGGCCAACCGCCGCGACATCGCCGGGGTGCGCGCGAACACGATTCGCGCGATCCGCAACAACCTGCATCGCATCGACGGCGGGTTCCGGGAAGACCCCGCGGTCACACGCCTCTTCCTTGAACTGCTGAAGGCGCCCTTCACGCTCGTGACCACGCTCACCCGCATGCGTCGCTACGGCGTGCTCGGACGCTATTTGCCCGAGTTCGGCGAAGTGATCGGGCAGATGCAGCACGATCTATTTCACATCTACACCGTCGATGCGCACACGATGAACGTGATCCGCAACATGCGGCGGCTGCACTACCGGTCTGCGGAGCAGGATTTTCCGGTAGCCGCCCACTGCGTGCGCCATCTGCCGAAAATCGAGCTGTTGTACATCGCGGGCCTGTATCACGACATCGGCAAGGGACGCGGTGGCGATCATTCGGAACTCGGCGCGGTCGATGTGGAGGCGTTCTGTCACCGGCATGGGATGAACGCCGGTGATACCGAGCTTGTATCCTGGCTTGTGCGCAAACACCTGCTGATGTCGAGTACCGCACAGCGCAAGGACATCTACGATCCCGATGTCATCCACGAGTTCGCCGCCGAGGTGAAGTCGGAGATGCGCCTCAACTACCTGTACGCGCTGACGGTGGCTGACATCAACGGCACCAATCGCAATCTCTGGAACAGCTGGCGCGCAACGCTGCTGCGCACGCTGTACTTCGAAACACGGAAAGCCCTGCGACGCGGCCTCGAGTCGACCACCGACCGCGCGTCGACCGTGCGCGTGATCCAGGAGCGGGCTCTTGAACACCTGCTCGCACGCGGACTGACTGCGAACGAGGTGGCAAGCCTGTGGACAGTGCCGGGAGAGGATTTCTTTCTGCGGCATACCGCGCGCCAGATCGCGGACGTTACGGCGCGCATGCATCAACATACCCCTGACGACGGTCCGCTCGTGCTCTTGCTCGACCTCAAAAGCCAGGGCATTGCCGAAGGCGCTACCGAGATTCTGCTCTATACCCGCGACCAGCCCAACCTCTTTGCTGCCAGCGTCGCCGCGCTGAACCAGCTCGATCTTTCCGTGCACGACGCGCAGATTCACACTGCCCGCAACGGTCTGTGCCTCAACAGCTACATCGTGCTCGGGTCGGATGGCAATCCAGTGAGTCGGGAACCCGGTCGTCGCGGTCAGATTACGGCAGAGATTCGCGCGGCGCTGCGTGATCCGGAGGAGTTTCCGCGGATCATGAAGCGACGCGTTCCGCGCCGGCTGAAGCAGCTGACACGCGCCACCGAAGTGGAACTACGCAACCGCCGTGGCGCCCGGCACTCGGAACTGACGATCGTTGCCGCCGATCGCCCGGGGCTCTTGTCGGCCGTCGGCCTGCTGTTCTTCGAACTCGGGATCAGCGTCCAGTCCGCGCGCATCGCGACGCTTGGCGAGCGGGTGGAGGACGTGTTCTTTGTCACCGACCGCGATGGTCGCCCGATTCGCGAGAAGGAACGCGTCTACATGCTGGAGAACACGCTGCGCCAGCGCCTGGATAAACGTATCGCAAGCAACCTGTGACCGGGCTGGCTACGATCACGTGCATCACCCCGTTACACCGCCCCGATTGAGTTACCGACCTGAGACCGCGCCCATGAATCCTCATATCGACGCCTTGCACCCTTACCCCTTCGAGCGCCTTGCTGCGCTCAAGGCCGGGATCGCGCCGCCGGCCGACCATGCGCCAGTCGCCCTTTCCATTGGCGAGCCGAAACACGCACCGCCGGCGTTCATCGTCTCGATGCTCACCGACACCGCGCGCATCACGCGCGACCTGTCGCTCTACCCCACCACGCGCGGCAGCGACGCTCTGCGCGGAGCCATCGCCCAGTGGATCGACCGCAGATTCGGCGCCAGGGTGGATCCGGCGACCCAGGTTCTGCCAGTGGCAGGCACACGCGAAGCCCTCTTCTCGTTTGCTCAGGCGGTTCTGAGCGGACGATCCGACGCGGTCGCGATCCTGCCGAACCCGTTCTATCAGATCTACGAAGGGGCGGTGCTGCTGCGCGGGGCTGAACCCTGGTTCGTGAACTGCACTCCCGACAACGGCTATCAGCCAGACTACCGATCGATCCCCGACCACGTGTGGGAACGCTGTGAACTCCTGTACCTCTGCTCGCCCGGTAATCCGACCGGCACCAACCTTGATCTCGACACGCT
>DMUF01000041.1:16536-25720 GCA_003476445.1 Gammaproteobacteria bacterium | reverse complement strand
GTCGCCCCCGGGGCTGCTGCAGGCCTGTGCCCGCAGCGGGCGCACCCGCTTCGAACGCTGCGTGGTCTTCCACAGTCTCAGCAAGCGCTCCAACGTGCCCGGGCTGAGGTCCGGGTTCGTCGCTGGCGACGCGGCGATTCTCGAGCGCTACTTCATGTATCGGACTTATGAAGGCTGCGCGCTGCCCAATCATGTGCAGGCGGCAAGCGCCGCCGCGTGGGAGGACGAGACCCATGTCATCGCAAACCGCGCCGCCTATCGCGCCAAGTTCGACGCCGTCGAACCCATCCTGCGTCGCGCATTCAACGTGACCCGACCCGACGGTGGGTTCTACCACTGGTTGTCCGTCGACGCGGATGATGAAACGTTCACACAAGCGTTGTATGCCGCGCGCAATATCACCGTTTTGCCCGGCACCTTTCTCGGTCGAAGTGCCCACGGCACGAACCCGGGCAACGGTCACGTGCGCATTGCCTGGGTCGCACCGCTTGCCGACTGCGTGGCCGCGGCGAACGCCATGGCAGACTGGGCGGCGACGACCGCCGCCGATGACATTCGACGCTTCAAGGAGCACTGCCGATGACTGCCGCCGCTACCGAAACGCCCGCCCTGTTCGCCTTCGGCATCGCCGCCACCCGCCTCGCAGCGTCCGGCGCCATGATCGACTGCTATTTTCCAGCACCGCTGCGCGCGCCGGCCCCGGATCTCGTGCGCGTCATCACGGCACATTTTGCGCCGGGCGTGAGCGCCGTGACCCCGAGCGCGCTGCAGGCATTTCTGACCGACGTCGGTACCCGGGCGCCCGACAGCACCGCGGTGCTCGAACCTTATGCCGAACTTGCTTCTGCAACGACCGCGCTGCACGCGGTGGTCCTTGCTGAGGATGCAGCGATCTCGCACACGGCGGAGGCCTATCTCAAGCTGCACCTGCTCTCGCACCGTCTCGCGCTGCCCAATACGCTCGACCTTAGCAATCTGTTCACCCATCTCCCGAACGTCGCATGGACCAGCGAAGGCGCGATTGCGGTCGCCGAGCTGCCCGCAGCTCAGCACCGCGCGCGGGCGGCGGGGCGGCATCTCGAAGTGCACGCGGTGGACAAGTTCCCGCGCATGACCAACTACGTGGTACCAAGCGGTGTCCGTATTGCCGACGCGAGCCGGATCCGGCTGGGTGCCTACCTCGGCGAAGGAACCACGGTCATGCACGAGGGCTTCATCAACTTCAACGCCGCGGCGCTTGGCCCAAACATGGTGGAAGGACGTATCTCGCAGGGCGTCGTCGTCGGCGCGCATTCGGACCTTGGCGGCAGCGCAAGCACCATGGGCACCCTGTCCGGTGGTGGCAATATTCGTATCACGCTGGGTGAACACTGTCTCATCGGCGCGAACGCGGGCACCGGGATTCCTCTTGGGGATCGCTGCACCATCGAGGCCGGGCTCTACATCACCGCGGGAAGTCGCGTGCGCCTCATTGATGCCGACGGTCAGCCCGCAGGCGAGGTCAAGGCGCGCGAACTCGCGGGCGCGAGTGATCTTCTGTTCCTGCGCAACGGACTCACCGGCCAGATTGAGTGCCGCACCAACCGGCGCGCAATCGAGCTGAACGCACTGCTGCACGCGAATGACTGAGACCATGACACAAGGCGACACACTGACCGCCGCGGTTCTGGACCTGACCTGCGAGCTCATCCGCCAACCCAGCGTCACCCCGCGTGATGCGGGCTGTCAGGGGCTGATCGGCGATCGGCTGCGGGCCCTGGGTTTTGTCTGCGAAACACTTCGCATCGGCGACGTCGAGAATCTGTGGGCGGTGCGCGCGCCGCGCAGCGTGGCGGGGTCGCAGCCAGCGCGTCTCTTTGCCTTCGCAGGTCACACCGATGTCGTACCCACCGGCCCGGTTGAGAACTGGCAATCGCCACCTTTCGAGCCGGTGATTCGAGGCGACCATCTCTTTGGCCGCGGCGCAGCCGATATGAAGGGATCGCTGGCCGCCATGGTGCTCGCGACTGAATCCTTTCTTGCCGCGCAACCCGACTGCCCGATCGGGCTTGCCTTTCTGCTCACCAGCGACGAAGAGGGGCCGGCGATTCACGGCACGCGCGCCGTAATGGAAACGCTCGCGGCACGCGGCGTGCATATCGACTGGTGCATCGTCGGCGAGCCCTCCTCAACCGCGGTGGTCGGCGATGTCGTGCGCATCGGGCGTCGGGGCTCGCTGTCCGGCAGCCTCGAGGTGTTCGGCATCCAGGGACACGTTGCGTATCCGGAGCGCGCCGACAATCCGATCCATCGCGCGCTGCCGGTACTCGCCGCGCTCGCTGCCAAACGCTGGGATGAAGGCAACGCCTACTTTCCAGCGACCAGCTTTCAGATCTCCAACATCAACGCCGGAACGGGCGCCGGTAACGTGATCCCAGGGTCGCTCAAGGTGGAATTCAATTTCCGCTACGCAACGGAGCAGACCGCCGAAGGACTCGAGTCCGCCGTCGCCGCAGCGCTCGCGACCGCGGGTCTGCGTCATGAGCTGCGCTGGCAACGCTCTGGAGTACCGTTCCTTACGGCAACTGGCGCGCTGGTAGACGCGGTCAACACGGCTGTCACCGCCGAGCTGGGTCGTGAACCCGAGCGTTCCACCGGGGGCGGCACCTCGGACGGACGATTCATTGCGCCCACGGGGACAGAGGTAGTGGAACTCGGCCCGGTGAACGCCACCATCCACAAGATCGATGAATGCGTGGCGGTTGCAGATCTGGGTCGGCTCGCGCGGCTCTACCAGGCAACCCTCGAAGCACTGACTCGCCACCCTGCTGTCACGCGCTGACCCATGCGATCTGGAGCGCGCTATCTGCTGGTCGGCGTTCTGCTCATCGTCTTATTCATGATCGTGCGCGCTCCCGCAACCCTCGTGCCATCGTTGCTCCCGAATGACGCGGCGATCACCCTGACAGGGGCTCGGGGACTGCTCTGGACGGGCACCGGCACACTGCACCTGACCAATACGGCCGCGATCGGCTCCGTGTCGGACCGCGCGCTTGGCGAGATCGCATGGCGCATCGCGCCCGAAGCGCTGCTGCGCGGTGAACTGGGGCTGAACCTGCGCTGGCTTGAGCAGGGACAAGACCTGACGGGCGAGCTGCGGATCGGGCGCGCGCGTTACCGGCTGACCATCGATGGCGAAATGGATGCCTTGCACCTGCGCACGCTGCTCGCGCCGTATCACATCCGGCTTGGGGGCAGACTCACGCTTCACGCTGTTGCGCTCGAGGCACCTCACCGCGAGCCGCTCGTGCGCAGCGCGCTGACGGGGCGCATCGACTGGTCCGGGGGCGACGTGCGCTACCGGCTCTCCGGCCGCGACCACGACGCGCGCGTGGCTCCTCTCGCCGCCCACCTTGGCCCGGGTTTCGCCGCCAGCCTGCACGAGACCTCGGATCAGGAACTCGAGATTCTGCGCGCGACCGCCGACACAGACGGCTTCGCGCGTTTGACCCTGACACGGCGCTTCATGCAGATCTTCGGCCTAGAGTGGCCGGGTACAGGTGCGCCCACGGACGTGCTGTTAACGCTCGAGGAGCAACTGTTCTGATGCACCCGCTGCGGTTAACCTGTCGTCCTGCGCGCGATCGCATGAACGCGCAGCGGGGAGTATGCAGGCTGTGCTGAAGACACTGTCCAATCGATTGGTTCAACCCGCGCGGTGGCTGCTCATCGCGGGCATTGCCTGGACGGTCGCCAATGGGGCGCTGGAACTGCTGTCAGACGGGGCGTCGAGCAGCGCACCACTTGCGCCCACCACTATCAGCAGCGGATCCCGTGCACCCCCGCTCGTGGACATTGACCAACTGGTCGCCAGCAATCTTTTCGGCGCTGCCGGTGCCACGTCCGATGGCGCGACGGGCGGACTGCTTCCGAGCGGCCCTGCCGTCGTCACCCAGCTGCCGCTCGAGCTGCAAGGCGTGTTCGAGGGCGGAGACGCGCGCAGCTCCGCGGCGATCATTGCCGAGCGCGGCAAGCCGGGGCTTCTCTACCAGATCGGCGAACGCATTGCGGGCAGCGCCACGCTCGAGGGGGTCTATGCGGATCATGTGGTGCTGCGGCGCAGCGGGGCAGTCGAATCCTTGTTCTTCGCACAGAGCGCGCCGATGGGCGCGGTGACGCCACAGAACCCGGCCTACATGGATGCCGACGCGGAGCAGATGCGTCTCATGGAGGAGCAATACCGCCAGGAACTCGAGCGCGTGGAACCCTTCGACGAAGCCGTACCCTACGACGGACTGCGCGCAACCGATCTCGAGGACCCGGGCGCCGAGTCCGTGTATCCAAGTGGTCCAGCGGACGATCCCGCTGTCTACGACACGGGCGCGAGCGACCCCGGTGCAACGCAGGGGCTCTCGCCGCAGGATGTTCCCGTGGACGACCCCCTGTCCGGCGCTGCGGTACCGTCCGGCAAGAATGACCCGCTGGCACTCGGCTTGTCCCCCGTCGATGCCGCGGGCACGGGCGGCTACCGGGTAGATAGCCTTGCCGGCACCCCGTGGCTCGGTCACACTGGTCTTCAAACCGGTGATGTGATCCTCTCGGTCAATGGTCGTGCAGTCGGCAACCCGACCCAGGACCGTCTCGATATCGACAACCTGAAGACAGAGGGCCTTGCACGCATCGAGATACAGCGTGGCACGCGCCGCTTCTTCGTCACCACGCAAGTGCCATGATCCACACTCATCTGATTCGCGTCGTTCGCCTTGTCACCCTGCCGCTCGCCGGCGCGATCAGCGGCGTGGTCCTCCTGCTTGCTCTCGCTCAGTCCGCCTATGGCGAGGAGCAGACCTGGCGCATCAACGTCAAGAACGCCGATCTGAACGAATTCGTCATGCAGGTCGCCGGCATCACGGGCAAGACCTTTGTGGTTGACCCCCGCATCAAGGGCAACGTGACCGTGGTGTCGAGTACACCCATGAATCGCGAAGCCGTCTATGAACTGTTCCTGTCGGTGCTGCGGGTGCACAACTGGACCGCGGTGCCCGCGGGCGGCGTGATCCGGATCCAGCAGAACGCGACCGCCAAACAAAGCCCTGGCGCCGAGGGCGAGAGCGGCCCGATCGCACCGGAGAAACTCGTCACCCGGGTGATATCGGCGCAGAACGTGAAGTCGGAAGAGCTGGTAAAGATTCTGCGCCCGCTCATTCCACAATACGGCCACATCGCCGCGGTCGCTGAACCCAACGTCGTGATCATCAGCGACCATGCGGACAACATGACGCGACTCGTGCAGCTGGTGCAGCAGGTCGATGTCTCTGACGACGTGCAGGTCGTCGTCGTGCCGATGAAGCATGCCTGGGTGGGCACCGTGGTGAATCTGCTGGAGAAGGTCGCGCCGCGACAACTCGCCGAGGGCACCGCCGGACCGCAGCGCGTGCAGCTCATTGCCAACGAGCGCAACAACAGCCTGGTCGTGCGCGGCAAACCACGCCCGGTCGCTGAAATTCTCAAGCTGGTCGAACAGCTGGATCAACAGGCGACGGCAACCGGCGCCACCCAGGTGATCTATCTGCGTCATGGCGATGCGTCCAAGCTCGCACCGATGCTCGAAGAAATGATCGCGGGCGCGAGCGACAAGGAGGGGGAGGGTCGCGGCCCCACCACCATACGTGCAGACGAATCTCTGAACGCCATTGTGGTGCGCGGTGAACCCGCGCTGATGGCGGAAGTGCGCGAAATTCTCGACCAGCTCGACGTGCGGCGCACACAGGTGCTCATCGAGGCCGCCATCGTCGAGATCTCCATCGATGATTCAACCCGAATCGGAGTGGAGATGGCGGGCGTCGATACCGAAAACGGTACCGTCCCCTTCTTCAACACGACGCTGGACGGTGTGGTGTCGTCGCTGATCGGCAACATCATCGGCGAGGACGGCAACATCGACGTGCTGCCGGCGCTGGGATCAGCCACTGCGCCCACCGTCGCGGTTGCACGCATCGACTCCTCCAGTTTCTCGTTTGCCGCCGTCGTACGCGCTCTGGCGACCAATACCAACGCAAATCTGCTCTCCACGCCGAGCATCCTCACGCTCGACAATCAGGAGGCGAAAATCGTGGTGGGTAACGAGGTCCCGTTCCGAACCGGTACCTACAGCACCACCGGCGACGGCAGCAGCAACCCGTTCACGACGATTCAGCGCCAGGACGTGGGTTTGCAGCTGACCGTCACGCCGCATGTGCACGATGGCACCGCCGTGCGGCTGGAGGTCGCTCAGGAAATCACCGGTATCGTTCCGGAAGCGCCCATCGGGGACGCTGGCTTCTCCGACGTGGTGACCTCCAAGCGCACCATCGAAACCACGGTGCTCGCAGAAGATCGGCAGACCATCGTACTGGGGGGACTCATCCAGGACGACATCAACGACACCATCAAGAAGGTCCCGTTACTCGGCAGCATTCCGGCGCTCGGGCGGTTGTTCCGCTCTGACAGCAAATCGCGTGTGAAGCGCAACCTGCTCGTGTTCCTGCGTCCTACGGTGATTCGCAACGATGGCGACGCCAAGACCATCACGGATGCCAAGTACCAGGACGTGTGGGAGGTTGAGATCGAGTCCTCATCGGGCAGCGCGCCGTCGGATCTGTTTCGCGGTCGCCCCTGAGCCCCTGGCGCCCGATCATCTCCATGGGTCGCCGACCTGGGATCGGATACTCGATCGCGCTGCGGCTGATGCGTCTGCTCGTACGCCCGCGAGCGTCGGGCCACCTGCCCGCTCTCGGGCCCGACGCAACCGATCAGTTACAGCCCGTCTACGTGCTCGAGCGCCGGTCGCTCAGTGATCTTCTCGTACTCGACCTGATCTGCGCAGCTAACGGATTGCCGCGTCCAATCTCGACGGTCGGCACCGGTGAGTTCGAACTACCGCGCAGGGTCTTCTTTCTGAACCGCATCCGCCGTGGTCGCTATCGAGCGCGGGCTGATGCCGCGCGGGTAGCGGGGATCGAAACCCTGCTTGAACGCGGCGCCAACAGCGGCGATCTCAGCGCGGCGTCGGTGCGGGTAGTTCCTGTGGCCGTGTTCTGGGGGCTTGTCCCCAGCGGCCAGGGCTCACTCCTCCGGCTGCTGCTCTCAGAGCACTGGGCCGTTACATCCCGTCTGCGTCGTGTGGTGAACCTGTTTCTGAGCCGGCGCCAGATCATCGTCGATTTCGGCACTCCGCTGACGCTCCGTGACGCGTTTGCGCGGGCTACGACGGGCAAGGGGGCGCTGCAGTACATCAACCGGATTCTGCGCATTCGACTGCGCCACCAGCGCTCGGCCGCGCTCGGGCCCGACCTCTCGCACCAGCGCACTCTGGTCGACCGCGTGCTGCAGGGGCGTGCCGTGCGCGCGCTGATTGAAGCCGCCCCCGACGCGCGATCGCGACAGCGCCTCGAGCGGGAGGCCCGCCGTGACGTCGAGGAAATCGCGTCGAACATCTCGTTTCCCACCGTGCGCGTATTGGAGCAGCTGCTGCGCTGGTTCTGGAACCGCATCTACCGCGGTGTGACCGTGAGCGGTATCGAGCAGGTCAAAGCCATCGCTGGAACGCACACGCTGGTCTATGTGCCCTCACATCGCAGCCATCTGGATTATCTGCTGCTGTCCTATCTGCTCTATCAAGATGGGCTGACGATTCCGCACATCGCCGCCGGTCGCAATCTCAACCTGCCCGTGGTGGGCGGCATCCTGCGTCGATCCGGTGCATTCTTCATGCGCCGCAGTTTCCGCGGCGATCCGCTCTACAGCGCGGTGTTCTCGGAATATCTGTATCAGGTCTATCGCCGTGGCCACAGCGTAGAGTTCTTTCCCGAGGGCGGTCGATCGCGCACGGGCCGACTGCTCCCCGCACGCCTGGGGCTCATCAAGATGACGCTCGAGCATCACGCGCGCGGCCTGCCACGCCCCCTCGCCTTCGTGCCGGTCTACTTCGGTTACGAAAAACTGGTCGAGGCCGCGAGCTACCTCGATGAGTTGCGCGGTTCAGGCAAGCGGACGGAATCAGTGACCGACGTCTTTCGCGCGCTGCGTCTCGTGCGTCAGAACTTCGGTCATGTGGATGTTCGCTTTGGCGCACCGCTCGTGCTCGGGCGCTGGCTGGCAAAAGAGGGGCTGCGCTCGGATCCGGCGACCGACGCCACCGTTGCGCCGCGTCTCGGCGCCGCCATCATGACGCGTATCAACGCCGCAGCGACCGTAAATCCCGTCAACCTGGTCGCACTGGTGATGCTGAGTGCGCCGCGGCTTGCGATCGAAGCGACGGTGCTCGAGGCGCAGATAGCGCTTTACCAGCGCCTGCTTGGCGCGGGACCGGCGCGCTACCCGGTCACGGACCTGTCGCCCAAGGAGATCATTGCGACGGTGCAGTCGCTTGGGCTGATCCACCGCGAGGAGGCTGCTTTCGGGCCGGTTCTGCATCATGACACGCTGACCGCCGTCCTCATTACCTGGTACCGCAACAACGTCGCCCACGTTCTCTTGGTACCGTCGCTCATTGCCTGTCTGATTCGCAATCGACGGCGCCCGCTCGAGCGAACAGCGCTGCACCGGCTGTGCGCGCCGGTCCTTCCCTTCGTTGCCGATGCGGTGACCGCGGAGATCGAGCTTCAAGACTTGACCGGCAAGAGCGATTTGGACGCGTCACAAGACGCGCGGCGCCCGGGAACAATCGACCTGTGGACCACCCAGATGCTTGATGAGGGGCTTCTCGTCAGCCGCGGAGATTCGCTGCAGCCCGCGCCAGCGGACTCCGAGGCCGGCCGGCAGCTGCAACTCCTGGCGGGCATCGTGATGCCACTGCTCGAGCGGCTCTACATCGTGCTGCGGCTTCTTACCAACGACCCGGATACGCGACAGTCTCGCAGCGCTCTGCAGGAGCGGACCCTGGCTGTTGCCGCGCGCATGTCACGACTCTACGGGCTGAACGCGCCCGAGTTCGTCGACGCCACCCTGTTCAATCAGATGGTCGACGGTCTGCAGAAACGCGCTCTGCTGCACGAGAAACCGGACGGAACGCTGGAACCCGGGCGGCTCGTGCCGGAAATACTGCGCGCGGCGAACGCTGTGATCGATGCGGACTTCCGACTGGCGGTAAAACCACCGCCGACGTTACCCGCTCAGGCATAGGCCCCTCACGCACAGCCCAATCAGGGCGACCCTCTTCAGGGCG
>DMUF01000041.1:11926-16175 GCA_003476445.1 Gammaproteobacteria bacterium | reverse complement strand
CCTTTGATCTGCCAGTGCGGCGAACCGACCACGGGGTCTTTGAGACGACGCTTCAACACGACACGGCGCCGCGCTGCCGCGCGTCCTGCTTCGATCCAGCGCAGAAGCTCCGGCACCGTTATCTCGGTCTCAGCGCCTGGGAGGGCCCGCGTCACCTGCATGCGCTTGCCCGGTAATGCGGTCTTGCCGTGGGCAGGAAACATCGGATCGAGGTAGACGAGATCAAACGGCTCAGCCGTATCGAGCATGCGAAGACCGTCACCGCAATGGAATTCCACCCCCGCGATGCCAGAACGTCGGGCGAGATCACGACCAAGCGCGTGCAGCAGCGGCTCCTGTTCGACCGCCACCACGCGCGCGCCCGCCGCTGCTAGCAGCAAGGCATCGACCCCCCAGCCCGCCATGGGGTCCAGCACCCTCGCCTCGCCTAGCGCGCCGCAGGCGCGCTTCAGCGTCGAGCCGTCAGCAACGCGCCGCCGCAGCTCCGTTGCTTCAACCCACACGCCACCGAGTCGTGGGTCAGCCGCATGCAGTTCGAGATGATCGGGCGCAGCCCACAGACAGGGACGAATCGCATCGGGAGGGCACAGTGCGAGCTCAACCGTACATCCCGTAACGAGGGTCAATGCCCAGGGCTGAGCCAGCGGATGGCAGTACAGCGCGAGACTCACGATGACAGTCCTCGCTCAGTGCACATCAGGCTGAGAGGGCTTCCAGGGCGTATCGCCCGCCACATAGATCGGCAGCCCGAGTGCAGCATCAACCGACTCTCCCGCCGCGTGCTGTCGAAGACCGATCTCACCGATCACGCGCGCATGGGTGACGATCCCTGTCGAAAATGCGCCACCACCGCACGAATTCCACCACGGCGGAAGGTCACCAACACCTGCCCAGCCGTGACAAGCTTCCGGCAACACGACCTGCTCGCCTTGAAACAATTCATCGGACAGCACGCAACGCGGACGCGATGCCGCGAGGTGATCCCAGGCAGAGACGTAATAGGCATCGCGCCGCGATCGCGTGACGACGAGCACCGGTCGTTGCGCGTCGACCAGTCCACGGCCGTAGGCTGCGATCGCAAGCGCCTCAGACGAGGAAACCGGAACAATACGCGCACTGCTGGCGAGCGCGAGCGCCTGGGCAGCGGCGGCTGCAAGCCTGATACCCGTGAAAGAGCCGGGGCCAGCGGCGAAAGCAATAACTTCGATGGCGCGCGGTGCGACACCTGCTTCGCGCAGCAGCGCCTGCAGCTGCGAGAGCAGCACCTGGTTATGCAGCCGCTCTACGTTCTGTGTATTCTCGAACCAGATGCCGTCGATGTGCGCCGCTACCGAACATGCGGGGCCCGACGTTTCCAAGGCAAGTAGACGCGTCATGGGGGTATGGTATCCAAGCGCTCGATCTGAACGTAGCCCTTGCGCGAATGCTCGAGGCGGTTTCTGTTCCACACCGCCCGGAGCAGATTTCTGTAACCAGCGCTATGGGGCGTGTGCTCGCTGAAGACGTGCGAGCGCCTGTCTCGCTACCGCCCTTTCCGGCATCGGCAATGGACGGCTATGCATTGCGCTCGGCTGATGCGTCGGAGCAGCCGCCTCACGCCTACACGTGTATCGGCGTCAGCAGCGCCGGACATCCGTTCACAGGCGACGTACCACCCGGCCATTGTGTTCGCATCTTCACCGGCGCCACGGTGCCCGCGGACCTCGACGCCGTCGCCATCCAGGAAGACTGCGATGTCTCGGATCATTCCGTTCGCGTGAATGAACTGATCAGAGCCGGAGACAACATTCGGGAGGTGGGTCAGGATGTTCACGCTGGCGCCTGCATCGCCCAGCAGGGCGATGTTATCGGGCCATTCGAGATTGCCTGGTTCACAGCCTGCGGACTGACCTCGATCCCGGTTCAGATCCGGCCCAAAGTAGCGCTGCTATCCACCGGAGATGAATTGATCGAGCCCGGGCGCCCGCTTGCCATGGGGCAGATCTATGATTCGAATCGCGCCGCGCTGAAGGCGCTGCTGCAAGATCTTCCCATCGAACTCGTTGACCTGGGCGTCATCCCGGATAACCCCAAGGCTACCGCGACCGCGCTCGATCAAGCCGCTGCAACCTCTGATCTCATCATGACGACCGGCGGGGTATCCGTTGGCGATGCCGACCACGTCAAGGCTGCCGTCGAGGAGCGTGGTGAGCTTCTGCTCTGGCGCCTCAATCTGAAGCCGGGCAAACCGCTCGCGTTCGGTCGCATTGGACGCGCGCATTTTCTGGGTCTACCGGGCAACCCGGTTTCGACCATCGTGACCGCGCTGCTTCTGGCGCGCCCTCTGCTGCTGCATCTCGCGGGCGCTGCTCCTGCGACTGTGTTGCGCATCAAGGCCGCACTTGGCGGCACCATCCGGCATCGCCCGGGGCGCGAGGAGTATCAACGTGGCACGCTCATCGCAGACGGAGAGCGCGTGCGCGTGACTGTCACGGGCGACCAAAGCTCCAATCGACTGGCGAGCTTCCGCTCCGCGAACTGTCTGATTCGTATTCCGGCGGACGCAGCCGATCTGCAGGATGGAAGTCTGGTCGAGGTGCTGCCTTTTCGGGGTGTGCTTGGTCCGACACGTTGACAGGGAGACTAACCGAACCGCGACCGCGCAATGCGGTCACGGTCGATAGCCCGGAAAGACTCCGGGCCCTACGTGCGCAACTCAGGTGCTCGCGGGTGCCTTCTTTGCAGCAGCCTTCTTCGGCGCCGCCTTCTTGGCAGGGGCTTTCTTCACGGCTGGCTTCACGGCTGGCTTCTTAGCCGGGGCCTTCTTCACCGCTGGCTTCTTGGCTGGAGCCTTCTTCACAGCTGGCTTCTTGGCCGGAGCCTTCTTCGCCGGAGCCTTGGTGGCAGGGGCTTTCTTGGCTGGCGCCTTCTTGGCAGCGACCTTCTTCGCAGGTGCCTTCTTCACGGCTGGCTTCTTGGCAGCAACCTTCTTCGCGGCAGGCTTCTTAGCAGCAGGCTTTTTCGCCGGGGCCTTCTTGGCGGGCGCTGGTTTCGCTGCAGTCTTGGCTTTCGGCATTGAGAATCTCCTCGGATATCCTTGCGTTCGAATGGACTGCGTTTATCGACTTGTCAAAGTCTCAGATTCGCTTCTGCTCGCTTCCGCGCAGGCCTTATGCCCTGCGTTGAAACAAGCCCCGACGAATCTGCGCCGCATCATACTGACAAGGAAAAAAAATATCACTACTGCTATTGCAATGCGGAGACGATTCGGCTCTCGATGCCAGCAAGTTCACCCACGCCATCCACGCGGGAAAAACGGAGCAACCCACGGGCAGCACGAGCCTCGTAGAACTCGACCAGAGGATGCGTTTGTCGGTGATACACGGCGAGTCGATCGCGGACCGTGCTCTCTTTGTCGTCATCGCGCTGCACGAGTGGCTCACCAGAAACGTCGTCGACGCCCGCAACGCGCGGCGGATTGAAGGTGACGTGATAGACCCGCCCCGACGCGAGATGCACGCGTCGACCGCTCATGCGCTTAACGATTTCCTCGTCAGGCACCAGGATCTCGACGACGTGATCAATCGGCACACCTGCCTGCTCCATTGCGTCGGCCTGTGGAATCGTTCGCGGAAAACCATCAAACAGAAAGCCGTTGGCGCAGTCCGCCTGCGCGATTCGATCCTGCACGAGTTCGATGATGATCTCGTCGGATACCAACGCCCCTGAGTCCATCACCGCCTTGACGCGAGCGCCGAGCTCGCTGCCCGCTCTGACCGCGGCACGCAACATGTCGCCGGTTGAAATCTGCGGAATGCCGAATTGCTTGCAGATGAACTGAGCCTGCGTGCCTTTGCCTGCGCCGGGAGGGCCCAGCAGAATGATGCGCATGATGTTTCTCCTTCTTCCAATGCGGTTCGGCTGCCTTGTCTGCAGCGCAAAGCGATTCGCCTGAAGCTCAACAATAACCCTTCATCCGATGCCTTTCACGCAGACGCACCATCAATTATCCAGAACCCGGGCATCGAGCACGCCCTCGATCCGACCAAGCATCTCAATGAGTAACGCCGACTGACGCAAGGACTGCACGGGTACTTCGAGGCGCATGACCACGAGGTGCCGCACGGGATCCACACGCCCCGCATTTGCGATCAGCGGCGTATCGAGCGCGCGCAACGTACGCACTACGTCATGCAACAGGCCGTCGCGATCGGGTGCCTGAAGCTCGATCTCAAGCGACCCGCGATCGGTCGAATCGCGCGCCTCGCGC
>DMUF01000041.1:4305-11644 GCA_003476445.1 Gammaproteobacteria bacterium | reverse complement strand
TCGCGCGCCTCGCGCAAGCAATGACGTTCGATCAGATCGATCACGTCGAGCAGTTGGCAATCGCCGGCACCAAGAGCGACGTGGAGCGCCTGCGCCGAATCAAACCCTGCCGCAGCGGCAACCGTGCCCAGCGCGGCGCGCGCGGGCTCCGGCACACAAAGCCGCGCCAGCAGCGTCAGCAGACGCTCCCGCCCTGCCATTTCATTGTGTTCCAGGCCAAGCCCGCGAAACCACTCACGCAGCTTCTGACGCGCGCGGGCCGTGCGTGCGAAACCCAGATGCAGGTCGAGCCAGGCGCGCTCTGGCCGTGCATCGCTGTGCGTGACGATCTCCACCCGCTGCCCACTTTTGAGCAGTGAATCGAGGGCGACCGGAGCGCCGTCAACGAACGCTCCCACGCAGCGATGCCCGATCTCGGTGTGCACGCGATAGGCGAAATCAAGCGCGGTCGCCTGCGCCGGCAGATCAACGACATGGCCTTTGGGCGTGGATACGAAGATGCGCTCGTCGTGGAAGAGCTGTCGCAATTCTTCGCCGAACTCCACGCTTGCGGCCAGAGGACTCACCGGCACCTGACCATGACGCTGATCGACGACCTGACGCAGCCAGTTCATCTTCAGTGCGTAGCTGCCGTTGCCACCGTCACGCTCTTTGTAGGCCCAGTGCGCACACACACCGAGCTCGGCCTCACGATGCATCTCATGTGTGCGGATCTGCACTTCGAGCGTGCGCCCATCGGGACCCACCACTGCGGTGTGAATCGAGCGATAGCCGTTTTCCTTGGGCGCAGCGATGTAGTCATCGAACTCGCTTGGCACATGGCGCCACGCCGTGTGAATCACGCCGAGAGCCGCGTAGCACGCTGCTATGTCGTCAACGAGCACGCGGACCGCACGGACGTCGTGCACCTGATCGATCCCCACGTGCTTTGCCTGCATCTTGCGCCAGATGCTGTAGAAGTGTTTCGCGCGACCCGTTACCACGGCGCTGACACCACGCTCCAACAGCCGCGCCTCCACCTCTGACGCGATACCAGCAACCTGGCGCTCACGTTCCTCACGCCTGCCGGACAACTGCCGAGCGATGGAAATGTAGATGTCCGGCGCGAGATAGCGCAGCGCGAGATCTTCGAGTTCCCACTTCAGTCGCCAGATACCCAGCCGGTTGGCGAGCGGCGCGAAGACCAGATGGGCTTCGCGCGCAATGCGCTCGCGGCGCGCTTCGGGCGCAAGTTTGGCCGCACGCAGGGCAACGATCCGTTCCGCCAGCTTGAGCACGGCGACGCGTGCGTCATCGAGCATGGCGACGAGCATGTGGCGCACGTTTTCAATCTGATCACGCCGCTCGGAGGTCTGCAGCCGGGCATTCGACATCTCGAGCACGCTCGCCGCGCCCATGCGCTCTACCGCATCGACAAGCCCAACCACCACATCACCGAAGCGTGCACGAACCTCCCCGGGGGTTACCGCACCGCTGCGCATCACCCGGTACGCCAACGCTGCGAGCACCGATTCGGTGTCGAGTTCCATCGCTGCCGCGAGCTCAGCAAGTTCGATTCCTGACTCAAGCAACGCTGCGTCGGTGAGATCAATCGACTTCAGCCACCGACAGCCCGAGAGCACGCGGTCGGAATCGAGCGCGCCATGCACGGCAACAAGCTCTCGCACCCAATGATCGATGTCGATATTTCCGGATGCGTCTCGAACCAGCTCGGCCCTTACCTTGACCATCAGCGATCTCGACGGAAGAATCCGAAGGTTTCGACATGCGCGGTGTGCGGAAACATGTCGAATACCCGGATGTCCACCAATCGGAACCCGGCTGCGCCGAGAACGACCGCATCGCTCGCAAAGGTTTCCGGGTTACACGACACATAGGCAATCTGCTCAAGCCCGGGTGACTGACACCACGCAGCAAGGTTCGGACCGGCACCCGAACGGGGTGGGTCAAGTACCAGCGCTTGAGCGCTGGCCAGCGCTTGAGCGCTGGGCAGAACAGCCGCCTGGTCACCCACCGCATGCAGATCGGCTACTGCAAACCGCGCGTGGGACTGCAGATCATTCAGAAGCGCGTTGTGCGTTGCTCGCGCCACAGCGCCGCCAGCGGCTTCGAGGCCGAGGACCTGATACCCGCGGCGTGCGAGGGCGAGGGAAAAATTGCCGATGCCGCAGAAGAGGTCCGTCACGGCAGCGCCCGGGGGCAGATCGAGAGCCTGGATCACGGCGTCGACCAGCAGCCGGTTCACGTGCGGATTTACCTGGGTGAAATCGGTCGGCAGGAACTCGAATCGCAGGTCGAGCGCAGGGAGCTCGTAAGCCAGTACCCGCGGGTGGACTCCCGTCACCGGCGCGCGAAGCGAATCGTAGCCTGCCGGCTGCAGATAGATCGCGCAGCCGGCGTTCGCCGCCCAAGCAGCCAGCTGTTCCTCTTCGTGCGCACTGAGCGGCACGAGATGCCGCACGACAAAGGCGCAGTCGCGGTCGCCCGCTGCGACCTCGATCTGGGGAATCTGGCTCGCTGCGCCGAACCCGCCCAGCACCCGGGCCAGCCCTGGCAACGCAGCATGGATCTGCGGCGCAAGGATCTGACAGGACTCCATACGCACGACGCGATTACTGAAGGCTTCGCGGAAGCCGATGAGCAGTTCGCCGTCAACGTATCGTGCCCCAAGGCGCGCTTTATGCCGGTAGGCGAAGGTGGGCCCGGTGACGGGGCGCCCGAAGTCAGGTGGCGTGAGTCCGCGGGCGACCAGGAGCTCCTTTACCTGGCGCGTCTTGAATTCGAGCTGCAGGTCGTGATCGCGATGCTGCGCGACGCACCCGCCACACTGCTCGAAATGCGCGCAACGAGCGACCACACGCTCGGGCGAGGGTGGGCCAACGCGCTCTCCCTGAGCGAACCAGATTCCCTTGCGCCTGCGGCGTACGACCGCGTCGATGGTCTCCCCCGGCAGCGCGTTGCGCACGGCAAGCTCCCGCTCCCCAGCACCCGGCAGGTTAACACGGGCACGACCGAGCCCGTCCGCACCCAGAGAGTCGATCGTCACAGCGTATAGCGAACGCACTCCACTCATGACGAATGCCCCGCAAGAAGCCCGCGACTGACCAACGGACGGGGCCCCAGCAAGGTAGCCAACGCACGGGCCGCCACCTGACGGGCCGCGCGACGGGCGGATGCGCTGGCATAGTCATTCGCCGCGATTGCCAGCAGCACGCTGCCGGAATAGGTATCGCCTGATGCTGCGACCGCGCGCAGAAACCCGGCCCCTGGCTCGAAGCGATACTGCTCTTCGGGGTCAAGCGGCGCGCCGTCTTCTGCGGTGCAGGCAAACTCGATCGCATAACCCAGCTCGGCCAGCAGAAACTGTTCGAATCGGCGCAGTGTGAGCGCGATATCCGAGTTCGGATCCGCAAGACCATCGAGCGCCCAGCAGCTGCCCGCATACAAACGCGGCGCGCGCTCTCGCTCGGTGACGAGGCGATCCAGGAGCTCGAGGAGATAAAGACCGGCGCTCAGCGCAAGCCCGGAAAGCCAGACCGGTTTTTCCAGATCGGCCTGGACCAGGGTTGCGAGTGCACCGCGCCCCTGCCACGCCACACGCAGCTGGTTGAAGGGTTGCAGAGCAGTTCCGCGCGGCCCGCGCACGCCGCGCGCGACCACGGCCACGCGGCCGTGACCCGGCGTCAAGAGGCTCACGATGGCACTGGTTTCCCGATACGGGCGCACGTGCAGCACCAGGGCCGGCTGGTCATCAACCCTGGTCATAACCCATGCGCCGAAGGGCGGCTGCGCTGTCTGTCCAGCCGGCACGAACCTTGACCCATAGCCGCAACATGACCTGACGCCCGATCAGCCGTTCGATGTCCTGTCGCGCCTCCTGTCCAATCAGGCGAAGCTTTTCGCCGCCAGTACCAATGACAATCCGCTTCTGCCCCGCGCGCTCGACAATGATGTCGGCGCTGATGTCGGTGACCGTAGGACCTTCGCTGTAGCTGTCGATGACGACGCCGAGATGGTGCGGCAACTCATCGCCCAAGCGTCGCATGAGCTTTTCACGGATGATCTCAGCCGCGAGGAAACGCTCGGTCTGATCGGTGATCTGATCAGCGGGAAACAGGTGCGGACGCGTCGGAAGCGCTGCGCAGATGCCCCGTCGCAGCGCGTCGAGCCCCTCGCTGCGCAGCGCTGCCACCGGGTAAAACTCGCGAAAGCGCCCGAGATGGGAAAGCCGATCGATAACCGGCAACAGTGCACTCTTCTGCTTCATCTGGTCGATCTTGTTAATGACCGCGAAACAGGGAGTCTCGAGCTTGCGCAGATAATCGAGCACGAGGTCATCGCCTTCGGACCAGACATCCCGTTCCGTCACCATCAGAATCAGATCGACGTCAGCCAGCACGGCCGTCGCTGATCGCACCATCTGGCGATTCAGCTCACGGCGCGCATGATCGTGAATGCCCGGGGTATCAACGTAGATGATCTGTGAGTCACCTTCCGTATCGACACCCAGCAGAATGTGACGCGTGGTCTGCGGTTTGCGCGAAGTGATGCTGAGCTTTTGGCGCAGGAGGTGATTCAACAGCGTCGACTTGCCCACGTTGGGCCGGCCAACGATCGCCACGTAGCCGCAGGGCCCAATCGTAAGCGGTGCCACCGATAGGTCGTTCGACTCAGCCATGATCTGCCTCCAGCACTTTCAGCGCCTGTTCCGCGGCCGCGATTTCCGCTGCACGACGACTGCTACCGGATGCCGATACTTCGAGCTCGAACGCTTCGACACGACAGTGCACGGTAAATACGCGCTTGTGCGCGGCACCCGCCGCGGCCACCACCGCATACACAGGCAATGGCATATTTTGCGCCTGCAGATGCTCTTGAAGGCGGGTTTTTGCATCCTTCGCAGCAGCCGCGGACGCGGTTTCGAAGCGATCACCAAACAGCCGGTCAACCAGAGCAACCGCCGCGGCCTCGCCACCGTCCATATGCACGGCGCCGATCAGCGCTTCGAGCGCATTGGCGAGGATGGAGGGACGCTCGTGCCCGCCGCTATTGCGCTCACCCGCGCCAAGACGGATTGCCTCACCCAAACCCAGTCGCGCCCCGATCTCGGCCAAACTTTCTTTGCGCACGAGGCTCGCGCGCAGGATGGATAGCACATCTTCGGACTCGAGCGGGCGCGCCCGGTAGAGTCGATCTGCCACCGCATAGCCCAGCACGGCGTCGCCAAGAAACTCCAGTCGTTCGTTGTGGTGGCGGCCCGCGCTGCGATGAGTCAGCGCGCGCGCGAAAAGCTCGCGATCGCGAAATCGATAATCCAGCGCGCGTTCCACCCGATCATCCGGCGTCATGGCTTCAGCGGTATTCAAAGCGGTCATTGAACACGATGACCAAATCGAGATTGAGCAGCAAATGCGCACGACGCTCGTACGCCAGGACCAGCACCGTGGCATCGCGACCCGGCTGGTAGTCGAGCAAGTCGCGGGATTTGAGCTCGCCATAGCCATTCAGCGCGAACTGCTTGTCGACCGAGGCATATACGGCCCCCCGAGGTACATCGCGCACGGTGCTCACGGGCAGCTCCTCGAGGATACTCACCAGGGTGCGATGCTCGATCCAGAAGGGGCCAAGGCGCGCGGCGAGCATGACAGAACCGGCAATGACCACCAGCATGGACAGGGACGCGAACAGCGAAGCTCCCCGCTGACGCCTCGGCACACGCCGGACAAATCGGACCAGGCCAGGCTCGACGGATCCGGGCATGCATCACACCCCTTGCGCTCGCGCGCTCAATCGAGCCAGCGGTTGCGTTCGAAGCTTGGCAGGTGGAACCCCGGCTCCTTGTGGATCCAGATTGCCACCGCCTTGCCGACGATATTGTTCTCTGACGCGAAACCCCACACGCGGCTATCTTCGCTGCGCCCGCGATTGTCGCCCACCATGAAATAACTGCCCTCCGGTACCTGCCACTCACGTGCTGGCTCGCGGAACGGGTAACGGAATACGCGGTGCGTGACCCCGTCGAAGGATTCGGTGTACTCGCGCACGGGGAGCCGCCGGACACTGTTCGGCAGAGCCAGCTCGAACTCGCGCTCGAGCCGATACTCGGAACGCTCGCCGTTGATAAAGAGCACATCATTCTCGATCCGGATGTGGTCGCCTGGCACCCCGATCACGCGCTTGATGAACGCCCGCGGGTCATGGGGTGGAACGAAGACCATGACATCACCACGTTCAGGAGAGCCAACCTCCAGAATGCGCGTGCCCGTGACCGGAAGCCGCAGCCCGTAGGCGTACTTGTTGACCAGCACGAAATCGCCCACTTCCAGGGTAGGTACCATGGACTCCGAGGGGATCTGATACGGCTCGGCGAGGAAGCTGCGCACAAGCAACACCACCAGCAGCACCGGAAAGAACGAGCGCGCATAGTCGACCAGGACCGACTCGCGCAGAATCTCGGCCTGGGCATCGATCGTTGCGCCCGCCGATGCCGCGCGGCTCGCTGCCGCTCGCCGCCGGGGCAGCAGCAACACACGATCCAACCCCCAGAGGAGTCCGGTAACAAAAACAGCCCAGGTCAACACGAGCGGGAAGTTGATATCCATCAGCGATCCACCTTGAGCGCTGCCAGAAAGGCCTCCTGGGGAATCTCGACCCGACCAAGCTGCTTCATTCGCTTCTTTCCCGCCTTCTGCTTTTCCAGCAGTTTCTTCTTGCGCGTGATGTCGCCGCCGTAACACTTCGACGTTACATCCTTGCGCAGAGCCTTGACCGTCGTGCGGGAGATCACCTGCCCGCCGATCGCCGCCTGAATGGCCACGTCGAACATCTGACGCGGAATCAGCTCTTTCATTTTCTCCGCGAGCGAGCGCCCGCGCTGCTGTGCCTGATCACGATGCACAATCATGGCAAGCGCGTCCACGCGGTCACCGTTGATGAGGATGTCGAGCCGCACCAGCTTGGCGGCGTCAAACCGCAGAAAGCTGTAATCCAGCGAGGCGAACCCGCGACTGACTGATTTCAGCCGATCAAAGAAGTCCATCACGACTTCATTCATCGGTAGTTCCCACTTCATGGACACTTGCCCGCCGGAGTACAGCAGGCTCTTCTGCACACCTCGGCGCTCTACGCACAGGCTGATGACATTGCCCACATAATCCTGTGGGACCAGGATGTTGACCTCAGCGATCGGCTCCCGCATCTCCTGATAGTTGGCCGGCATGCTCGACGGATTATCGATCTGTCGCACGCTGCCATCCGCGAGCTCAACCTCGTAGACGACGGTGGGCGCGGAGGTGATCAGATCAAGATCGTATTCGCGCTCGAGCCGCTCCTGCACGAT
>DMUF01000041.1:0-4005 GCA_003476445.1 Gammaproteobacteria bacterium | reverse complement strand
TGCACGATCTCCATGTGCAGCATGCCGAGAAAACCGCAGCGGAAACCGAAGCCGAGCGCGTCAGACGTCTCCGGCTCGTAGAAGAGCGATGCATCGTTCAGGGTGAGCTTTTCCAGTGCCGTGCGGAAATTCTCAAAGTCTTCCGTGTTAACTGGAAACATGCCGGCAAACACCTGCGGCTTCACCCGCGCGAAGCCCGGTAGCTGATCTACTTCCTGATGCGCCGCGAGCACCACGGTGTCTCCCACCGGGGCCCCACGAATGTCCTTGATGCCGGCAACGATGTACCCGACTTCACCCGCCTCGAGGCTGTCTTTGGCCGTGGGCTTGGGCGTGAAGCAGCCCACGTCGTCTATCTCATGCGCGCGGCCCACCGACTTCACCACGATCCGATCGCCGCGGCGGATGCTGCCATGCACCACACGGACCAGCGACACGATGCCCAGGTAGTTATCAAACCAGGAGTCGATGATGAGAGCCTGCAGCGGTCGCGTGCGATCACCTTGGGGGGGCGGAATGCGTTCGATCAGCTGTTCGAGCAGATCGGGTACGCCCTGCCCCGTCTTGGCGCTCACGCTGATCAGATGATCCGTGGGCAGACCGATGATCTCCTCGATCTCGTGCGCCACCCTGGCAGGGTCGGCCTGGGGCAGATCGATCTTGTTCAGAACGGGAAGCACCTCGAGCCCCTGCTCGATCGCCGTGTAGCAGTTTGCGACCGACTGCGCTTCAACCCCTTGAGCGGCATCCACGACCAGCAGCGCGCCTTCACACGCGGCGAGCGATCGCGATACCTCGTAGCTGAAATCCACGTGACCGGGGGTATCGATAAAGTTGAGCTGGAATGTTCTGCCGCTCTGCGCCGTGTAATGCAGGGTGACGCTGTGCGCCTTGATGGTGATACCGCGTTCGCGCTCGAGGTCCATCGAGTCCAGCACCTGCGCGGCCATCTCCCGGTCAGAGAGGCCGCCGCAGAGTTGGATCAATCGGTCAGCCAACGTGGACTTGCCGTGATCGATATGCGCGATGATGGAAAAGTTGCGGATGTGCTCGATCGCTGGCACGAATGCTCCCGTACTGCCGACCCGGCTGGACACCGCCGCGGGCGCGCGAGTTTAGCCGATCCCTAACCTTCGAGCGAGCCGCGGTCAGCAGTCCGAAAGCGTCACTCAGTCAGGTACTCGCAGCGCCAGGAACGTAGGCGTCTGGCCCCGAATGATGAGTACCGGCACCGAGCGCCCCGCGGTCAGCGATTCCGCGATGGTGTTGAAGCCATCGGGATCTGCCACCGGCTGGTTGTCGAGACGGGTGATCACATCGCCCGCACGTATTCCCGCCTCGGCTGCTGCGCCATCAACCTCGAGCACCCGCACACCGCCTTCCGCGCCGAGCCGCTCGCGCTGCTCTGCAGGAATTGCCTCGACGGTCACGCCAAGCCGCGAGGTCTGCGGTGCTCCGGGCTCAGCCGCAGCAACCTGATCCGAACGGTCGGGCAGCTGACCCACCGTGACGTCGAGCGTGATTTCCTTACCTTCCCGCACCACGAGCAGCGGCACTTCTTCACCGACTCTGGCCCGCCCTACCACGGGCGGCAATTCCGAGGAGAAATCGATCGTCTTGCCATCGAAGGCCACGATGATGTCGCCCTCTCGGATGCCCGCTTCTTCTGCGGGCCCGTCTTCGAGCACGCGCGTAACGAGCGCGCCATGGGGGCGGTCAAGCCCGAAGCTCTCGGCCAGATCCCGGCTTACTTCCTGAATGATGACGCCAAGCCAACCCCGCGCCACCTTGCCCGAGGCTTTGAGCTGATCGACCACGTCCATGGCAACGTCGATGGGGATGGCAAAGGACACGCCCATGAACCCGCCCGAATTGCTGTAGATCTGGGAATTGATGCCCACGACTTCGCCTTCGAGATTGAACAGCGGCCCACCGGAGTTACCCGGGTTGATCGCGACATCGGTCTGGATGAACGGGACATAGTTTTCGTTCTGCTCGGTGGGCAGGCTGCGGCCCTTCGCGCTGACGATGCCCGCGGTGACGGAGTAATCGAATCCAAACGGAGAACCGATGGCGAGCACCCATTCCCCTACCTTGAGATCATCACCCGAGGCGAGACGCACGGTCGGCAGACCGCTCGCTTCGACCTTGAGCAGAGCGAGATCCGAACGCGGGTCTGCGCCGATAAGCTTCGCCGGCAGCTCGCGACGGTCATTGAAGCGGACCATGATCTCGTCAGCATCCTCAACCACGTGATTGTTGGTGAGGATGAATCCGTCCGCGCTCAGCACGAAACCGGATCCCAGCGAGCGCGGACGCGCAAACGGCATCCCGCGAGACCCGTCCGGTGGGAAGAAACGGCGAAAGAATTCGTCGAACTCTTCGGACCGCGCTTGCGGCACGCCCTCATGAGGATCATTACGCTGCACGGTACTGATATTCACGACGGCGGCCGCGTTCTTTTCCACGAGCTCGGTGAAATCAGGCAGTTCACGGGCCTCGACGACCGCGACCGGCGCGAGCACCGCGAACGCCACGACGCTGAAGAGCGCATGGCGCAGCCAGCGCATCGGCCAATGACGCCGCGGGGCAATGCTCGCGATACGATTCTTCATGACGTCCAGAACTCCCTTGTTGATTGAGCGGAGTCGGTCTCCGCCCGCTTGCCCGACATGCCGGAAGGCACCTGCCAGGACATCTCGAGCCGCGCCAGAAGCGCCGCTCCTCGCCGTCGAAACAGCATAAACCCGGGTAGCGCCGCCGCGATGCCAAGCACCGCTGCCAGACCATCGCCGCCGAGCGCCTGACCGATCGCCGCGCCTGCGAGCAGCATCGCAAGCGGGACACCGTAGGCAGCCGCCGCGAGCAGGGTCAAACCGCGCCGCGAGATCGACAGCTCACCCGTTGCTCGCTGAACGTTCGCCTGCATGCCGGGGGTCAGCCCACATGTCATGAGGGCGCCGCCGTCGTCACAGAGCTGCGCACGTTGACGCATGACGGCACACGGGCAGACCCCGCCCGCTTGACGCGCTAAGCAGTCGACGGCGATAGGCTCAAACGCCCACTGCGCCCCATCTTCCACCCCATCATGCTCGCGCCAGGTTCCAATGCGCGTCAAACGATCCAACGCGGTCATGGCGCCGAGCCCGCGTCAGCGCGTGAGCTGTCCACGGGTCCGAGACTCTCCAATATCCGCCGGGCAGTCACCAGCGGAATTTCGCCCACCAGCGTACACCGCACCGGCGACTCGACCGAGCGCGCCCCCGCCCAAAGCCGGCTGATGGTCACCGTGGCCCCTGAGCGGGACTCGATCAGCGCGGGCATGCGCGCTGCCTGATCGCGAGGCTCAGGCTCGACAAACAATGAAAAATCCGCGAGCCCGTCGGAGAACAGCATACGTGTCGCGGATGCAGGGGCATGTTCGATCGCGTGCACCACAGTAGTTACACGGGTGAACCCCGGCGGGAGCCATGTCGGCATCCAGGCGGCGTCGGAGCCAGGCTCGGACGCCGTGCTACGCCCGCTGAGCGTGACTTCGCGCATTGGTTCATCGAGTACCGCCGGCTCCAGCGCCCGCGGATCCACCCCGGACCCGATCGCCACCTGCGTGAACTGGAAGATCTCGAGCCGCTGGCCGCGGTCATCCAGCATTTCCGACCGCAACAGCAGACGCGACGGTTCATCCAGCCAGAGCCGATAGCCATGTCGATCCGCATCGCGCGGCAGCACCACGAGACGCTGCGCCGGCCGACCCGCAATGCGGTCCGCACCTTCGGCCCGCAGTTCGTAATGCCTGGAGATGGCGGCAAAGTCGCGCACAAACGCCGCCGTAAGCGGTCCGCCAGTCAACGTCTCGACCACGCCTCCCAGGCTGTCGCCCGCGGCCATGCGATAGGTCACCTCGGCGCCCCGGCGCAGGATTTCCCGCGGCGCGCCGTTCATGTGGAAGAGCCGTTCGCGTGGCTCCCCGTTGATGTTCATGTGCACCACGCGCAGGGTCGCGAG
>DMUF01000106.1:3830-12768 GCA_003476445.1 Gammaproteobacteria bacterium | reverse complement strand
AGCCTGCCCGGCCGGGATTGCGATAAGTCGGGTGATCGACAGATCGCGCGCGTCGAGGCCGAGCAAACAGGACAGGGTCTTTACGCCCGCGGTGGCGGATGCCACTTCGGCGGCAGCGCGCCCGCTATCGCAGCTGCCCCGCTCCAGATTCGCAAGCAGCGCTGTCACGCGAGCAGCGTTCAGCGGTGAAACGCGCATGAGTCGCTCGCGGCTGCGCCAGTCGAGCATTTCGAGCAGCCAGTGCTCACCGCAGTGTCGACAGCGAACCACGGCGTCGGTCGGCCCGCCGGCCTCGTCGAGCACGAGCTCGATCGCAAAGGGCGCCGCGCCCGGGACGATATGCGCACACAGCGAGGCGGTAGGGTCAGAAGGCGGCATTGAATGTGTGGATGAGGTTGCTTAGGTTAGGGTGAACCCCGGGTGCCGGTAGCGCAACCCGGCGCGAACCAACCGGCTCTGTCCGCCCGCAGGATGACACCCATGAGCGATTCCCCCATCACCCGTTCGCGCCCCTTCGCGCCGGTCGGCATTCTTGTGAATCCCATGTCGGGTCGGGATGTCCGCAGGCTGGCGGCGCGTGCGACCAACATGACGCACGAAGCCAAACGTGATCTCGTCGCGCGGGTGGCGGCAGGGGCGGATGCCTGCGGCGCCAGTGACATCTTTGTGGCGCGCGAGCCCTTTCGAATCGCGTCAGCCGCGCTCGAGCATCTGGATCTGCGTGCGCGGCACCATGTGCTCACGCCACCAATCCGCAACACCGCAGAGGACACCGAAACCGCGGTGGCAGCGTTTCTGGACGCCGGTTGTCAGACCATTGTTTCCCTTGGCGGAGACGGAACCAACCGTGCCATCGTGCGCGCGCTGGGCAGCCGTGCCGCTACGGTGCGCCTGATTCCCCTTTCAACCGGCACCAACAATGTTTTTCCGGTTCTCGCGGAGCCCACCATTGCGGGCATGGTGGCGGGCCTGCAGGCGCGAGGCGCTCTCGACGGGGCGGCGCTCGATCAGCGCTGCAAGGTGCTGCATGTGTCGGGGGTCGGGCGCTACGGCCTTCCGGTACACGATCTCGGGCTGATTGATGCGGTGCTGCTGCGCCGCGATCACGTGGGCAACCTGCTGCCGTTCGATTCGGAGCGTATCGACCGGCTGCTGCTGACGCGTGCTGAGCCGGCCTCGATTGGCATGTCGCCCATTGGCGGACTTATTGACCCGGTGGGTGCGTCAGATGACGCCGGTCTCCTTGTGGACATGGGAGCGGGTATCTCTTTTCCGGCGCCGCTCTCGCCCGGACTCTTTCGGACCGTCTCGGTGCGTCGCGTGGTTCGGATTGCCCTGGGCGAGCCCGTCGATTTCGAGGGCGATGGCGTGCTCGCGTTCGACGGTGATCGCGATCATCGTATCCCTGAGGGGCAAAAGCTGACGCTAACCATCCGGCGCGACGGGCCCTGGGTGATCGATATTCCCCGGGCGATGGACTTTGCCGTCAGTGAGCATCTGATTGCGGCGCCATTGCTGCCCGGGTGACAGCAGTGGGTCGTTGCGCATGCCAGCGGGTAGCCGCCTCGTAGGCCTGGGCGACCCGCAGGACCAGATCTTCGCGAAAGCTTGCCCCGTAAATCATCAGCCCGATGGGCAAACCACCGCGTGTGAACCCGCAGGGAATCGAGACCCCGCACAAATCGAGCAGATTCCCGACCAGACAGTTGCGGCGGTAGCGGTCGGCGTAAGCCATGTGGCTCGCAAAGTCGGCATCCACCGTCGCGATGGGAAGGGCGGGTAGCGCACAGGTTGGCGCGATGAGCACGTCGTGGCGCTCAAACCAGGCTGCTGCCGCGGCGCGCAGTGCCGGTAGTGCCGCGAGGGCAGCGCGGTAGTCGACGGCGCGCACGTCAATTGCGGGACGCAGGCGCTCGAGAATGAACGGGTCAAGCTGCTCCGGCACGGTCTCCAGCAGCGTTCGGTTGGCGGCGTAGCCTTCCACTAGCGAGATCACGTTTGGACGCGCGACAGCCGCGGCTGCGGGTTCGAATTCGGTGCTCTCCACGCGGGCACCAAGCCCCTGAAAGACGACCGCTGCCTCGCGCACTGCGTGCTCGACCTCGGCATCGATAGCGTCGAAGAGAACCCCCTCCGCAATCCCGATGCGCAAACCCGCCACGCCGGTGTCCAGAGTCGTAAGGACATCGATTGGGGTGATACCGCGCGTGGATGCGTCGTGCGGGTCGGACCCCTGCATCAGGTCGAAGAGCAGCGCTGCGTCCCGCACGCTCCGCGCGATGGAGCCCACGGAGTCCAGCGTGGTGCTTAGGGGGTGTATCCCGGCCCGGCTCACACGCCCGACCGTGGTTTTCAATCCAACCACGCCGCACAGCGCGGCGGGTGTGCGCACCGAACAAGCCGTGTCGGTGCCCGTCGCGAGCGGAACCAGTCCTGCGGCAACCGCGACGGCGGAGCCGCTGCTCGACCCGCCCGGTACATGCGGCTCGCGCTGCCATGGGTTTCGCGGCGTACCCTGGCTGTGGTTGATGCCGACCGAGCCGAACGCGAACTCCACGGTGTGCGTCTTGCCCACCAGCACCAGTCCGGCGCGCGCCAGGCGATGCGTGACCTCGGCGTTGGCGGGCGCTGGCATGGCGCCCAGCGCGTTGGATCCTGCGCTGGTCGGAAGCCCGGCGACATCAAGGAGATCCTTGGTTGCATAGGGAACGCCGTGCAGTGGGCCGACGTCCTCACCGCGGCGCAGCGCCTGGTCAGCGGCGTAAGCCGACCGGCGCGCGCCATCGGCATCCATCAGTCGAAACGCGTGGAGCCCCGGATCGAGGCGGTCGATGCGATCCAGCGCGTATTCACAAAGCTCGATCGGCGACAGCTCGCGGCGCCGCATGGCTGCGGCGAGGCTTGCTGCGCTTTGGAAATCGAGTTCGTCGCTCACGGTGACCCTCGCCTTGGTGCCGCCGATCAGCCGGGGAGCGTGGGACCGCTCCAGTGCTCGAGTCGCACGAAGTCCTCGATCGGCCCCCGCTTGAGACGCGTGAGCTGCTTGACCGGGTGCCCGATCGGCAGCATGGCTGCGAACGCGAAGTGCGAGGGCACGCCAAACAGCGCCTGCACGTCGGACTCGCGCGCGCCGGCGAACGTGGTCAGCGTTCCGCCGAGACCGATGTTGCGAGCGCTGAGCAGAAGGTTCCACACGAACGGGTAGATGGAGGCGCCAGCGATCACGCCGACCCGATCCAGATCAGCGTCGAACGCCGCCACGTAGGACAGGTCGACGAAAATCACGAGCAGCACCGGTGCGTCGAGCACCTGGCGCAGCAGCGCCTCCGGAGCCGGCGTCGCCGCGATCTGCTCGTCTGTCAGACGCGTCGGATTCACCGTATTCCAGGGCGCTTCCCCGGCCTGCATCTGCGCCATGTAACGCTGCATGGTGGGGCGAATCAGGGGTAGCAGTGCGTCTCGAGGTCCGCGATCACGTACGACGATCACCCGCCAGGGCTGGCGGTTGCCGCCGCTCGGTGCAAAGCGGGCGTTGTCGAACAGGCTGCGCAGTTCCGCATCCGTCACGGGTTCGTCGGTAAACGCCCGCGCGGCAAAGGTGGTACGTACGACCTCGTTGAATTCCATACTGAGACCCCTCATCCCTCGGCTGCGTACAGCAACTCCCGCGGGCACTGTATCATGGCGCGTCAGGACACCGGGACGCCTCCACCATGATCGTCAAACCCAGGATTCGCGGCTTTATCTGCACCACCGCGCACCCGGACGGCTGCCGCGCCCATGTGGAGGAGCAGGCTGCGTTTGTGCGACGGCAGGGACCGCTCGACGCGGGGGTTCGACGCGCGCTCGTGCTGGGTTGTTCCGGCGGCTACGGGCTTGCGTCCCGCATCGTCGCTGCCTTCGGCTGTGGCGCCGACACCCTTGGCGTGTCGTTTGAGAAAGCGCCGGTGGACAACAAGACGGCAACCGCGGGCTGGTACAACAACATCGCTTTCGAAGAGGCCGCGCGAGCCGCAGGACGGTATGCCCAAACCATCGACGGAGACGCCTTCTCCGACGCCATGAAGGCGCGTGTTATCGAGACCATCCGCGCGGATCTCGGCCAGATCGATCTTCTGGTGTACAGCCTTGCCTCCCCGGTCCGGCTGCACCCGCGCACGGGCGTCTTGCATCGCTCGGCGATCAAGCCACTGGGATCGCCCGTACACATCAAGACCCTCAATGTGGATCGAGGCGAGGTCCATGACGTGGATCTCGAGCCCGCGACACCGGAGGAAACCGCGGCGACGGTGGCGGTCATGGGTGGAGAAGATTGGGAGTTCTGGGTCGATGCTCTCGCGTCGGCGGGCGTACTCGCGCCGGGTTTCCGCACCCTTGCCTACACCTACATTGGCAGCGAACTGACCTGGCCGATCTACTGGCACGCGACGCTTGGCAAGGCGAAGGAAGATCTCGATCGCGCGGCGCTTGCCCTGCGTGGCCGGCTCGCGGCGCTGTCCGGCGATGCGCGGGTTGCAACCCTCAAGGCGGTTGTATCGCAGGCGAGCAGCGCGATTCCCGTGGTACCGCTGTATGCCTCGCTCCTGTTCCGGGTGATGAAGGAGCAGGGGTTGCATGAGGACATCATTTCGCACATTCAGCGTCTGTTTGCGACGCAGCTCTGCGGCGGGGCGCAGCGTCTGGACGACGTCGGACGTATCCGTGTGGACGATGTCGAGCTCTCGGATGCGGTGCAGAACGAGGTGCGTCGGCGCTGGCCGCTGGTTACGACGGAGAACCTGGACGCGCTTGCGGACCTGCCCGGATTCCGTTCGGATTTTCTGAGGATCTTTGGTTTCGGTATCGACGGCGTGAATTACGACGCCGAGCAGGATCCGTTCATGGGTCGACCTGACGCCGGTTGACCACTCGGGTCCATCTGTTAACGTGCCCCCGCCATCTGCCGAGCGTCCGCACACCATGGACAAGACCTTCCTTCGCGCCTGTCGCGGCGAAGCGACCGAGTACACGCCCATCTGGCTGAACCGGCAGGCTGGGCGTTACATGCCCGAGTATCACGCGGTCAAAGGGCGTATGCCGAGCCTCGCGTTCTTCAAGAACCCGGAGCTCGCGGCGCAGGCGACGCTGGATGCCCAGCGTATCCTTGGCGTCGATGCCGCGATTCTGTTCGCGGATTTGTTACCGATCCTCGAGCCCATGGGGCTCGCGCTCGACTACAAGGCTGGCGAAGGCCCGGTGTTTGCCAACCCGTTGCGTTCGGCCGCTGATGTGGCGGCGCTCGTGACCGCGCCGGCCGAAGAGTCCACCCCTTACATCGCTGAAACCGTGCGCAACGTCCTTTCCGGGCTGCCCGCGCCGGTTGCGCTGATCGGCTTTGCGGGCGCTCCGTTCACGCTTGCTTCCTACGCGATAGAAGGAAAGGGCTCGCGTAACTATGTGCATGTGAAGCGCATGATGTACGAAGCTCCGGCAGTGTGGGATGCGCTCATGACGAAGCTGGTCTGGCAGGTGGCAAGCTACCTGGAGCTGCAGATCGCGGCGGGCGTCGAGGCGGTGCAGCTGTTTGATACCTGGGTAGGCTGCCTCTCCGTTGCGGACTTCGAGCGCTACGTGCTGCCGCATCTGACCGCGCTCATAGAGCGTTTGCGCGGCAAGGTGCCGGTGATCTATTTCGGGACAGGGAATGCGCACCTGTTGCCGCGAACGCTGGCAGCCGGCCCGGATGTGCTGGCGCTCGACTGGCGTGTGCCGCTCGGCAGCACCTGGCAAGCTCTCGGGGTCACCGCCGTGCAAGGTAACCTCGACCCGATCGTACTGTGCGCGGATCGCGCGACCGTGGCCGAGCAGGCGCGGCGGGTTCTCGCCGAAGCGGGCGATCGTCCCGGTCACATCTTTAATCTGGGTCACGGCATCATTCCGGAAACGCCGGTGGATAACGTGAAGTTCCTCGTGGATTTCGTGCACGAGACCTCGGCCCGCTGACGTGGTGCGCGCGCTTCGCCGTCCGGCGTTCTGGGCGCTGCTGGCAGTCTGCTCTCTCTTTGCGCTTGTTCCCTCGGTGCCCGATCAGGTCGCCCAGCTTGGTGATCTGGTGCTGCACGCGGGCGCGTTTCTTACCCTGGCGGTATCGGGAGCACTCGCCTATTCCCGTCGCCCGTTGTGGGTGATTGGCGCCTGGCTCGTCTTTTATGGCGCCCTCATCGAGGTAGTGCAGGGGATGTCTGGTTTGCGTCAGGCCGACCCGGTCGATCTGCTCGTTGATATCGTTGCGACTGCGGTTGGTCTTGCTGTGGTCGGCGCGTTGCGCATTCTGCGCGATCGCTGGCGGTCGCGAAGCTCGGGCTGAATCCAGTCCCTTGCGCCTCTTCAGCTGTGGTACGCGGGCTTCCGGTCCGAAGCAAACACAGCCTTCACAGTCGTAATGTCGCGATCGTATACTGGCGAAGACGCCATTTTCAGACGATCCGTGCGATGAAGAAGCTTTACGTGGGCAACCTGGCCTGGACCGCCACTGACAATGACCTCTACACCTGTTTCGCAGTGGTCGGAGAGGTGAAGTCGGCGCGCGTGATTCTTGACCGCGCGAGCGGGCGTTCACGTGGATTCGGCTTTGTCGAAATGGACCCGGTCGCCGCAGACCGCGCGCTGCAGGAACTGAACGGCGCGCCGCTGAATGGAAGACCGCTGCGCATCAGCGAAGCGAACGAAACGACGCGTTGATCGATCGTACGAGCAGCCGCACCCGCTTGGTGCCGCGCTCCGTATCCTGTTCGCCCACGGCGGTGAACCCGAGTCGTTCGTGAAATCGAAGTGACCCTGGGTTGCTTGGCTTGATATTCACCTCGCATGCCGTCACGGGATACGCGTCAGCGGCAGCGAAGAGCGCTGCGTAAAGCGCCGAGCCCACCCCTGCGGACTGGGCATCGGGCGCAACCACGACCCGGTCGACGTAGGCGAAGCGGTCAAAACGCGCGTGAAAGAAGCGAAAGTTCAGGCTGTCGTAGACCGCATTCTGGTCGAGTGCGAGCAAAAAACCGACGGGCTCCCCTGCGCGCTCCGCGACACCGACCCAGATGCTTTGCGCGAGCAAGTGCGCGAACCGCTCGACCGACAAAGCGTTCACGGCGGGAACGGCGCTGTTGTTGAGCTCGAGCAGCTGTGGTTGATCAGCGCGGCTCGCCGCTCGCACGTTGATCACGTGCTGCGAGGGCTGCATGTCAATGCTGCGCGCCGGATGCTGTCGTCCGGGTATCCAGGCGCGGTCCCGCTGCGGTCGCGCTTATGACGAGCGTGATCCCGGTATCAAACGACAAGCGCCATTCCGCGTGCTCCTGTTCAGGCGCCGCTCGCAGAGCGACAACGCGCGGACGATGAGCGAAGGCGACAGCTGCCTCGGTGGTCAGATCGCGCGCCGCGCGTCCGGCTGAAGGCATGAACGGACCGAGACAACACTGTAGCTTTTGGCGCTCGGCGCCAAGCGGGGGTCGCTCCCCCGCGCGCGCGCAGACCAGATGTACCACGCGCCCGCACTTGGTCTCGATCTCGATCGCCCAGGGCGCGGCTGAGGGCGCGGCTGAATGGGCCGTGTTCATCCTGGCGGGCGACGCGGCGCCGCCAGCCGCGCGCACCAGCCGGACGGCAGCTATCAGCGTGCCATCAAGACGCCCGGCAGCCGTGCTCTCTGTCTGCGTCACGCGGGTTCAGCTCAGGGACGGATTTCGACCGGGGTCCCGATATCGACGAGCTGCCAGATTTCGTCGATTTCCTCGTTCGTTACCGCGATGCAGCCCTCGGTCCAGTCGGTGCGACGGTGGCGCTCGCCCATCCACGCATATTCATTGCGCAGCCCGTGGATCATGATTTCGCCGCCAGGATCCACGCCACGCGCTTTCGCCTGTTCGACGTCCCGCGCGTTCGGGTAGCTGATCACGAGACCACGGTAGAAGCTGCTCCGCGGCTGGCGCGCGCTGATCGCATAGACGCCCTCAGGCGTGCGCTGGTCACCCTCTTCGAGCTTTGGTCCCTCGGGCGCGCCCCCCAGTGCAACGAAGTAGGTGCGATAGACATCGTCGCCGGCGAGCAGGCTCATGGTGCGAGAGGATTTATCGATCACCACGCGATCGATGAAGTCGCCCCTCGCTTCGACGCTGCTCGCGGAGCACCCGAGCACCAGGGCGAAAATCAGACGCTGAACGCGCGACAAGAACCGCATGCGAGATGAGCTCCGAAAGTCGGGGGCCATCGGACGATGGCTTGGCAAGGATGCTAGGCGCCGCGGCACGGAGCAGCAAGCGCCCGCGCTTGAACCTGACGGCGGGATAGGGTCTATTTCGGCGATGCGCGCTCTTCAGGCTGTCATCGGGGTCTTGGCTTTGCTCGTCATCGTCGCCACGCCCGCGTGGGGAACGATACAAGAGACGTCTGCGGCACCTGTGCGTCTGGAACGTCCTGCAGGGCTTGCGCCTGATATTGCGTTCTGGCGCCGCATCTTCGCTGAGGTCTCGAACGACGCGGGACTGTTGCACGACCATACCCGGCTCGACATCGTTTACGCGGAGCTCACGCTGCCGAAGCGGCATACGAGCGTGGAGCGCCGCCGTATCGTGGACGCCGCCGTGAGTCGGTACACGGCGATTCTGAATCAGCTGGCATCGGGCGAGCGAGCCGGTCTCGGGGCCGACGCGAAACGCGTGCTGGCGCTGTGGGGTCCGAACACCCGTCCTGCCGAGTTCCGTGAAGCAGCCGGCAGGCTTCGGTTCCAGCTGGGGCAGGCGGATCGTTTTCGTGATGGGCTCATTCGGTCGGGGCGCTGGGCCGACTTCATCGAGCGCACGCTCGCGGAGCAGGGGCTGCCGCCGGAACTGATCGCGCTGCCGCACGTGGAGTCTGGTTATCACCCGTTAGCCGGTTCGCACGTTGGCGCCATGGGGCTCTGGCA
>DMUF01000106.1:0-3497 GCA_003476445.1 Gammaproteobacteria bacterium | reverse complement strand
GCGACCGAGTCGGCCGCACGACTCATGCGTCGAAACTACGCGATGACGGGCACCTGGCCCACCGCCATCACCGCGTACAACCATGGGGCGGGCGGAATGAAGCGCGCCATCGCGGACCTGCGCACAACGGATATCGAAACGATCGTGCGTCGATATCGCGGTCGCGCGTTCGGATTTGCATCGCGAAATTTCTATGTGTCGTTTCTCGCGGCGGCGGAAGTGCGCTCGGAAGCCGATCGCTATTTCGGTCCGCTAAAGCGCGATCCACCCGATGCGAGTCTCGTCGTGCGGCTGCCGGGGTACGTGTCGATCGACGCGCTGGCCCGTGCGCTTTCCGTTGACGCGCAAACGATTGCCCGCAACAACCCGAGCCTGCGCAGCGTGGTCTGGCAGGGCGCGCGTCTAGCCCCGCGCGGGCATCGGCTTTACCTTCCGCCTCAGGGCGACCTGACCGCGAGCGCGCTGCTTGCACGCCTGCCGACGTCGCTGTGGTCGAATGCGCAGATAGCTGATCTGTACC
Source organism: Gammaproteobacteria bacterium (assembly GCA_003476445.1). Lineage (GTDB taxonomy): Bacteria > Pseudomonadota > Gammaproteobacteria > Pseudomonadales > Azotimanducaceae > UBA7803. The sequence goes on along the minus strand of DMUF01000106.1, from coordinate 2,977 downwards.
ACGTGGTCAGTCGCGGCGAGACGTTGTCCGCGATCGCGCCGCGCTACGGTGTTCGAGTCGCGGATCTGGTGGCCTTGAACGGGTTGCGCAATCCCAACGCGATTCGCGCGGGACAGCGCCTCACGCTCCCGGTGCGGGGCGCATCCCGCTGACCTCTGGCGTTACGCGTGGGACGCTCAGCGCACGCAGCGAAAGGTCATTGACCGAGAGACATCCGAGCCCGCCTGCGACCAGTCTCGGGTGCCTACGTTACCGCCCTCGTCGGAAATGCGACCGAGCTCCTGATACCCGCCCGCGCCGCATTGCGCCCGCGCTGCGGCCTCGCACCGTGACCAGTCGTGATAGCCACCCGGACAGCCAACGCGCAGGCTGCCGTCCTCGAGCGCCGTGACCGGTGCCGCGGTGCTGCACGCAGCGAGCAGAAGCGCCGCCGTGAGTGCGCCCGCGGCGGTGCGCAGGCGTCGTGCTCGGACGAGGCGCTGCAACGTGACGCGTTGCAATGCAGGGAGCGACCTCAAGGTAAACTCCGAGCCGTTCACTCGCGTTCGCCCCAGGCCGAGCGTCGGTAGCGCAGCATGCGCCCGGCGCCCGCGGCGGTGTTCTGCCCACCGGCAAACGCAATCCGCCCGTTCACGATCACGGTGTGAATGCCCGTCGGTAAACGCTGCGGGTCGTCGTACGTTGCCGTGTCCTGAACCGTCGCCGCATCGAACAGTACCAGATCGGCGTGCGCGCCCACTCTGACCTGGCCCCGGTCGACAAGGCCGAACACGCTGGCAGGCAAAGACGTCATGCGACGTATGGCCTCAGGCAGCGAGAGCACTCCCCGTTGGCGTACGTAGTGGGCCAGGATGCGGGGGAAGGTGCCGTAGAGTCGCGGGTGCGGGCGGCCGCGCAGGTCGGGAATCCCGTCGGAGCCGACCATCATGTCGGTGTGACGCAAATTGGTCTCGATATCCGCTTCGTCGATGATGAAGTGGATGCAAAGCGTCTGATCGCCGCGGGGTGCCGTGAGGATGAGGCGCACGGCATCTTCGATGGGCAGACTTCGTTCCGCGGCGATGTCCTTCAGCATTCGCCCTTCAAACTCGCGAAACGCGGGGCAGCTTGCGATTCGGATTACCTCGGCCAGGGCGCGATTGGGCCGCTCCAGATTGAAGTACTCGATCATGCGACCGCTGCCTGCGGTGTACGGGTAGACGTCCAGCGTTACCGCCTGGCCTGCAGCGAGCGCCAGATCAACCGCGGCGAGAGAGTCGCGAACCTTGCCCCAGTTGTTCTGGCCCGCGGCCTTGTGATGCGAGATATGGACGTGCAGACCGGTCTTGCGCCCGATGTCGAGCGTCTCTGCTACCGCCTCGAGCAGCCCATCACCTTCGTTGCGCATGTGCGTCGTGTACAGACCGTCCCAGGGGCGCACGGCAGCGGCAAGTTCAACCACTTCCTCGGTGGTGCTGAAGCGACCGGGGCGGTAGATCAGCCCGGTCGAGAACCCGCAGGCCCCTTGCGCCATGGCGTGCTCGACATGTGTGCGCATGGTCATGAGCTCGGCCGCGGTGGGCGCGCGGGAATCGAGACCCATGACATGCTCGCGGACGGTGTTATGGCCCACAAGCATCAGGTTGTTGATGGCAGGCGCGCGCTCCATGACGGCCGCAAAGTAGCCGTCGAGATCGCTGAAGTCGCCGCCTAGCCGACCGAGCAGGCCCCCGCTCGCCGCTGCGTTGCCGGGCGCCGCGGGAATGGCGCTGAAGCCACAGTTGCCGGACACGGTGGTTGTGACGCCCTGTGCCAGCTTGAAGGTCATGTCGGGATAGCGCAGAAACGCGCCGTCATCGTGCGCGTGCGTATCGATGAAACCGGGTGCAAGGATGAGCCCATCGGCGGCGATCTCCTGCGCTCCGCTCAGTCCGCCGATCGCGCCGATGGCGACGATCCGACCCGCCTCCACGGCAACGTCGCCAACCCAGGATGCTCCTCCGTTGCCATCGAGAATCGTTGCGTCGCGGATGACAAGGTCAGTCACGGCTCTTTATCCTCTAATGCGCGTTCGCGTGGCGAACGTTCCTCACAAGCCGTACCACGCGGGATGAGTGCGCAGCCATTCACCAACGCGCTCGCCGATCATGATGCAGGTGAGATTGGTATTTGCCCGGGGTACGAAGGGCATGATCGACGCATCGGCGATCACAAGGCCCTCGACACCGTGGCAGCGACCGAGCTCGTCGACCACGGCGTCCGGGTCGGTCGCGGGGCCCATGCGTGCTGTGCCACAGGGGTGGTAGCCGCTGCCGGCGTGACGTGCGCAGAGTTGCTCGAGCGCGTCGAGATCGCCCCGGCGTCCGGGATCGGGAAACACGACGGTGTCGATCAGCTTGGCCAGCGGGCCGGTACGGGTAAACGCGAGCGCATCGCGCAGACACAGCGCGAGTTTCGCCCGATCCCGCGGGTCCGCGCAGAACTGGTTCTCGATCTGGGGCGCCGCTTGGGGATCCGCGCTGGTGACGCGCAGATGACCCCGACCTTCCTGATACTCGAGCACCGCGGCGATCGCAAAGCGTTGGTCCCCGCGCCGTCCGGCAAAACTCAGCTGTTCGATCTGGAGGTCATTGCGGAAGCTGGAGCCTGGCGATGTGTAGCGCAGGATGGTCTGGATCAGCGGATCGTCCACGCTGGCGTGGGCCGGGTCCCTCACGGTGCAGACCACCGCGAGCGCGGGGTGATCGCAGAGATTCGCGCCAACACCTGGCAGATCGGCAATGGGGTCGACACCGATGGCGCGGACCGCCGCTTCGGCACCGATCCCGGAACGCATCAAGAGCGGCGGCGTCTGAATGGCGCCCGTGCTGCACACGACCAGGCGCGCATCGAGCAACCTTTGCTCCCCGTCGGAGCCTGTAACGTCGACCCCAACGCAGCGCCGACCGTGGACGCGCAGCCGGCAGGCGAGGGTGTTCGGCATGATCTCGAGGTTCGC
>DMUF01000119.1 GCA_003476445.1 Gammaproteobacteria bacterium | reverse complement strand
CAGCTTGTCATGGTAAACGGGATAGTGATCCCGCATTATCCGGTAGTACGGGTACGGGTTGCGGAAGAATTCAAGGCTGTCAAAGAGCCGGGGGTCGATGAGAGGGGTGCCGTCCGCGGCATGCCCCATATCACACGCTTGGCCGTAGGGCATGAGGGGGAAGTCGCGTCGCGCGCCCGCCTGCTCGTCAGCCAGTGTGGCATCGAGACCCACTGCGCGATTCAACACGTCGGCGAATGCGGTGGTGTTCATCGTGTATCTCCTTGTGCAGCAGTAAACTGCGGCAGTTTTGGATAGCGGTTTGTGTGCGGCGGTAATGCGCGAAGTGCCGTGAAGAGCCGAGAGTCTAGCACCCGAAACCAAGCTGCGGCAAAGGCAAAACGCCTACAGTCAAGGTTGACTTTAATCTGGGCGGTCAGTGTAATTGGTCACGTTCCCGAGCATCGATAAGCTCGGGTGCGGCGCAGGACAGCAGGGGACGGGCAGCATGACATTCGTGATTACTTCGGCTTGTGTCGACGTGAAAGATCTCTCGTGCATTGAGGTCTGTCCGGTCGACTGCATCTATCATGTCGAAGAAGACCGCATGTGTTACATCAATCCGGACGAATGCATCGACTGCAATGTCTGTGTCGAGGCCTGCCCGGTTGCTGCGATCTACGCCGATCGCGAGGTGCCCTCGGATCAGCGCGTCTTCACGGAGGTCAATGCGCTGTATTTCAATGATCGCGATGCCGCTCGCGCACGCGTGGACGAGCTCGTTCGCAAGCGCTAAGCGAGGTTGGAGCTCAGACGGAGCCGCGTCGATCGACCTGGTTGGTGCTGAGTTCGTGCTGCCAGCTGGAGTGGAACCACTCTTTCAGCCAGTCAAGCTGCGCTGCGACGCGTTCTTCCCGCTCGTAGGTGAGGATCGTGCTGGTAATTCCCTCGAGTACGAAGCGCAGCGTGTCGCGGTTGCGATCGAACTTGTCTCTGCCTACATGCGCAAAATCGGGAAAGTTACTGCCCGCCATGTCCCGGCGCAGCCGCTCAAACTTCGTCGCGGCGGGAAGAATGATGCGTCGCAGTGTCTTGTCCGTGCGTGATGCAGAAACGAGTTCCTGCCATGCCACGAACAACCGGTCGTTCACGAAACGCCAGAGTGTGTCGACGGCGTAATCGATGAAGTCCACGCCGGGCGGGGCTTCGCGCGCTGCGGTCATATAGCTGTCGAGCCAGGACTTGGTGAGGTAGTTCACTGACGCCTTCAGCACATGCTCGGTGGTGGGGAAGTAGTGCTGAACCGCGCCCCGTGTATAGCCTGCAACCTTGGCGATTTCCGTCGTTGTGGTGCGTGCGTACCCGATCTGTACAAAGCAGGTGATCGTGGCCTGGATGATCTCTTCCCGCGTTGCCGCACTTCGCGTGCGACGAGGCGCGTCGCTGGCGCTGGTTGCGGTGCCTTTGTTTCCTGAGCGTCCCGCTGCAGCCCCGGCTCGCTTACGCGCCGGTGCTTTGGCTGTGCCGGCTTTGGCGCGGGCTGAAGAACGGCTCTTGGCGGGCGCTCCTGCTTCGAGTTTTGGTGCTGATTTTTTCCGGGCCCGGGGCACTGTCATTCTCCGTCTGTTCAGAACCGTGTCCGGATGCTGTTGGCAGACCCCTGGCTGTCACCAGGAGTCGGGACATTCGATTAATTCTGACGGTGCCGCAGGAAAGAATCCACGTCGGCGCGGTGTTATGCAGGGGTTAGCCCCGCATCCGGTTCCACCAGTCCGGCAGTGCGAACGCGTGATTGCGTGCGTAGGTCTGCATCAGTTCCGACGCCCCCTCGGGCATCGGCTGCGGATTGGTGGGGGCAAGATCACTCGCACCACCGACCGGATCGAGGTATTCGAGATTGATCTCCGCAAGCAGAGCCGGGAAATCGGGCGCCTCATGGTGCGGACTGGTCTGATGGGTCATGAAGCCAACGAAGTCGTCGAACGAGAGCAGGCAGTAGTAAACGCCGGGCTCCTGACCGCGCCAGTATTCGTAGCGGCGGCAGGCGGGCTCGAGCTGGTGCGTCGCGGCCCATAGCGGGCGAACGGTGCGTTCGAAATCGGCTTCCTTGCCCGGATGTACGCGCAGACGGGCGAGCAGTGTGGTCATGATGTGTGTCCTCTGATGACTACTGTACCGAAGTGACCGTAGGGGTCTGATCTGCGGGCTTGTTGTAGCTTGTGGCAGTTGCCCGTTTGCCAAACGCGAGCAGCACGTTGCCGGGCATGTGCTGATAGATGCCATAGCCCGAACTCGCAAAGATCATGCCGTTGGCGATGAGCGGCGCTGCTGCGCCCCCAAACGAGCCCCCCTGTGCCGCAACGCCGCCGGGTGCGTCGAACGTGCGAGCAGTTGCGTAGGACCAGAGCAGCTTCCCGTCACTTATCGAGTGGGCGCGCAGTACGCCATCCATGCCGCCAGCAAGTACGAAGTCTGGTGTAGTGGTGATCGCAGCCGAAATTCCTGCGTGGCAAAAGGGCTTCTCGCCGCAGGTCTCGCCGTGGAGCACGTGGCGCCAGAGGATGGCGCCGGTCGCGATATCTACCGCGTGGATACCGGGCTCTGCGGGGTGCGGATAAGTGCGTCCATCCGGCTGGTCATTGATGGGCACGATGACGCGGCTACCGCTGACAGCCATACCAAAATGCACACCGCCCTGGATACCGCCGCGGCCCGCCCGTGTCTGCCAGCGCAGCGCGCCCGTATCGGGATCGATTCCGTGAACGACCCCGGATTTCTGTCCGGCAATCACATAGTCCCGCCCGTCGCTGCCGCGCGCCAGGATGGTGCCCGCAGCGAAGTCGAAATCGGGACCGTCCTCGTCGGGACAGTTGTCATCGTTCGGCTGATCGCACGCCGTGTTCCAGGCGTCTCCCGGCGTGGCTTGAAAGACCCAGCGAATCTTTCCGTTCTGAAGGTCGATGGCCATGATGGCGTCACTTGTGCCGGTTGCGGGTGAGGAATAGTTCTCCCCTGTGCCGACGTAAAGTTGGCCGCGCTCAACGTCGATTGCAGGGCTGTTCCAGATGGGCGCGCCGGATGGACCGAACTGCGGTGTGCCAGAGGCATTCAGACCGCGCTGGGCTGCAGGTTCGGGAATGGTGTCCGTTTGCCAGAGACGCTCGCCCGATATCGCATCATAAGCAACGACCGCGCCGCGGAAGGTGCAGCAGGGGTAGTCCGGCTTGGCGGCGGGCACGACCTCGAGTGATGACACGGGGGCGTACAGACGCCCGCCGTGCAGCGAGGGTGTTCCAGTGATGGTTGCGTTCGGGTGCTCGTGCGCCTTCTGGCGCCAGACGGATGCTCCGGTAACAGCATCAATGGCGTAGACATTGCCCACAAGGTCGCCGAAGAAAGCGAGGGGGCGCGCGTTCTGATCGCCCGCTGCCCAGCCGGATATGACGATGCCGGTACGCACTTCAGCAGATGCCTTGAAGGTCCAGATCACACAGCCCCGGGCAGGGTCGAGCGCGTAGACGTCGCCATTGTGTGCGCCCACGTAAAGCCATCCGCCCGCGAGCGCGGGTGCCGAACGTACGCGGATTGCGTCTGGGAAGGCGAACACCCACTTCAGCTCGAGGTCGGCAAGATCTGCTGCGGATAATCCCGCGGCTTCGGATGAGATCTGCCGCTGGTTGCCGGGATCGATGCCCCAGCCGCTGGCGAGCGGTGGCTGAGCGCGATCGAATGCAGGCGCACTGCCGGCCGCGCAGTGTGCCAACGGCGACACCTGCTGACGTTGCCCCGCCCCGGCTTCGGCAGGCGCAGCGCCGGACAAGTACTGCGCAATAGCGCGACGTTCTGCAGATTTCAGTGAGGCCGATTGTTGCTGCATCACGCCGGTTTCCATGGCCGCCAGAATCGAGTCGGGTGACATGATCTGGAGCATGGTTAGATGCGGCGCCTTTGCAACCTGGCCGAGATGACAGCTGCCGCATGCGTTAGCGAAGAGCGTTGCGCCCGCGGAGTCCGCGGTGGTCGCTGCTGACGTTGCGGCGTTCGCTGCGCCTTCCCCGTCCGCGCTGGCCTCTGCCGCACGCACGCTGCTGGCGAACAAGAGCACCGCGCTGATGCACAGTGTGGTGATGAGTTGACGCGGCTTCCGCGACGAGAACACGGCGCGATGTTTGTGCATGGTGGTTGCCTCCCCCTGCTGCCACCCTTGTCTCAACGTGTAAGCCCCCTGCTTACGCGTCGATTTACCTGTCCCGAAGGGTACGCTACCATCGGTTCAAAGTCATGCGTGAAGGCAGCCACAGGGGGATAGTTATGGCCGAAGCTGAAGACCGCATCAGAACCATGCTGAGCAACCAGATCGACCCGCGCGAGTTTGATTCGCCCGCGTTCCAGCAAGACCCATTCGCGCTGTACAAGCGCCTGCGCGACCATCACCCGGTGTATCACGATCGTTTCCATAACCGCTGGGCTATTACCCGCTACTGGGATGTAGACGCGGTGTTCCAGAGCTCTGAGGCGTATACCCGTGGGGTGTATGACGAAAAGGGCTCCTACCGCTTCGGTTCCCGGCACGTCTTCGGTCCGAACATTCTCGAGTACGGTGTGGGTGACCGGCACCGCTGGATGCGCAACGTCATCGCGGGACAATTCGTCGGGCAGAAGCTCGAAGATTTTCTGCCGCTTATCGACATGATCGCGCGCGAGGTCATCGAGCGTTTCCGCGGCGATGGCACGGTCGAGCTGGTGCGCCAGTTCTCGAGCCAGCTGCCGATTCGTGTCATCTCGAACATGCTCGGACTGCCGCGTGAGGATGAAGATCGTTTCGTCGGCTGGTATCAGGCGCTGATCGCCGGTCTCGGGTTTGGTGGCGAGCACCTCGCCCGCGGTCTCGCGGCTCGCAACGAGATGTGGGAATACCTGGACCCCATCATTGCGGAACGCACAGCGCGTCCCGGCGAGGATCTCCTGTCACGCATTATCGGTGCCGAACTCGACGGCACGCGCATGTCGGTGGAAGAGATCAAGGGCTTCGTCGCTCTGCTGCTCGCCGCGGGTGGCGATACCACCGACAAAGCGATCGCTAACATGTGGTACCACATGCTCTACACGCGCCCAGACCAATACGCCGACGTGAAAGCCGATCCGTCGCTGTGGTCGAACGTGTTTACCGAGATGATGCGCTACGACCCGGTGGTGCACACCCAGTTCCGGCGCGCTACCAAGGAAATCGAGCTGTACGACGAGGTGATCCCGAAGGGGGCGTCTGTTGTCGTCTATCTTGGTGCGGGCAATCGGGACGAACGGGTCTTCAAGAATCCGGATGTCTTCGACATTCATCGCGATGATCTGCACATGGGCCGCGAGAATCGTTCTGGTCGCTATAAGGACGGCAAGCCCGGGCACCTGGGTTTCGGCATGGGGCAGCATTTTTGCATGGGCTATGCGATGGCGCGACAAGAGGCCGTGATCGCCTGTGCGCATCTGGCAAACCTCATCCCCAACCCGCGCCCGCGGGATAAGGATCACCCCGGTATCTCGTCGCCGTCGATTGACTCAGGCGGATTCCGCTCGCCGCTGGAATTGTGGATCGATTTTGACGTTTGAGGCCGTGTCATGAAGCTGGTGGTGGATTTCAAGAAATGCGAGAAGGCGGGGGAGTGCTACTACAACCACCCCCGGCTGTTCGAGCGCAGTGAAGGTGGATTTCCGATCCTGCGGGTCCGGGAGCTCGTTGACCCTGAGCTATTGCACGAGGCGCGCGAGGCAGTCGAAGTCTGCCCCGCGATCGCTATTTCGGTACAGGACTGAGCGTCTTCAGGCAGCGAGCGTCGGGTCATCCGGCGCGACCTGCACCAGCTCCAGATAAGAGTCTTCGAAGTAGACGAACGACACGTCGCCACCGTCCGGAAAGGCTTCCCGGGTCAGGGCGCGCGTACGCTTTTTGTCGAACGAAGCCAGTCTGAAGTGGGAGTACCCTGCTTCGAGGAAGATGTCTTCCGACCAACGCGGGTGCACCGTCTGTCCCTCGAGCGGGGTCAGCAAACCGATCGTGATCCCTGGCCGCGCACGGCGCAGAAGACGCGCGTTTGCAATGCCGTGGAACAGCATGTCACCCGCTGATACCAGATCGAACTCGCGCTGGTATGCAGTTGCCACGTCGTGCAGGCGCGCCGGGTTGGTCCAGATGTAGACGGCATGATTCGCAGCGCGATCCAGCGTGGTCGCTCCCAGCTCGAACAGCTGTCGCTGCGGCCCCCGCACCAGCACACTTGGAGCGTGTCCTGCCTCGAACTGCTGTACCGCCGTCTGGTCTGCGACTGCCTCTGCCAAGCCCTCCGCCGCCCAGGCAGCGTAAACCTGCTGTGGATTCGCATGGGTCACGCGGAACACCGTGTCGCCGATGCGCGGACCGGCGCAGGGCGGGCGTTCGATCGCGCGGTAGGACGTGAAGGTGTCCACCTCGAGATAATCGGGCTCTGCCGGCACACCTCGCGACCAGATGTACTGCCGGCCAACGCCGGGATACAGATTGCGGACGTTGGGTTCGAGCCCGAGGATCGAGAGAAAACGCAGGGTTCGCGCGAGCTCTCCCTCGATGGGCACCGTAGCCTGATCGACGTTCTCAGCGGGGAACGCCTCGCACAGTGTGGTGCCGAAATGGGCAATGGCGGATGCGGCCACGATAGGTTCCTCCCGTTGGCCTGTTGATCAGGGACCGCCGCGAATATCGAGTACCTGGCCGGTCATCCACGAGGACGCCTGGGAAGCCAGGTAGACGCAGGCGGGGGCGATATCTTCCGGCGTGCCCACGCGCCCGAGGGGAATCCCGAACCGCGCGCCCAGCTGGGGAATGTCCGATTCCTCGAGCTTCAGGAACTCCATGAACACTTCGGTTGGAATCGGCCCCGGTGCAACCGCGTTCACGCGAATGCCGAGCGGTGCAAGCTCAACCGCGAGCGTTTGTGTCAGATTGTTGACGCCTGATTTGGCAACGGCGTAGGGGCCGTTGTTAGGGGATGCTCGATTGGCGGCAGCAGAAGAAATATTGATGATTGTTCCGCCACCGTTGTCCTTCATGATGCGTGCGGCTGCCTGTGCGCCGGTCCACACCGCCTTCAGATTCAGATTGAGCTGAAAATCCCACTGCCTCTCGGGCATGTCGAGAAAGGTGCGAGGCACCCGGTCATCCGCGCCGCCGGCGTTGCTGATCCAGCAGCTGAGGCGTCCGAACTCTGCGAAAGTACGAGCGGCCAGATCCTGCACCTGCTGCATGTCCATGACATCGCAGGTTACCGCCAGGGCGCGTCGCCCCAGGGCTCTTACCTTTGCGGCGACGGCCTCCACTTCTTCGGTACGCCGTGCGGCAACCACGATGTCTGCGCCCGCTTCGGCCATGCCGATCGCAATGCCTTCGCCGATGCCGCGCCCACCGCCGGTGATGACAACCACCTGACCGTCGAGACGAAATTGATCCATGATGCTCATGATGCTGCTCGTTCCCCCAATTTTTGCGAATGAGCGGGCGTTGGCCCGTGTTCGTTTGCCGTCAGTCGTCCTTGCCGAAAGCTTCGCGCAGTCGGTCGATTCTGCCGGAGATAGCGATCGCCTCGGAGGCGCCCGCGCGTCGGCGACGCCCCTTGTCTGCGATCGCGGGTGGCACGTAGCCATCGTCTTCGCGGCTGACGCTCGTTCCGGGCGGCACGATCTCGTCGATCAGATCGAGCGTGTCATTGCCGAGACGAACGTCAGCGACGGCAAGCAGTCCGTCGAGCTGTTCGGGCGTGCGTGGTCCGATGATGGCGCTGGTCACTGCCGGATGCGCAACGACGAAACCCATGGCCAGCCCCATCAGCGACGTATCAGCCTGCTCTGCGACCTTTACCAACTGCTCGACGACGTCGTACTTGCGCTCCGTATCCGGTCGTGAGGAGTCAAAAAGCTGCGGCTGCAGGTTTGCCCTATGCACCCCGGCCGCCGTCGCGCCGCGCCGATATTTGCCCGAAAGCCAGCCTTGTGCGAGCGGGCTCCACACCAGCACGCCCATGCCGTAGCGCTGACAGGTCGGCAGGACGTGCGATTCGATACCGCGTGCAATAATGGAATACGGTGGCTGCTCCGTGCGGAATCGTTCGCGACCTCTGCGCTCAGCAGTCCAGTGCGATTCGACAATAAGTTCCGCGGGAAACGTTGAGCACCCTGCCATGCGGATCTTGCCTTGACGCACCAGATCGGTGAGCGCGCCGAGCGTATCATCGAGATCTGTATCGGTGTCCGGACGGTGCATCTGGTACAGATCGATGTAGTCGGTGCCGAGGCGGCGCAACGACTGTTCCACCTCGTGCATGATCCAGCGACGGGAACCACCTGAATGGTTCGCGCTCCCGCTGACTGGCAGACCGTACTTGGTGGCCAGCACGACGTCATGTCGGCGACCCTTCAGTGCCTGGCCTAGAATCTCTTCTGATTCGCCGAACGAGTAGACGTCCGAGGTGTCGATGAAATTGATACCGGCGTCGATCGAGCGATGCACCATGCGCGCGCATTCGCTGCGATCCGTGTTGCCAAAGCGACCAAACATGCCCGCGCCAAGACACATCGTACTGACGTGCACGCCCGTCGTTCCCAGTACTCGATACTCCACGAGCCCCCTCCGCGATCTGTCGAAGTGCCATCATGCACGAGTGCATGCGACGAGACAAACACCCCTAGGAACCAGTGAAACAGCAGGCGGACAGCTCAGATCTCAGTCGGTTGGGAATGCTGCGGACCTACCCGGAGTCTGCCTTGTAAACCGCGCGAGGCTCAGCGTAGGCTAGGGCGAGGGCGGTACCAGCAGCCGTGCAGGTAGCGCCGCGAACGCGTTGCGGCAGGGGCTGCGGCGCATGATCCGTGATTGGCAGAGGGAGGATGGCTATGGCCAGTCTGAAGGGCAGAAATGCGCTGGTCACTGGCGCCGCGGTGGGCTTGGGAAATGCCTACGCGCGTGCACTGGCAAAGGCGGGGGCGAACGTGGCGGTCTGCGACGTACGTGCCGAGATAGATGAGCTTCCGGCCGCACTGCGCGGCATGGGCGTGCAGTCTGCGGGGTGGAGGGGCGATGTCAGCAATCCGGCGGACGTGCGCCGTATTGTGGATGGCGCGATTGCAGCGCTTGGCAGCATTGATCTGCTGGTGAGCAATGCGGGCATCTGGGGGGGCAGCGTCGCGGATGATGATCTCGATAAGTCGCTCGCGGATTATGAACGTATCGTGGGCACCAATCTGAAGGGTGAGTATCTGTTCGGCAGAGCCCTCATCCCGCACATGTTGGCGCACGGCCGCGGTGGCGACATCGTGAATATATCCACAGACCATGTGCATACGTGCGGAACACCGTTCCATGTCTGTCCGAAGCTCGACAGTTGTCCGTGGAAAGACGCGCCGCGTCCAACGGCAGGCGGCACCATCATGGACCTGTACGATGCCGGCAAGTGGGGGCTGCATGGCCTTACATTTGCGTGGGCGAAGGCGTTACGCCCGCACGGTATCCGTGTGAACGCGATCTGCATGGGGGCAACCGACTCCAACATGTTGCGCGGCTTTCACAACTTCAATCCATCGCCCGAAGAGGTAGCGACCTGGATGAAAGCCGAAGACTCAGCTCAGGTGCTGATCGATCTGCTCATGGAGGGGCCCGGCGGGCGCACAGGCGAGAACATGAACCTGTGCGTTGGTCGACCCACTCGGCTCGAGCCTGCTCTGCCCCCGGTATACATTCTTGCGGAGGACATCCATGTCAAGGCTTGATGGAAAGACGGCTGTTGTCAGCGGTGCGGCGCGCGGTCTGGGTCGTGCATTCGCAGAGGCGCTTGCGGGCGCGGGCACCCACGTGATCGCGTTTGATATTGCGTCGAACATGCCTGCGGTAGCCTCCGAGATCGCGGCTGCGACCGGTGGCCGGGTGGATGGGGTGGTCGCCGATGTTTCGCAGCGTGCCGATTGTGAGCGCATCGTTGCTCACGCGGTGGCAGCGGGCGGCGGAATTGATGTACTGGTCAACAACGCCGGCGTCTGGCGCGAGACCCCGGTAGACAGTGATTGGGAAACCGCGCTCGCCGATTGGGACTACATCATGGACACCAACCTCAAGGGCGTGCTCATGCTGTCCCGCGCAGCGATCCCGCATATGAAAGGTCGCGTTAACGCAAACCTGGTGAACATTTCGACGTACTACGTGCTGCCGGCGCGAAGCGGTGGCACTAATCCCCCGCGTACTGACCTGTATGCGGCCTCGAAGTGGGCGTTGAACGGTTTTACCGATGCCTGGGCGGGCCACCTTGCTGCACACGGCGTGCGGGTGAACGCGCTAGCCATGGGTGCGGTGGACACGCCAATGTTGCGTAACCTGTTCGCGGACGGGCAACTGCCCCCGGATCTGGCGGCCGGTGTCATGCCGTCGAGTGCGATCGCCGGACTGCTGCTCGACCTGATCGCCGAGGGGCCGTCGGGTCGCACCGGCGAAAACATCGGTGCCTGGGTGGGATCCCCCGTCGAGCTGCCGCCACGGAAGGTACCGCACGAACGCATTACGGGGATCAACATTCGGATCGAGCACTGAGGTCGATCCTGAGAGAGGAGGATGCAGCCGTATGCTGCATCCTCCGGAGGCTTAAGCGGCCTTATTCGCCGAAGCGGTAGGTCGCCTGCAGGGTCAGAAGACGCGGGTTTGCAATCTGACCGGTGAGATCAACCTGCCCGGGACCCGCTGCCTTTCCAAGCGGCTTGTCCTGGATCGAGGTCACGTAGATCTCGTTGAAGCAGTTCGAGCAGATGAGCGAGACCTCCCACGGACCTGCCTGCTGGTACAACCGTGCAGCCAGGTTGGAGACGGTGCGGGATTCGATTGCTGTATCTGGCTGGCGACGCGTCTCATAGCCTTCGCTGTGATAGATCACGTCGGCGCCGAGCTCCATGCCCCACACACCGTTCAGCATCCAGTCATAGGATGCACCCACGTTGATCTGCAGCGGCGGGCCGCCATAGCGCTCACCCGAGAGATCCTGCACTTTCGCGCCCGTGGTGGGGTCGATGTGGCAGCCGGGGCCTGTTGCCTGGGTTACCTGTGCCGTGTAGCACTGTGCGTCGTCGAACTCATCGAACTCGAGCCAGTTGTACTGGCTGGCAACGCGAAGCTGGAACTCCGAATTGACCTGCCACGTAGCGGAAGCATCGATACCCGTGTTGCTGGCCACGCCGGCGTTCTGGGTGGAGAACGTCGTGGTGACAGAGTCGAACACGGCCACCTGCAGGTCTTCGTATTCGAAGGTGTAGATGCTCAGATCGGCGATTACGCTCTGATCGAAGAAGTAGCCCTTCACGCCGACTTCGAAGCCGTTCACCTCGGTTTCGTCGAACAGGAAGTAGTCGTTCACCGCCGCTTGGCCCGCCTGGGACAGGTTTGGCACCGTGCCAGGATTCGAGATACCGAACGACTGGAAGCCGGTCTTGTACGACCCGTAGATCATGAGGTCGTCGATTGGGCGCCAGCTCAGGGTGAGTTCGGGCGAAACGTTGTCCGAGTCACCTTCCGGCGAGTAGAAGACGCCGCCGGGCGAGAAGCCCAGTCCGCGCTCGTACAGGTTGCCGCCGTAGGAATCGCGCTCTTCCTTGGTGAAGCGGGCACCGCCGGACAGCGTGAGCTGTTCCGTCAGATCCCACTCGAAGCTGCCGAATGCGGACAAGCTCTTGATGTTGTTATCCCACACCTGGTGGTAGTTGATCGAACTGCCGAAGTACGGGCTGTCCGGATCGGTGTTGGGGATATTCGGGAAGAAGCTGTTGGGCAGGATTTGCACGGGTGCGTCCAGATCGCGCTCCATATCCTCGTAGAAGCCGCCCACCATGAAGTTCACCGGACCATCGAAATTCGACGAGAGCCGGATTTCCTGGGTCAGGCTTTCGCCCGATTCGCCCTGACGCGATACCACTACGGCATAGCTTGTGTAGTCGTAGTTGGTGTATTCGCGGTGCCGATAGTCCCAGTGCCCTGTGACTGAGGTCAGCGTGAAATCGCCGATGTCCCAGTTCACTTCGAGGGTCTGGATCTCGTTCGAGAGCTCGTTGTGGAATTCCGAGCCAGGACCGAATCCCGGAGCGCCCTCAGCAACGCTGATCGGCGGGAGTGCGCCGTTGCGCTTCAGTCGCGGGTCTTTGTTGGGGCAGGTCTGCGTCGTGTCTTTGAAGCCCAGATAGTAGGGATTGGCTCCGCCACCATCGGCGCAGGCATAGAGCACCGTACGACCGGCGTCATTCTGGCGCGTGTAGGAACGGAACACCTTCAGTTCCGCACTCAGCGCGTCCGTCGGCTCGTAGACCGCGGTGAAGCGGACCACGGTCTGCTTCTGCTCAGGGAACTCGTCGTAGGAGGCGCCGCGAGTCGCTTCGCCACCGTCTGCAGTGGGATTGGGGTCGATTGGCTGCGCGGTGTTCTCGAGGAAGCCCCCACGCTGATCCTGACCTCGGGCTGCGAGGCGGAACGCCCACTTGTCGCCGACCGGCATGGACAGCGCGGCTTCGACGACGGGGTCTTCCGTTTCGAATTCATAGGCGCTGCGGACGAAGCCTTCCATTTCGCCACCGACTTCCGGGGAGACGCTCGTTACCGCGATCACGCCGGCGGGGCTGTTCTTGCCATAGAAGAGCGCTTGCGGGCCTTTCAGCACTTCTACGGATTCGACATCGAAGAAACCGGTGTCAAGGATGTGCCCGCGCTGGAAGCCCATGCCGTCCATCACGAGCGAGACCGGTTGGTCTGCGCCGTAGTCCACGGCCAGGTTGCCGACACCGCGAATGAAGATGCTGCCGCCCGCGCCACCGCCAGCCGCGTGACCCATGGAGACACCCGGAATGCGCGCGGTCAGCTCGGTGATGTCGCGCGTGTAGTAGCGTTCCACCTCTTCCTGCATCAGCGCGGAAACAGCGACCGGTGCATCAATCAAGCGTTCTTCGCGTTTCCGCGCGGTAACGACGACTTCCTCGATCATTCCCTGATCGCTTGCGGGTGCTGCTGCTGCGGTTGCCGGAATGGCAATGCCCGTTGCGCCCGTGGCCGCGATTCCCGCGGCAAATCCAAAACCGACGAGCCGACGTTGCCAGGAGCGCTCGCGCGATCCATTTGCGGCAACGTACGCTCGCCCGTGATTAGAGCGTACTCGCATGATGTGAATCCCCCTTGTAGGTGCGGCCCGATGATGCGCAGCAGAACTGACGAGCTCCGCCGCGGCACACTTTCAGTAGTGGACCAGCACTCGTGAATGTAGCGGGCTTGATCAAGCCCTGCAACGGGTGGCGTGGAGGCGCGCGTCAGCGCGCCTCACGGATCAGGTCGGTCTTTCCGTCCCAGTTCAGATGATCCTGGCGCCACTTCTCGAAC
This sequence comes from Gammaproteobacteria bacterium, assembly GCA_003476445.1. Lineage (GTDB taxonomy): Bacteria > Pseudomonadota > Gammaproteobacteria > Pseudomonadales > Azotimanducaceae > UBA7803. The sequence goes on along the minus strand of DMUF01000119.1, from coordinate 6,318 downwards.
AGAGTACGGATGATCGGCGCATCGCCATGCAGTTCGACGAAACAGCCCATGTCCTTCCGGCAATCCATGTATGCCACGTAATCACCGCCCCAGAGCGTGCAGGCGTTCTCGTAACCCGCGGCTTCGAAGCGCTTGATCTCGGCATCCAGATCGGAGATGAGCAGTCCGATGTGATGGAACCCGTACTCACCCTTGCGATACATGTCGCGGTAGATCGAGGGCGTGTCATCGTGCTGTGCGATGAATTGCACGTGAGCGGGGCCGGCCTGGCCGAAGGCATAGCTCACGTCGGCCTCGATGGCCTGACCGCGGTAGCGGAAATCCTCTGCAATATGATGCCGCACCACGTGAAACGGACCTGCTCCGGTCATCTTGTTCCACTTGTGACAGGCTTCGTCGATGTCCGGTACGAACCAGGCATACTGCCAGATCGGGTGACGGATAAGGCTCATGCTGCAATCCCTCCTAAGCGGGCGGACTGGTCGCGCGTCGCACGGGCTCATGGCATCTGCAGCACGGCGCTGCAGCACGCGGAACCAGTCGTGAAGTTTGGTACTGGATGCCTCCCCAGACATCCCGGATGGCGCTACACTGTCCCCACTTCGCATTCATGCTTGAATGCGGCGGGGTGGTGAGCCGTTCAGCACGGCACACGCATGGGACGATAACAGCGCAACGGGGGGCTGAACAGTGTCAATCGAGAACGCGGAGCGCTTCCTGCGGAGAATGCGGGACAGCGCTGAATTACAGGATCAGGTTCGCAGCGCGGGCCCGGATGGCTTCGAAGCCGTTACGGCAGCAGCCGGTGCGTCCTGCACGGCGTATGAGGTGGCCTGCGCGGTGGCGCGCGCCAATGCAAGCGCAACCAGTGGGGAGAAGAAAGCATGACCGTTTTCCGCAAGGTTGAACGATTTGGCGATCCGCGCACCAGCCGCACGCCGATGGAGAAGGCAGTCGATCCGGATCTCGGATACGACATCATCCCCGCGGAACGCTATGTATCGCGCGAGTTCATGCAACGCGAGTGGGACCGGCTCTGGACCAAGGTCTGGCTCATGGGCGCCTGGGAAGGCGACTTGCGTCACCCCGGCGACTACGTGGTCACCGAGATCGGTACTGAAAGCATCGTCATCACCAAGGACGAGAACCACCAGTACAGCGCGTTTTACAACGTGTGCTCACACCGCGGTAATCAGGTCGCCTACGGCAAGTGCGGCCACGCGGAAACATTCAAGTGCTCCTACCATCTGTGGGAGTACAACATGCGCGGCGAACTCATCAACGTCCCAGATATTCAGACGTTTCCGCAGGGAGCCCCGGCGGAACGTTTGTCTATTCGACGCGTGGCGTGCGAAGCGTGGGGCGGCTGGGTATGGATCAACCTGAATCCGGACGCAGAGCCGCTCGCCGATTTCCTCGGCATGATTCCGGAGCATCTCGACCCCTACCATTTCGATCGCATGGCGCTTGTCAACGACGTAACGGTAGAGTGGGACTGCAACTGGAAGGCTTCGGTAGATGCGTTCAACGAAGCCTATCACGTGGCAGGCACGCACCCGCAGCTCATGTCCTGGCTCGAAGATCTCGATGTGCAAATCGATGTCTATGAGCGTCACAACCGCTACCTCATTCCGTTCGGCACAGTGAGCTCCCACGTCGAGGACGGTACCACGATCTCTGATGGTATGAAGGGGTACATGGCGTCGTATGGCATGGACCCGGAAACCTTCCAGGGCAACGGGCTCGATGTGCGCCGTGCGATCCAGACGCACCTGCGCAAGAATGACAAGGCGATGGGATTCGATTTCTCCCAGCTGAACGATGATCAGCTGTCGGATGACTATCACTACATGATCTTCCCCAACATCACGATGAACATTCATTGCAACAGCGTGATGATCTTCCGGCAGCGACCGCACGAGAGCGATCCCAACAAGATGTACTGGGACCTGCAGAACTACTCGTTGATCCCCGAGGGTGAGCCGTGGCCTGAGCGTCCGCTGCACCGTCAGTTCCGCCATGGCGAGGAATCGCTGGGTGAAGTACTGGACCAGGACGCGACCAACCTGCCCATGATCCAGAAGGGCATGAACAGCCGCGGCTTCCGCGGACTTTGGGTCGGTACTCAGGAGTTGCGCGTCCGGCATTTCCACAAGACGCTCGACGACTATCTGTTCCGCGACTCAAAGAAGTGGGTCAAGTAGCGTGAGTGAGGGGTTGCCGATCACGACACTCGCTGATGGCGAGATGCGGGCTCTGCGCATCGATGGGGTGGACGTGCTCCTGTGTCGGGTAGAGGGAGAGTATTTCGCCATGGCGAACAGCTGCTCCCACGCCCGCCAGGCGCTGAGCGCCGGGCGCCTTCGCGGTCACGAGGTCATTTGCCCGTTGCACGGCGCGCGGTTCGATATCCGCTCGGGCGCGTGTCGGGCAGCGCCTGCCTCACGACCGGTGCAGACCTTTCCTGTGCGCGTCGAGAGCGGCAAACTTCATATCTCCGTGGCCGGGGCGGTGCAGCCGCCGCGGCCCCGTTTCGGACCCATGAACTGACCGGCGAACACCCATGGAAGAGTCCCAGACCCCTTACGAGATGCTAGGTTCCGATGGCGTGCGAGCGCTGGCGGACGCGTTTTACCGTGAAATGGATGAATCTTCGGATGCGGCCGGTATCCGCGCCATGCATGGCGATGATCTCGGTAAAGTGAGAAGCCTCCTGGCGGCCTATCTGACGCAGTGGATGGGCGGTCCTCCCGTTTATCTCGCGGTGAAGGGCAGCATGTGTCTGACCGAGGTGCATGCGCCGTATGCGATCGGGCCTGATGAGCGCGATCAGTGGTTGCGCTGCATGGACCGCGCCCTGGTACGTATCGGCGCTCCCGATGAACTTCGGGACATGCTGCGTGAGCCCATGTATCGTGTTGCTGACACGGTGCGCAATCAGGATCACTCGGGCCCCAAGGTGCGCGACCCCAACATCATAGCCGTGGGCTGAACTGCCGCCGGCTGGACCGCGTCGGCGGGCGCGGCTCGTCACCCATCTATTCCAGTTTTTGAAAGGGAGTGAACGTCTCATGATCATTATTGCCGGCACCATCGATCTCGCCGATCCGTCGAAGCGCGACGCGGCGATTGAGCAGGCGCGTCCCCTGCAGCAGGCCACGCGGGATCAGGAACCCGGCTGTCATGCCTATGTGTTCTCTGCAGACCCGTGCGTGCCGGGACGCATTGCGGTGTATGAACTTTGGGAAGACGAGGCATCGCTGGCTGCCCACTTCCACCACGAGAATTACTTCAACATGCGCAACCTGCTCGGCTCGATTGGGCTCGCCGGGGCCGACAACAACAAGTTTCGCTGCGATCTGAAAGAGCCGGTCTATGACTCGACGATGACGCCGCGGGCGGATTTCTTTACCGCTGGCTGATCGACGTCTGCCAAGAAAGATGTAACAGGGGGGGCGCTGCTCAGAGTTTGAGCGTCGCCCGCAGTGAGTTCTGAGCCCCGCTCACGTTGCGCCAAAGCGATCGGTGAACACCATGCTTGAGACCGGTCGGCGGCGAATGGGTCCGTGACCACCACCCACGGGATACCCGATGGGCACAAAGGCGCAGGTGTACCAACCCTCGGGCAAACCAAGCAGTGGTCGCAGTTGCGCTTCCTCGATGCAGAGCAGCGTCGTCAGCACGCAGCCTAGCCCCTCATTGCGACACGCAAGCAGCAGATTCTGTACCGCAGGGTAGACCGAGCCGCCGCCGACCACGGATGGACGTGGTAGCGCCTGATCGGTAATCGTCATGAGATCCGGATTGAAGCAGAACACCGCGATCACGGGTGCTTCATGCATGTGCGTCGCCAGGTAGTCGCCAGCGTCCAACGCGCGCTGCGAGCTCGCCTTCTGCGCGGGAGCCATGTTCGCCATCTTGTCGTGATAGCGTGGGACGTAGGTATTCCAGTGCGGGCGGTACAGGTCTTCCAGCGACTGCTTCGTGTCTGGCGCGCGCACGGCAATGATGCGCCACGGTTGAAGGTTGCCCCCGGTGGGAGCCCAGGTCGCTGCCGTGAAGACGCGCTCGAGCACGTCCTCTGGGATGGGGTCCGGGCGCAGCCGCCGTACGGCGCGCAGTGTGCTCATGGCGTCGTAGAGGTCCATGGAGTCCTCCGTCACCTCTCCCGTAATGCCGCCGCCTTCGCAGCGACATTACCGAGCGTTACTCTGTCAGAACGGGCCTCAGCTCGCGTTCAGCACCGTGTAGACGCGCTGCTGGAAATACCAGCGGCCGTCCACTTTCACGTAGTCATCCTCGTAGCGTCCGGTGACGTTGCGCTTAACGCCGTCTTTCTGGTGCAGGAACTCCTGCTGATACCAGGTTCCGTGCGCCTTGTTGCCGTCCACGACGATCGGGCCCGCGGATGCGAAGAAGCCGACGAACTCAAAACCGCTCATCGCCTGCTTCCACATGGGGAAGAAGTTCGATTTGCCGGAGATGGGACCCGCGCCAGGCAGGTGCCAGGTTGCGTCGTCGCGCCAGTTGGCTGCCCAGGCGTCGCCGTCGAAACGCATGACGGCATCGTTGTAAGAATCTACGAGTTCGCGGATGGCGAGACGGTCTTCGATAGGGCCGCTGCTGATCATGTTGGTTCCTCTTGTTGTGGTCTGGTCAGGCAGGCATCGCGGGCGGTCAGAGCCCCTTCCGCCCGGCTTCCCGAATCATGGGCTGATACTCGCCGAAGGCAGGGCCCGCCGTGGTTGAGCCCGTGGTGATGCCTGCGTCGGTGGTCAACGTATGCCCGTTGGTGTAACCGGATTCATCGCTTGCAAGCCAGAGTGCTGCGTTGGCCACGTCCTCGGCGACGCCCGCGCGATTCAGCAGGGGCGAGTTTGCAGCCAGGCCGGCCTTGGTCTGCTCGATAGCCTTCGGGTCGCCCGTCATCACGTTGGCAACCATTGCGGTAGCCATACCTGCTGGTGCGATGGCGTTCACGCGGATGCCGTGTCTGCAGAGTTCTGCGCCGGCATTCTTGGTGAGCCCGACCACCGCGTGCTTGCAGGCGGCGTAGGCATGCGGACCGAGCCCGCCCATGATGCCGGCGGTGCTCGCCAGGCTGATGATGGCGCCGGTCTGCCGCGGCTTCATCACGCGCGCCGCGTGCTTCATGCCGTAAAACACGCCGTTCAACAGAATGTCGACCGTCGCCTTCCATTCGTCAGCTGGCGTGGTGTCGATCGGGCCCACGGCACCGACGATTCCAGCGTTGTTGACCATGATGTCGAGCTGACCGAAATGGCTGACCGCGAGATCCACAAGACCTGCGATGTCCTCTTCGCGAGTGACGTTGCAGATGGCGAATACCGCAGCATCGCCGAGTTCACGTGCGAGCGCGCTGCCCGGACCTTCCTGAATATCACCGAGCGCGACGCGGGCGCCTTCCGCCACGAAGCGACGCGCCATGGCCGCACCGAAACCGCTGGCCGCGCCCGTAATGGCGGCGACCTTGCCTTGCAGTCGATTACCCATTTTCCCTCCCCCTGTTGTGTGACCGCGGACTGAACCCCCGGGTTACCAGGGGTGGATCTCGCCGTTCCACTTGTAGAACTTGCCCGAGTCCGCCTTGCCCATGCTTTCGATGACGGCACGGATGCCGGACGCACTTTCTTCGACGGTCAGCTGCGCGTGCGGGCCACCCATGTCGGTCTTGACCCAGCCCGGGTGCATGAGGGCAACGGTGATGGGATCATTCTTCCAGTCGATCGCGAGCACCTGCGCCACCTTGCTGAGCGCAGCCTTGGTGGTTGAGTAGATCAGCATGCCGCCCATCGGCCAGGTGGACGCCGCCAGTTGGCTCGTCACGTTCATCAGCTTGCCGTTGCCCGATGCGGCCAGGTTCGATTTGAAGCTGCGCGCCACAATCAGCGGTGCAATGGTGTTGATGTTCAGCGTGGCGTGCCAGTCGTCGAGATCAACATCGTCGATGCCTTGTTTGGCGCCACCGGCAACACCCGCGTTGTTGATCACGATGTCGATGGCACGATCGCCGATTCGCGCTCGCGCTGAGGTGATGGATGCAAAGTCAGCCATATCCATCTGCTCGATGGAGAGGCGGTCCTGGTGCGGAAGCGCACGCAGCGCCTCAGCGCGCGCCGTGTCTCGTACGCAGGCAATGACGCTGGCGCCGGAAGCGAGGTACTGACGCACCATTTCGAGGCCGATACCTCGATTGGCGCCGGTGATGAGAACGGTCTGCATGATGGTTTCTCCCCTGATCGCAGTCGCCCGGATTGAACCTGAAGGCGACCCGACATTCAACGTTGATGGTGTGGC
>DMUF01000235.1:4893-11951 GCA_003476445.1 Gammaproteobacteria bacterium | reverse complement strand
CAGGCTGGGCCTCACCAGGCTGGGCCTCACTAGGCTGGGCCTCACTAGGCGCAACAGCCGAGGTCATTGACGGGAGCTGCGACGCAGAGCTTTGCGGTTGCGCAAGGCCGGCTGACTGGCGCTGATCCTGCGTGTCCGAGCCGGTCAGCAAGAGACCCGATACCAGTGCCGACAGGGCAACGAACGCCGACGCCGCCGTCAGTAATCCCGCTCGCGCGCGCACACCCGGGGCACGCGGTCCAGCCGTGTCTGCAGCCGCATCGACAGCATGGGTCGGGCGCGAGCTGGCAATCTCAGCCGCGACCGCAAGCGGTTGCCCCAGTCGATCGGCTGTGGCACCGCGGAGCGCCGCGTGCTCGCCGCGAATCACGCTGCCGATCAGGTGGTAGCGCATCCAGGTCGCACGCAGCTCGGGGTCGCGATCGAGCTCGTCCAGCACACGCCGCAGCTCGAACGCGTCCGCTTCCCCGTCGACCACGGCTGAAAGCGACTGCCGCAGTTGTTCGTTCATGCTGCATCGCCCCCCAAGACGCCACGCCCGCTGCCAGTAAGCGGAGCAATACGCCGATCAATGGCCTCGCGGGCACGGAAGATTCGCGAACGTACCGTGCCCACCGGACAATCCATGATCGCCGCAATCTCCTCATAGGCGAGTCCATCGAACTCACGCAGCGTCAACGCGCTGCGCAGATCCTCTGGCAGATCGGCAAGTGCCGCACGAATCTCTGCGGCAAGCTCGTCGCGCGCCAGCAGCGCCTCCGGGGTTTCCGCGTCGCGCAGCGCGTCCGCAAGATCAAGCTCTTCCGCCTCTTCGATCTCGACCTCATTGCCGACGGATCGGCGCACGCTCGCTGCCTGATGATTTTTGGCCGTGTTGATCGCGATCCGGTAGAGCCAGGTATAGAACGCGCTGTCGCCGCGGAACCGAGTAAGGGCGCGAAACGCCCGGATGAACGTTTCCTGGGTGACGTCCTGCACATCGTCCTGATTGCGCAGATAACGTCCGAGCAGGCTGGCAATGCGGTACTGATAGCGATTGAACAGGAGATCGAACGCCCGACCTTCGCCACGCTGCACGCGGCGCACGAGTTCCATGTCCGTATCCTTCGCCACGGGCTCCGTCAGGGGATGCTCTGCCGCCTGATATTCTGCCGGTAACACCCTGACTATACTAGGCGACCGCAAGCTCATGCCCTCCTCGGAACCCGGTAACAACAATGACTGAACGCTTCTTCACGGACGTGCTGATCATCGGCGGCGGCGCCGCCGGCCTTTCGGCCGCGCTTCATCTCGCAGAGCGCGCGCGCGTTACCGTGCTGTGCAAGGATGGTATGGAAGCGGCGTCTTCCACGTGGGCGCAAGGCGGCATTGCCGCAGTCACCGATCCTGCGGACAGCCTGGATTCGCACATCGCCGACACTCTCACCGCGGGTGCGGGTCTCTGCGACACCGAAATCGTGCAATTCACAGTGAGTCATGCAGCCGCCGCCATCGATGAACTGGTGCGACTCGGCGTGAAGTTCGACGCCGAGGACAATGCCTACCATCTGACCCGTGAAGGGGGACATTCGTTCCGTCGCGTGCTGCACGTGGCCGACGCCACCGGTCGGGCAATCATTGAAACCCTCACTGAGCGCGTCCAGCAGCACCCCAATATCAATATGTATCCGGACCGGGTTGCAATCGACCTCATCAACCTGAGCAAGTTCGGACGCCATCCGCACCGCTGCGCCGGCGCCTATGTGCTCAACCGCTCCTCCGGGCATGTCGAAGTGTTCGAAGCGCGGTTTGTGATCCTCGCCACCGGCGGAGCCAGCAAGGTCTATCTCTATACCAGCAATCCGGACAGCTCCACGGGGGATGGCATCGCCATGGCATGGCGCGCGGGGTGCCGCATCGCCAACATGGAGTTCAATCAGTTCCACCCCACCTGTCTCTATCACCCGCACGCAAAATCGTTCCTCATCTCGGAAGCCGTTCGCGGCGAGGGTGGCATTCTGCTGCTGCCGGACGGCGAGCGGTTCATGCATCGCTTCGATGAGCGCCTCGAACTTGCACCGCGCGACATCGTGGCGCGCGCGATTGATCACGAGATGAAGCGCCTCGGTAGCGACTGCGTCTATCTCGACATCAGTCATCGCCCCGCCGCATTCATCGAACACCACTTTCCCAACATCGCAGCGCGCTGCCAGGAACTCGGCATCGACATCACCCGTGAACCCATTCCCGTCGTACCGGCTGCGCACTACACCTGCGGCGGCGTATTGGTAGACCGGCACGGCGTGACCGATCTGCCCGGGCTGTACGCCATCGGTGAAGTCAGCTGCAGCGGTTTGCACGGCGCGAACCGCCTCGCCAGCAATTCGCTGCTCGAGTGTCTCGTGTTCGCACGCTCATGCACCGATCACATCGTGGGCCGGCTGGGCGACCCGCCCTCCTACGTGCCGATACCGGACTGGGACGAAAGCCAGGTGCGCGATTCGGATGAGGACGTCGTGCTCGCCCACAATTGGGACGAACTACGCCGCTTCATGTGGGACTACGTCGGCATCGTGCGCACCGACAAGCGTTTGCAGCGCGCGCAGCGCCGACTCGACCTGCTGCGTCAGGAGATCCACGAGTACTACAGCCACTACCGCGTGTCGAATGACCTCATCGAGCTGCGCAACCTGGTGCACGTGGCGGAACTGATCGTACGCTCCGCGCTCGCGCGCCCGGAGAGCCGCGGTCTGCACTTCAATCTGGACCACCCAAACCCGCTCACGCGGGCGATGGATACCATCCTGATTCCGGGCTATTCCGAACGCCTCGACGTGCTGCGCCCGCTGCCCGGCTGAAACAATCCCGCAAACGTCGCCGGACCGCGGCGCAGCGCCGCCCAGGTCGGCGGGTCGAGTTCGTCGCGAAAGATTGTGTGGCGCCTGCCACCGTCAAAGATGAGCACGGTGATGAGCGGCCTACGCTCAACCGCAGCAACGCGTGACAGATCGAGCGACCAGGCGTTTCCGAGGCGCGGACGAGCGCGTTCAAGCCACAGGAGCAGCGGGACGAGACCGTCGCTACCGAACCAGCACGCGGCGGCAACCGCGGCGAGCCCGCCAACCAACAAGAACCACGCCAGGCGCATCCGCGCGCCGCGGATTTCGAGCATGGACGCCCGGCATTCCTTCAGCGCGGATGCCGGTTCGCCTCGCGAATCACCTCGAGCAGAGGCAGAAACACAGGGTCTTCGGGCGGCGACCGTTCCTGAATCCAGTCGTAGAGATCGCAGTCATCGACCTCGAGCAACGCCGCATACTGGCGACGGTTCGCCAGATCGAGCCCCGGCAGGCAATGATCGAGGAACGGCTTCAATACCAGTTCGAGCTCGAGCAGCCCGCGCCGGCTGCGCCAGCGCAACGCGGCCTCGCTCAAGGTTCGATCCGCATCAGATTCGAAGGCGTCAGAAACAGACATGATCAGGACTCCCGAGACAGAGGCAGCCGCCGCAAGCGTTATGGGTGCGAGGCATCGCACAGGCAGCAACGTTTTGCCGACCCGGGTCGCTGCTCGACAGCTTGCGGCCGGCACGCAACAATCAACGATCACAGAGCAGTTTAACAGCAGCCATGATCCATGAAGATTGGCAGTCAGTTGCCCCGACCGCATGCGCGGCGTCGGGCCCGGGTGTTACCTGGCTGTCTGACTGGGGTATCGCCGCCTTCGCCGGCACCGATGTTCTCGCATTTCTGCAGGGTTATCTGACGAGCGATGCCCACGCGCTCGAACCCGAGACGCTCAAGCCAACCGCGCTCTGCAACCTGAAGGGTCGCGTCGTCGTAAACGGCTGGGCATACGCGCCCGCGCCTGGCGTGAACCTCATTCATCACGCGTCGCTGAGCGGCGCGCTCGCGGGCCTGCTGACGCTCTACCTGCGGTTTTCGAAGACAAAGCTTTCTGACCGCACGTCGCAAACGCTCATTTTTGGCGCGTTGGATCTGCCACCGATTGCCGGCGCCCTGCGTTGTGACGAACGCCGCCAGCTGGTCCTGTGTGACAGCGTGACGGCAGCCACGACCATCACATCGCAGCACCCGTCGATAGCGCGGGCGGTCTGGGATGCCGCCATGATCGCGGATGGCATCGCGCTCGTGACCGACGCAACACGAGATACATTTTTGCCACAGATGCTCGACCTGCCACGACTCGGTGCCGTGAGTTTCGCCAAGGGCTGCTATCTCGGTCAGGAAGTGGTCGCCCGCGCGCAGCACCGCGGTCAGGTGAAGCGGCATCTCTCACGAGTTACGTGGCAGGGTGAGACGGAGCCAGCGCCGGGCAGCGAACTGGTCGATGGCAGCGCGCGCGTGCGCGGCCAGGTGGTCATGGCGTGCACGTTGCCACATGGAGACACGCTCGCCGCAGCGTCTACGCCACGAGCAGGAGCAGCGCTTGCGGTGCTGCAAGAGGAGACGGCGTTTCCGCTGCAAACGTCTGGCGCCACCGTCACCGGCAGCGCGTGATCAGGTCGATCAGTCCTTGAGCTCGGGTCGGTAAAACGTCTGGATGCTCGAGAAATCGAGCTTGCCCGCTGCGTTATTCTGTTGATGCAGTCGGTACAGGTTGCGCGCAAGAGAACCCATCGGGGTTGATCCACCTGATTGCTCCGCGGTCTCCAGCGCAAGCCCGAGGTCCTTCAACATCAGATCCACCATGAACCCGCCGCTGTACCCGCGGGATGCGGGCGCTTCGGCCATGACACCCGGCCACGGGTTGTACACGTTGAGCGCCCAGTTGCCGCCGGACGACTGCTGCATGACGGCAGAGAGCGCGGCCGGATCCAGCCCGTTGCGCACGCCTAGCGCGAGCGCCTCTGCCGTGCCGGTCATGAGAATCGCGAGCAGCATGTTGTTGCAGACCTTCGCGATCTGTCCGGCACCGTTCTCGCCCGCATGGAATATGTTGCGTCCCATGGCGGAAAGTAACGGACGCGCGCGCTCGAGTCCTGCGCTGGTGCCGCCCACGATAAAGGTGAGAGTGCCCGCTTGCGCACCGCCCACTCCGCCGGAAACGGGAGCGTCCAGCATGGTGAATCCGCGCTCGGTCGCAGCGGATGCGACCTTGCGGGCTGTGCCGGGATCGATCGTGCTGCAATCAACCAGCAACGTACCCGGACGTGCGTTGGCCAGCACGCCGTCGTCGCCGAGATACAGCCCCTCAACGTGACGACCCGCCGGCAGCATGGTGACAAAGACATCGACACCACGCGCACAATCGACCGCACTGGCCGCCGCGCGCGCGCCCTCGACACTCGCCATGAGCGCCGGAACGAGATCGAACACCGCGACTTCGAATCCCGCCTTGACCAGATTGCGCGCCATCGGCGCACCCATGTTGCCAAGGCCAACAAAACCAACGGAAAGGCTCATGGACGATCCTCCAGATCAGCCAGGGGGTTATTCGGCCACGGCGCGGTGAAGTGCGCAGCAACAGTGGCCGCAGGCAGGACATCGACGCCGGAGTAGCTCCAGCGTGGCGCATTGTCCTTGTCGATCAGCAGGGCACGAACGCCCTCCGCAAAATCACGGTTGTTGGCGCAGTGAGTGCCAATGATCATCTCCATGCGGAAGGCATCCGCAGGCGCAAGGCCCGGCGCACGCTTCAGCTGCTCGGCTACGATTCCGACCGACACCGGGCAACCGCGCTGCATGGTGGCAATGGCGTTGTCCACCCAGCTGTTAAGCCCTGCCAGCGCGGCGACTCGCGCCGCCACCTCGGCGGCAGAGCCCGACGGATTCAGGCTGGTAGGCAGAACATCGATCTGGCGCGCGGGCAGAGGCGCCGGCGGCAGAGCGGCCAGCACATCCTGAGCAACCTTGCGCGCATCCGCGCGCGACCAGTCGGCGGCGATCAGTGCCGTGCGCACCGCACCACGTTCAGCTGCCGCGACGCTGTGCGTCGCAAGGCCGACGCTGACGGCATCGGCCCCATTCAGACTCGCGCCGGTCATCGCCATGAAGGTCGCCACATGGGCGGGCATGCGACCTAGAAACAAGGTCGCACCCGCATCCGGGAAGAGGCCGATGGTCACCTCGGGCAACGCGATACGCGATTTCTCCGTCACGACCCGCAGCGATGCGCCGCCGAAGACCCCCAGCCCCCCGCCCATGACGATGCCGTGACCCAGCGCCACCACCGGCTTTGCGTAGCTGTGCAGCTGGTGATCCAGCCGGTACTCGCGCTCAAAGAACGCATACGGGTAATCATCGACGACGGCATTGGCTTCGTGGTTCCGCACCATGGCGCGATACAGCGCCTGAATATCGCCACCCGCGCTGAACGCGCGTTCCCCGGTTCCGGTGATCAGCACCGCGACCACCCGGGTATCGTCTGCCCAGCGCGTAAGCGCCGGCGCAAGCAGATCGATCATTTCGAGGCTCAGCGAGTTCAGGGTGGACTCGACGTTGAGCCGCGCTTCCGCCAGCACGTGCCCGGAGACGGTGGCGTGCTCGTAGAGCACCACCACGGCATCTGCCGCGTTGATGGGCTCGCTCATCGGTGCGCTTGTTTCGCTCATGCTGCCCCCGTCAACCGTTCACCCACTGCGGACTGCGCTTCTCGAGGAAGGCATTCACACCCTCTCGCTGATCGCGCGTATCAAAGAGCTTCACGAACGATTCCCGCTCGGCGGTGTAGGCGGCTGCAATGTTGCCGTGACGCGCGGACTGAATGAGCTCTTTGCAGGCAGTGACCGCCGGCGGGCTCTGCTTGCCGACCTGTGCGGTCAGCGCGAGCGCGCGCTCGAGCGCCTGACCCTGTTCGACGACTTCTTCGACCAGACCGATCCGGGCGGCGGTGGTTGCATCCACGCGCTCGCCGCAGAGAATCATCCGCTTGGCCCAACCCTCACCCACGGTCCACGCGAGGTTCTGCGTGCCACCACCGCAGGGCAGCAGACCGACCGTCGCCTCCGGCAACGCCATCTGGGCGTGCGCCTCGGCAATGCGAATGTCACAAGCAAGCGCACACTCCAGACCACCGCCCATCGCGTAGCCATTGATCGCCGCAACGCTCACACCGCG
>DMUF01000235.1:2441-4518 GCA_003476445.1 Gammaproteobacteria bacterium | reverse complement strand
GATGCGAACAGGTTGAGGTCGGCACCTGCAGAAAAGAATTTGGGGCCATTCCCCGTCATGACCAGTGCATACACGTCAGCGCGGGTATTGAGATCGGCGATCAGGGTTGCGAGGCCAGCAAGGCTCTCTTCATCCCAGGTATTTGCCGGGGGGTTCACGATGGTGACGATAACCGTGTTGCCACGCTGCTCGACGCGCAGCTTCTCGGTGGGGGACTGAATCATCGCGGAGGTCTCCAGCTCGCATGAAGGCGCCGATACTGACACAAAGCGGCCTTCCTCAGAAGCGTGTGGACCGTTAACACAGCCGTGCCCCGGCGGCTCGCGACGATGCGGTCCGGTGAGCGCGAACGATCGCGGCTCAGGAAATCTGGAACCAGTCGATGGGTCGCTCGCCGTGCGCTTCGAGATACGTATTTGCGGCCGAAAAGTGGCGGCAGCCAAAGAACCCGCGGTGCGCAGACAGAGGCGAGGGATGCGGTGCGGTCAGCACCTCATGTCGCGTGCGATCGACGATGGCACCCTTGCGCTGGGCATAGGAACCCCAGAGCAGAAACACGAGATGTTCGCGCTGTTCGTTCAGGACGGTCACGATGCGATCGGTGAACCGTTCCCAGCCCCGGTTCTGATGCGAAGCGGGTTGACCCGCCTCCACCGTGAGCACGGCATTGAGCAGCAGCACCCCCTGTCGCGCCCAGGATTCAAGACACCCACGCGCCGGATCGACGCGCAGACCGGGGCGCCCAAGATCGTCGTTGATCTCGCGGCAGATATTCACGAGCGATGGCGGTTGCGGCACGCCCGCCGGCACCGAGAACGCAAGCCCGTGTGCCTGACCAGGTCCGTGATAGGGATCCTGACCGATGATGACCACCTTGACCGCCGGCAAGGGGCACAGATCCAGCGCGGCAAAGATCCGGTCACCGGGCGGATAGATCACCCGCCCAGAGCGCCTTGCACCCGCGAGAAACTCGCGCAGCGCGCCCATGTACGGGTCGTCGAACTGGTCTGCCAATGCGGCAAGCCAGCTCGCCTCGAGACGAATGGCGCGCTCAGGCATCCCGTGGGCGCATGAGCGGGAACAGCAGCACGTCGCGGATAGACGCTGAATCCGTCAGCAGCATGAGCAGCCGATCGATGCCAATCCCCTCTCCCGCCGTGGGTGGCAGGCCGTACTCGAGCGCCGTGATGTAGTCCGCGTCGTAATGCATGGCCTCGAGATCGCCATCGCTCTTGAGGGCCGCCTGATGGCGGAAGCGCTCCGCCTGATCATCGGGATCGTTCAACTCGGAGAAGCCGTTCGCAATCTCACGACCCATCGCAAAGAGTTCAAATCGGTCCGCGAGGTCAGGATTGAGATCGTTGCGCCGCGAAAGCGGTGACACTTCTGCGGGATAGTGGGTGATGAAGGTCGGCTGCACGAGCTGCTGCTCGACCTCGGCATCAAAGAGCTCCATCTGCAGCCGACCAATGCCCCACTCGTCCTGCGCGGTGATGCCCGTCGCGAGCAGCCGATCGCGCAGCCGCTGCGGGTCCTCGACCTGCTGCGGCGTGAGGTGCAGCGCGCGCGCGACCGCCTCCGCCATGGTGAGACGATCCGGCGGGCGACCGAAGTCGAGCACCTGACCCTGACAGGGCAATCGCTCGCTGCCAACCACGCGCCGAGCGAGATCGGCCAGAAGCACTTCGGTCAGATCCATAAGATCCCGATAATCCGCATACGCCCAATAGAACTCGAGCATCGTGAACTCGGGATTGTGGCGCGTGGAAAGCCCCTCATTGCGGAAATTGCGGTTGATCTCAAACACGCGCTCGAAGCCGCCGACCGTGAGCCGCTTGAGAAAGAGCTCCGGGGCAACCCGCAGATAGAGCTCAAGATCGAGCGCGTTGTGATGGGTAACAAAGGGACGTGCGGAAGCACCACCGGGAATGACGTGCATCATCGGCGTTTCCACTTCGAGGAAATCGCGATCGATGAAGAACTGGCGGATCGCTGCAATGACTCGAGACCGGGTCTCGAACACCTTGCGCGACTGCGGATTCATGATCAGGTCGAGGTAGCGCTGGCGATACTTCAC
>DMUF01000235.1:541-2085 GCA_003476445.1 Gammaproteobacteria bacterium | reverse complement strand
TCGATGGTCTGCGCCTGCACCGAGAGTTCGCCCTTGTTGGTACGCATGAGCACGCCACGCACACCGACAATGTCGCCAATATCCCAGAGCGACTGAAACTCGGCATACGCTTCTGCCCCCACGTCTTCGCTGCGCAGGTAAACCTGAATCTGACCGGAGACATCCTGCAGCGTGACGAAGCTCGCCTTGCCCATCACCCGACGCAGCATGACGCGCCCGGCGACCACGGTCGCGATCGCGGCGGTCTCGAGCGCTGCCTTGTCGAGCTCGGCACAGCGCTCATGCAGCTCCGCCGCCAGGGCTTCGCGCCGGAAGTCGTTGCGGTAGGCACTGCCACTCGCGCGCCAGCGCGCAAGCTTCTCACGCCGGACCCCGACCAGGTCACCGTCGTGAGCCGCGTGCGGTGCCGCGTCGCCGCCCGGTGCGTTTGTTTGTTCTTCGCTCATGCCATGCTTCCTCGCTCAGCCGCCGCGCCTACCGAAAGAGCGATCGCGGCGTGGGACGATCAAAGACCTGCTTTCAGACTTGCTTCGATGAACTCATCGAGATCGCCGTCGAGCACCTTGCCTGTGTCGCTACGCTCGACGCTGGTCCGCAGATCCTTGATTCTGCTTTGATCGAGTACGTAGGAGCGGATCTGACTGCCCCACCCGATGTCAGCTTTTGACTCTTCGATGAGTTGCTGCTCCGCGCGCCGCTGCCGAAACGCGAGCTCATAGAGTTTGGCGCGCAGCTGCTTCCAGGCCTTGTCGCGGTTCTTGTGCTGGGACCGCTCACTCTGACATTGCACCACCGTGTTCGTGGGCAAGTGCGTGAGGCGCACGGCGGAGTCAGTCCGGTTGACGTGCTGACCGCCCGCACCACTCGCACGGTAGGTATCGGTGCGAACGTCCGCGGGATTGATTTCAATCTCGATGTCGTCGTCGATTTCGGGCGAGACAAAGACCGAAGCGAAAGACGTGTGGCGCCGGTTGCCCGCGTCAAAGGGCGACTTACGCACCAGCCGGTGCACGCCGGTTTCGGTCTTGAGCCAGCCGAACGCGTAATCACCGTTGACCTGCACGGTCGCACTCTTGATCCCTGCGATCTCGCCTTCGGAAAGCTCGGTGATCTCAGCCTTGAACCCGCGCCGCTCGGCCCACTTGAGATACATGCGCAGGAGCATCTCCGCCCAATCCTGCGCCTCGGTGCCGCCGGATCCCGCCTGGATCTCGACATAGGCATTGGAGGGATCGGTCTCGCCCTGGAACATACGCCGGAACTCGAGCACGGCCAGCACGCCGTTCAGGCGATCGAGCTCGTGCTCCACATCGTCGAGCGCGGCACGATCATCATCAGCGGCCGCAAGCTCGGCAAGCTCATCGATATCGGCAATGGAGGTGCTGAGCGACGCGAGTCCGCGTACCACGCTTTCGAGAGACGCGCGTTCCTTGTTCAGTTCCCGCGCGCGATCGGGGTTCTCCCAGACGGCGCTTTCCGCCAGTTCGAGCTCGACTTCCTCCAGACGGTGCGCCTTGTCAACGTAGTCAAAGATACCCCCGGAG
>DMUF01000235.1:0-250 GCA_003476445.1 Gammaproteobacteria bacterium | reverse complement strand
GTAGTCAAAGATACCCCCGGAGCGTTTCGTCGCGGCTTCTCAGGTCGCGGATGCGCTCGCGAATGGTGGTGATCTCTGCCATGTCGTATGCCGCCGTGAAAAACGCGGCATGTTATGCCAGAACCCGGAGATGCTCCACTACGAGCTGCAGCGTTGGCGGATCACCGAAATCGTTTTCCTCCGGGCGATAGACGATCGCCACTGATCGCGCGTCGGGTAGCGGGGCCTGACGAAATGCAATGGCGTCCAC
>DMUF01000191.1 GCA_003476445.1 Gammaproteobacteria bacterium | reverse complement strand
TTCCAGTGCGCGATACCGGGTTGGTTGCCATAACGGTAGCGGCGACCCTCGCCGTCGGTGGTGTTCGGCGTCCAGTCCGGATCGACATTTTCCAGCCAGCCATACGGACCGTAATCGATGGTCAAGCCGAGCATCGACATGTTGTCGGTGTTCATCACACCGTGGACAAAGCCAACGCGCATCCATTCGGCCATGAGAAACGCCGTGCGTTCCGTCACTTCAGCAAAGAGCGCGACGCAGGCGTCGGCGCCGCCATTGGGGTAACGCGCATGCAGTTCCGGGTACTGCGTCTCGAGCAGGTAGCGCACCAGCTGCTCGAGCAGCGCCACTTCACGCCGGGCGGCCAGAATCTCGAAGTGCCCGAAGCGCAGAAACGAGGGCGCGACGCGGCATACCACTGCGCCTTGCTCGAGCGCCGGGTGCCCGTCGTACAGCATGTCACGCATCACCGACTCGCCGGTGGTGCTGAGTGACAGCGCGCGCGTCGTTGGCACGCCCAGGTGATGCATCGCCTCGCTGCAGAGAAACTCACGCACCGAGGAGCGCAGCACCGCCAACCCGTCCGCGGTTCGGGAGTACGGGGTCGGGCCCGCGCCTTTCAACTGCAGCATGAATCGCCCAGCGGCGGGCGAAACCACTTCACCGAGATTGATCGCACGACCGTCACCGAGCTGATAGGCCCAGTTGCCGAACTGATGACCGCCATAACAGGTGGCGTGGGGATCCATGCCGGGAAGAACCGTGTTCCCGGTAAAGACGGCTGCGAATTCCGGGCGGCGAATCTCGCCCGGGTCAAGACCGATGAGCGCAGCTACACCCTCCGCGGCCGCAAGCAGAGCGGGTTCCCGCACCGCGGTGGGAAGCACGCGGGAAAAGATCGCGCCCTGTACCTGGCGCCGGCGCGATCCTGACTCCGGATCCGCCGGCAGGCTGCGCGTGAAATGATTATCGAACGTGAGCGCTTCGAGCGTCGCCATCACGCCGCGCCGGTCACGCCAAGCGGCGAGCGTGCTTCCTCCACGAGCTCCGCCAGAGCAGCGTCGAGGCCGAGCACCGTCTGGGCACTGCCACCCAAACGCCGCACGGCCACCGTGCGTTCCTCTGCTTCGCGGCGACCGACAACCAGAAGTACGGGCACCTTGGTCACGCTGTGTTCGCGCACCTTGTAGGAGATCTTTTCGTTGCGCAGATCGAGCTCGACCCGAAGGCCGGCGCTGCGCGCCGCTGCCGCGACCGCGTGCGCGTAGTCGTCTGCATCATTCGTGATCGTCGCGACCACGATCTGCAGGGGCGCGAGCCAGAGCGGAAAGTGCCCGGCATGGTGCTCGATCAGGATGCCGCAGAAACGCTCGAGCGAACCGAACATCGCGCGGTGGATCATCACCGGGTGCTTGCGCGAGCCATCTGCATCGACATACGTGGCACCGAGTCGCTCGGGCATATTGAGGTCGACCTGCACGGTTCCGCACTGCCAGTGGCGGCCGATGGCATCACGGAGGGTGAACTCGAGCTTCGGCCCGTAGAACGCGCCCTCGCCCGGGTTCAGCGTCCATGCCACACCCAGCTCGGTGAGCGCGGTTCTGAGCGCTGCTTCCGCATGGTCCCAGACTTCATCGCTGCCAACGCGCTTTTCCGGTCGGTCGGAGAACTTGATGTCGATCTGTTCGAAACCGAAGTCGCGGTAGATCTCGTAGATGAGGCGCGAGGCTTTCACGCACTCGGCCGTGATCTGCTCCTCGGTGCAGAAGATGTGCGCGTCGTCCTGAGTGAAGGCGCGCACCCGCATGATTCCGTGCAGCGCACCGGAAGGTTCATAGCGGTGCACCTTGCCGAACTCCGCAAGGTAGAACGGAAGATCGCGATAGCTGCGAATGCCTTGCCGGAACACCTGAATATGTCCCGGACAGTTCATGGGCTTGATCGCGTACACGCGCTCGTCAGGCGTCTGCGTGAGATACATGTTCTCGCCGAACTTCTCTGCATGACCGGACTTGAGCCAGAGCGAGTGATCGAGGATCTCAGGCGTATTCACTTCCTGATAGCCCGCTCGATGCTGCTTCTCACGCATGTAGCTGATCATGGTCTGGAACAGAGTCCAGCCCTTCGGGTGCCAGAACACGGCGCCCGGGCCTTCTTCCTGCATGTGGAAGAGATCCATTTCGCGACCGAGGCGGCGATGATCGCGACGCTCCGCTTCCTCGAGTCGCTTCAGATGGGCATCGAGCTCATCCTGAGTCGCCCACGCGGTGCCATAGATGCGCTGCAGCATCTCGTTGCGCGAGTCGCCGCGCCAATAAGCGCCCGCGAGTGACATGAGCTTGAACGCAGTGCCCAGCCGCCCGGTCGACGGCAGGTGCGGACCGCGGCACAGGTCGATGAACTGCCCCTGACGATAGAGACCCACTTCTTCATGGGCGGGAATACCCGCGATGATCTCCGCCTTGTAGTGCTCGCCGATCTCCTTGAAAAAGGCTACCGCATCATTGCGCGCCCAAACCTCGCGACGAATGGGTTCGTCACGCTTCACGATTTCGCGCATGCGCGCCTCGATCCGGCCGAGGTCGTCAGGCGTGAACGGTTCCGCGCGGGAAAAGTCGTAGAAGAACCCGTTCTCGATGGTCGGACCGATAGTCACCTGCGTTTCGGGAAAGAGTTCCTTAACCGCCTCTGCGAGCACGTGCGCCGCGTCGTGTCGCAAGAGATCAAGACCGTCCGGCGTGTCGCGCGTGATGATCTCGAGCTTCGCGTCCTGCTCGATCGGCAGATAGACATCCTTTAACTGACCGTCGACGCGCACGGCGAGTGCCGCGCGGGCGAGGGACTTCGATATCGCGGATGCGACGTCGAGGCCACTGACTGGACCATCAAATTGCCGTACCGCACCGTCCGGAAGCGTAATAGCGACCATGCTTTCCACCGCCCGAGAATAATCCGTAAGTGTGCCAAATGCGGGCGCCGTGCGCCAAATCGGATAAATGAGAACGGGGCGCGCGATATCGCAAGCGCTTACGCACTGCTAGGCTCTCCAGACTGAACGAGGGGAAGCGCTTGTGAGCACTGCTGAACGACGCCCGCCAGGCGTCACCTACACCGAACCAGACAGCAGCTACTTCGCGAAACGGCGCCTGCGTCGTCATGCGGGGGTTTGGTCGCTCTGGGCGCTTGGCGTCGGCGCCGTCATCTCCGGCCATTTCTCGGGCTGGAACATCGGACTCATCGAAAGCGGCTGGGGCGGCATGTTCATCGCCACCGTCCTGATCGCGATCATGTATCTCGGGCTTACATTCTCCATTGCCGAAATGTCCCCTGCGCTGCCGCACACCGGTGGCGCTTATTCGTTCGCACGCACCGCCCTGGGTCCTTGGGGCGGTTTTCTGACCGGCCTCGCGGAAAACGTGGAGTTCGTGCTCGTCCCCGGTGTAATCGTCTTCTTCATCGGCACCTATCTGACCAGCATCTTCGGCACGCCGGACGCGTGGCAGCCGCTCTGGTGGATCGCCGGTTACGTTGTTTTCGTAGGTCTGAATGCGATCGGCGTCGAGCTGACCTTTCGCCTGACCGTCGTGGCAACGCTTCTCGCCCTCACCTGCCTGGTGGCGTTCTGGGTCAGCGCGTTGCCGCACATCGATTTCTCCCGCTGGGCGCTGAACGTGGGACCCGGCGGCATCGAGCTTGCCGAGGGCCATGGGCCATTTCTGCCTTCGGGCCTGCACGGCGTGTTCGCCGCGCTGCCCTTCGCGGTGTGGCTCTTCCTCGGGATCGAACAACTGCCGCTTGCGGCGGAGGAGAGCCGCGCGCCCCAGTCCGACATGCCCGTGGGCATTCTGGGCGCGATGGCCACGCTGACTGTGTCGGCGTTCATGATTCTGTGGCTGAATCCCGCGGTGTCCGGTGTGGGCACCTTTGCGCTTGCGAGCTCAGGCGAACCGCTGCTCGACGCCTGGCGCACCATTCACGGCGATACCATTGCCCGGCTGCTTGCGCTCATCGCCGTCGTCGGGCTGATTGCATCCTTTCACGCGATCATCTTCGCCAAGGGGCGACAGATCTTTTCCCTGTCGCGCGCCGGCTATTTTCCAACCGTTCTCTCTCTCACGCTGGGACAACGCCAGACACCCCATGTTGCAATGATCGCGGGCGCGCTGCTCGCGCTAACCGTGATGCTGACGCTCTGGACGCTGCTCGGCGCCGAAGCGGGCGCCGCCGTGATTGGCGGGACGCTGCTCAACATGGCCGTGTTCGCCGCCATGTTTTCCTACATCATGCAGTCGATCGCCTTCATCGTGCTGCGCCGGCGTCTGCCTGACCTGCCTCGCCCGTTCCGAAGCCCGCTCGGTTATGTCGGCCCGATGCTCACCATCGTGATTGGTCTCACCACGCTCTGGTTTCAGCTGAGCGATCCGACCTACCGTCAGGGTGTGATCGGCGTGAGCATATGGTTTGGCATCTGTATCGCCTATTTCGCACTAATCGGACGCCACCGCCTGGTGCTATCGCCAGAAGAAACATTCGCGCTCGAACATGACGCTGCCAGGAAGCTCCATTCATGACGACTCGAACCCCGCGCAAGGACTCGCTCCCTGATGGTTTGCTCTCGCTCGAAAGCCTGCGCCAGCAGGTTGCGAGCGGTGCCGTCGACACCGTAGTCATCGGATTCGCCGATCAGTTTGGACGCCTGCTCGGCAAGCGCTTCCATGCCCGGCACTTCGTCGACAGCGCGTGGGAAGAGACCCACGCCTGCAACTACCTGCTGGCCAACGATATCGACATGGAACCAGTGCCCGGCTACAAGGCAGCCAACTGGAACAAGGGTTACGGCGACTTCGTGCTCAAACCCGATCTCTCCACCCTGCGTCTCACGCCGTGGTTCGAGAAAACCGCGCTCGTCCTGGCCGACGTGCAGGATCATCACGGCGCCGATCTGCCGCACAGCCCGCGCGCCATCCTGAAACGCCAGCTCGCCCGGGTGGCCAGCAAGCGCATGCAGGCGTTTTTTGCATCAGAGCTCGAGTTCTACCTCTTTCGCGAAAGCTACGAGAGCGCTCGTGACAAGCACTGGGACGGACTGCGCACCGCGAACCCGTTCATCGAAGACTACTATCTGCTCTCGACCGGCAAAGAAGAGGACTTCCTGCGCACGGTGCGCAATCAGCTGCATGACGCTGGCATTCCCGTGGAAAGCACCAAGGGCGAATGGGGTCCGGGCCAGCAAGAGCTCAACGTGCGCTATGCGGACGCTCTGACCATGGCTGATCGCCATGTCGTAATGAAGGACGCGGTAAAACACATTGCCGTCGGCATGGGACGCGCGGTCACCTTCATGGCGAAGTGGCGCTACGATCAGGCGGGTTCATCGTGCCACGTGCATGCATCGCTCTGGGATCGCAACGGTCGCAAGAGCCTGTTTCACGATCCGAACCAGCCGCTTGGGATGAGTTCGCTCATGGCCAGTTTCATGGCCGGCCAGCTCAAGTACGCTGCAGATATCACGTGGTTTCTAGCGCCCTACATCAACTCCTACAAGCGCTTTCAGCAGACCGGCACCTTTGCGCCCACGCGCATTGTCTGGTCTGACGACAACCGAACTGCCGGGTTTCGGTTGTGCGGTGCCCATACGCGCGCCGTGCGCAGCGAGTGCCGTATTGGCGGCGCGGACCTGAACCCCTACCTCGCCTTTGCCGGACTGCTGGCGGCGGGTCTTGCGGGCATCGAAGAAAATCTGGAGCTCCCACCCGCATTCAGTGGCGACGCCTACGTTGCAGCCGAGCAGCCAGAGATTCCCAAAACGCTGCGGGATGCTGCCGCGAGCCTCGACCGTTCCGTCATGCTGCGGTCGGCGCTCGGTGATGACGTGGTGGATCACTACGTGCACACGGCGCGCTGGGAGCAGTCCGAGTACGACCGGCGCATCACCGACTGGGAACTCGCGCGCGGCTTCGAACGCTACTGATGACAACGGCTGCCAGGTAGACGACCCCAATGAATGCCAACTGGAACTATCCCACTCGCGTCTGGTTCGG
>DMUF01000136.1 GCA_003476445.1 Gammaproteobacteria bacterium | reverse complement strand
CAAAAAACCCGGCTTTAAGCCGGGTTTTCTGTTTCTGACCGGTTGAGCTTACCGGGGGGTTGGCGACCCGAGCCCGCCGGCAAACTCCGGGGACGGATCTAGGCCGAGCAGAATCCCGCCCAGATCCTGGTACAGGGGATGCGAGACCCAGCGGTGCGTTGCACAGCCATGAGCATCACGCAGCTTGCGCTCCAGCGGCGAATACATGCGCATGCCGGAGACACCCGCCGTATTGTGCAGGGTGTCGACCACCTTCATACATTCGTTGCTCGCGTGGACGCAGGCCAGACGCGCTGCCTGCGTCGTTGCCGCGCTTGGTAGCTCCGCGCCTGCCTCAAGCTCTTCCTCAACATCGCGCATGGCGTCCATGACATAGGCACGCATCGCGCGATACTGAGCCATGCACTCACCCATGCGGTACTGCGCGATCGGACGATTTCGCAGCGTCGCGGTCGACAGCATGGGCACCTTGTTTTCCGCAAGGTCTCGGAACGCGTCAAGCGCACCGCGGGCAACACCAAGCGCAACCGCCACCTTGTTGTAGGCCAGGCGCAGCGGAACCGGCATACGAAACACGGGGTTGTCATAATGAGCCGGGATGGTCATGAGATCGACGCCCACGTATTTCTCGGGGACCAACCCGCCCTCTGCGCGGACATCATTGCTACCGGAGCCGCGCAGACCCGCGACATCCCACGTATCCACGATTTCCCACTGGTCGCGGTGCAGGAACCACATCTTGTAGATGGGCAGCCCGTTGGCGCCCAGCTCTGGCTGCCCATCCTTGAACAGCGGCGCACCCATGAAGCAGTAGCGCGCATTGTGGCAACCGCTGATGAACGTGGTCTGGCCCCAGACGCGCACGCTGCCATCCTTCTGACGCTCTGCGCGCGTCGGCTGGCTACCCGGGCCACCGCCGCCGCACATGATGACCTTGGGGTCCATCAGATAGACCTCGTGGGCGAGCTGCGGGTCCATGCCGCCCGCGGCCATGGCATTGATCTCGGAGCCCAACATGACGTTCCACGCCGTGGAAGCATCAATGGCGGCAATTGCTTCAAGCACCGCAATGGTCTGCGTCGA
This sequence comes from Gammaproteobacteria bacterium, assembly GCA_003476445.1. Taxonomy (GTDB): domain Bacteria; phylum Pseudomonadota; class Gammaproteobacteria; order Pseudomonadales; family Azotimanducaceae; genus UBA7803. The sequence continues at coordinate 5,467 of DMUF01000136.1, read as the reverse complement.
AGTTGCATCCTCGCCGCCGAGCGCCGCCGGCAATGTGAAACGGAAGAAGCCGGCATCAACGAGACTGTTTACGAGATTATCCGGCAGCCTGCGAATGCGCTGGGCTTCCTCGGCCCCGGTTTCGATCTCCGCACGCATTCCCTCAACCCGCGCTAGGCGGTTCGCAAACATCGAATGGTCCATCTTGTCACCACATCTCAGGTTGTACTGCTTTGCCCATGAACTCAGCGGGTATCGAGCCCGCGCCGCTCCCGCTCACGGTTCATCCGCACCAGATCGCTCTCAAGGCGGCTGCCGAGTTCTTCTTCGCTGACCGTACCCGCCATGTGCCGGCCTGCCAGCGCAGAGTTGTACATGATGCGCTTCTCGGGCGTGACTGCAAGAATGGTACGCAGCGGCGAATCCAGCAAGTTGTTGAAGAAGGCTTCGCCCTCTGCACTCGTGGGATTCACCTTCTTTGCCAGCGCCGGGTAGAACCACGCCTTGGTCGCCGCATCGTCGAAGAATTCGGCATGGCCCTTGAATGTGATCGCCCCGTGCGGCAGGTCGGCAGGCGCATCCGGTCGGTACGACACCGAGCTGATATTGACTGATACCCGGTTGTCCCTGCGGATGGCGGCTGCCCGATGACGATGGGAAGCGAAGGTGATCCAGATCTTGCCATCACGCCAGAAGTAAGCGTGGGTCACACCGACCGGCCAGCCGTCCTTTGTCGCCCACATAAGCACGCACTCCCCTGCGTGCGTCAGCATCTGATCGACCTCGGCATCGGTAAACGGATAGATCGAAACGATTTCGTGATCAGTCGTGTGAGCCATGGTAATACCCCCCACTCAGCTCGGAACATGATGTTGAAGCGGTGTACGCGGACCTGCAACCGCCCCCGCCCGCTGTGCTGCCAGGTGAAGCGGGTGGCAATGGCGTCCCCGCCTGCGCGCATGATTGTACGCAGGCAACAGGCTTTCGGTCAGCGTCGACCTCTAGTGTGCGTCGCCTGAGGACGACGACCACTAGCGAATCTGCGAGTTCTGGACCGCCTCGTGTTCCCCATCCGGCTGCGTAATGAGACCGAGCTGTGACGCGATAGCCACCGCCTGGGTGCGATTGCGCGCGCCAAGCTTTCCTATGGCGTTATCGATATGAAAGCGGGCAGTCGCGGGAGAACGATGAATGAGTGCTCCGATTTCGATATCGGTGCGCCCAAGCCCCGCCCAGGAGAGACATTCAAGCTCACGCTCGTTGAGGCTCGATCCCGATTGAGGCGCCGGGTTACGCGCCCCACGCGAGGCGTAGACCACATCCATGAAGAGATAAGACGCGAGTCGCAGCGTGCTGCCAAACTCCACCAGCAGCGCGTCCAGATCAAAATCCGGCGTCTGCGCCATCCAGTTCACGGAACCCGTGCGGGCGAACGGAAGATGTACCGGCACGGTGATCCCACCGTGTATGCCGTGAGACGGCGTGAACGGGCAGTCGACGTTTTGCCGGGAGCGGCTTGCCGGCAGCATGCGCAACGCATCCTCGGCGTTCCAGACGAATGGACGCGTACTCGCCCGACAGAGCGCGCTGATGGCAGGTAGTAGATGCAGCTTTTGCTCGGTCCAGATGCGCGGCAGCGTCTCCTCCCACCCGAGGGCTGTCGCCAACAGGCGACCATCCTCCATGGTGAGCAGCCGCTCCGACGAGAAATCCTCAACCACAGCCGGCATCAGATCGCCGATGACCGCGCCGACTGCGCGCAGTGCAGCCGCTGCTGCGGCAAGATCCGACGCCCGCCCCAGATCGTCTATCGCACTGTTCAGCGCGGCTGCGGCCACCCTCTTTTGTCCGGATTCCATCAGGTGCTTTACTCCACCAGGCGCACGCAGTCTAACAAAGATGTCAGCGTGGGAAAGTGCCCGCGCGATCGCCGCTCGCGGGACAGAAACTGGCGGTCTGGCGCACTGCCGCGGTGTTTGCAGAATCTCGAGCCAGGTTGCATTCTGCGGCGCTAACGCGACAGCGAGGAGTGTGCAACGTGACCGGAACCCCTCTTCCCGATGTGGACGCCATTCGTGCGCTTGTGGGGCACGAGTTCCCCGGCGGCACCTACACGATTGCCCACTGGGAGAACTTCCTGCTGACCGCCTGCACCGGCGCGGACCCACTGCCGGCGGCATTAGCGCACCCCGTTGCCCTGTTTCATGTCCCGATTCTGGGCGCGCGAACGAGCATCGCCGAGATGTTCGCTCTCGGGCAGGCGGAGTCGGACTTCTCCATCGGCATCGAGAGCTACGACTGGGAGCTGCTGCGGCCGCTGGAGGAAGATCTGCCTTACCATGTCACCGGACGCATCACCGAGGCCGATCGGGTAGCCACGGACAAGCGCGTGTACGACCGGATTCAGTTCCAGTTCGACCTGCACCAACCCGATGGCAGGCATGCGGCCCGCACCACCATCACCTGGCACTACCGAAGGAACCTGCGATGAACGTGCAACCCGGAGATCAGATTCCCTCCTGGCACATGCCAAGCGTTCTTGCGAGCCGAATGCAGACCATGGCTGCCATTCTGCGCGATCCCAATCCCGTGCACTGGGATCGGCGCGTGGTCGCCAAGCTCGGGTACGGCGAGCGCACGATCAATCAGGGACCGCTTGGATTGAGCTACATGATCAACATGCTGCACGCGTGGGTCGGCCCAACATCCATACGGCGGATTTACATGACCTTTCCGAAGGTCGTTCTGGACGGCGATGACATCATGGCCATGGGCAGCGTCACCGCCGTGCGCGAAGCCGATGGCGAACGTCTTGCAGACTGCGACATCTGGCTCGAACGCCCCGACGGCGACCGCCCCCTGATTGGTCGGGCAACGGTCGTGATTCCGTCCTAGCCCGCGCTGCTCGGCAGCTGTGCAATGGCCGGGTCGCGAATCTCATAGAGCTCAATGACGTTGCCGAACGGGTCGCGACCGTAGATCGCGGCGGAACGGCCGAAATCCACCGGCGGGCCGACGAACGTCATGCCCGCCTCAACCAGCCGTTGATACTCCTCCGCCATTCCCCGAACCTGCAACGCGATATGCGCGTAACCATGATCACAAGGGCGCGACCGGCGGTCTTCTGGGGACGGATGGTGGTACTCCCAGATCTCGAGGAAAGCATTTGGTGCTTTCAACATCGCCATGCGTGCATCCACGCCGTCGAGCCCGATCGCACGATCCGCAAGCGGCGCATCGCCGGAAAACACGGATCGCTGCACTTCCTCGAAGCCAAGCACGTCACGATAAAAGTCGAGAGCGCGGTCGAGATCCGACACCGAAATCGACACATGATGCAGCCCAACGATCATTGCCTGTTCCCCTGTTCCCCCGATTGACGGGCAGTATTGCATCTCACCGGGGACGAGGCGAGGGCACACCGAGCATTCCCAGCACGCGTGCAGGTTAGAGCTTGCCGAGCGTCCTACAAGATGGAAACATCATCCATCTGGCGCGCGACGGGGGGTCGCGCGCGCACCGCAGCGGAGATAAGCAATGTCCGACGAGCTTGCGCACCCGACCGCGTCAACGGCGCCCGGTTTTGCGCGCTGTCCGGGGCCGAGCACGAGCGACCTCATTGCAGCAGACGGCGATGCAACGCCACCGCCTCTGGTGGAACACAGCTATCACTTCATCGGCGACCGCGATCTGGAATTCAGCCGTTACACCGACCCGGACTTTCACAGGGCTGAGCTCAACACTGTGTGGTCGCGAACCTGGCAATGGGCTTGTCGCGAGGAACACGTACCCGCCCCAGGAGATTTCCAGGTCTATGACGTCGGCGACCGCTCGGCGCTCATCGTGCGCGGTACCGACGGACGATTGCGAGCGTTCGTCAACTCCTGCCCGCACCGGGGCATGCAGTTCAGCGCTGCCGGAACGCACGGCCACGGCAAGCAGTTTCTGCGCTGTCCGTTCCACGGCATGTCGTGGCATCTCGACGGCTCGCTGCGCGACATACCGTGCCGCTGGGACTTCCCACACGTCGAGGACCACACATTCCGGCTGACAGAGCTGCCGCTCGATACGTGGGGCGGTTTCGTGTTCATCAGCTTCGACCGGGACGCACCTCCGCTCGCCGAGTTTCTCGGCGTGCTCCCCGAACACTTCCGCACCTTTGCGTATCCGCTCGAACAGCGCTACGTGGCGCTGCACATGCACAAGATCCTGCCGGGGAACTGGAAGATGTGCCTCGAAGGTTTCCTCGAGGCCTATCACGTGCTTGCCACCCACCCGGAAGGGTTACGCACAGCGGGCGATGCCAATGCCCAGTATGACTTCTGGGGGCCGCATGTCTCACGCTTCGTGCATACCGTCGGCTACCAGAGCCCGCATCTCGCCAACCGGCCGAGCGAACAAGAGCTGTTTCGCAACCTGGGACACGGCGACACGGCGCTACCCGCGGGCGTTGGCGCACGGCAGCAGCACGCGGCCATCATGCGCGAACGACTCGGCGCCGCGCTGGGTGTTGATTTGTCCCACGTGAGCACGAGCCAGATGCTCGATTCGATTCAGTACTTTCTGTTTCCGAACGCATTCTTTTTCCCGGGTATTGGCATTCCGCTCATCTATCGCTTCCGTCCAATCGACGTGGATCACTGCATCCACGAAATCATGATGCTGCAACCGGTGCCGGAGAATGCGCCGCGTCCGCCGCCGGCAGAGGTGGTACATCTCGGAATCAACGACAGCTACAAGTCAGTGCCCGCGTTTGTGGCGACGGGACTTGCGCACGTACTCGATCAGGACACGGAGAATTTCTTTCAACAGCGCGCCGGCATCAAGGCCGCCAGCAAGCAGGGGCAGACACTCGGCAACTATCAAGAAGCGCGGATCCGCCATCTGCACCAGACACTCGATACCTATCTCGCTGGGTGATCACGACACCCATTTCCACAGGAGCGCCGACCATGGACAAGACCGCCAACCATCAACTCAGCCCGATGCGCTGCCCGCACAGTCTCGCGGAGGTCGATCTATTCGGTCCGGGCGCCCAGGAGCACTGGTACGAGGCCTACCCGATCCTGCACCGGGAAGCGCCGGTCGTACATTTGCCCGGCGAAGGGCTGATTCCCGGCACGGATGCCTACATTCTGACGAAGTACGAGGACATCGACCGTGTTGTGAAGGATCCGGTACGCTTTCCACCGACCCTGACCCTCGCCGTGGAGCAACTGCTCGCAAGCGGTGTGCCACCGGAAGAAGCGCCGCGTACCAACGCGATGATTGCTTCCATGGCAAGCCTGCGTCCTAACAATGCGCTCTACCGATCACACCGTCAGGAACTCACCGACCCCTGGGTAGGTCCGGGCTCCACCCGCCACACCGCCATGATCACGCGATTCGTTGATCAGCTGATCGACAACTGGATCGACCGCGGCGAAGTCGAGTTTATCGGCGAGTTCGCGCGTCCACTGCCGCAATTCGTCATGGCGAGCGTGCTCGG
>DMUF01000158.1 GCA_003476445.1 Gammaproteobacteria bacterium | reverse complement strand
CCTGCTAACAAGCAGACCGGGGGCTCCAAATCCCCTCCCCGCAGCAGCGCACCGCCCAACGCCGTTCTTGACCGTAGCGCCCGCAAGGAGCGACTCTGAGCCGCACGCTCACAGAGAACAGCGCGATGCCAGAATCCATCTCTTCCGATACGTCGCATCTCGCTGCAACCGACGGTCGACTCATCACAGAACGCGTCACGGCCAAGGTCGACAGCGACGAACTCACCGTGTTCCTGATCGGTATGCGCATCAATCGTCCCTGGAAGATTCATCGCTGGCTTCCCGTCGCGCGCGCCATGGGGCAGATGATCCAGGAGCTCTATGCGCATCCGGAACTCGGCTTCAGACACGTGGAAAGCTGGTTCGGTCGCACCACGATCATGGTGCAGTACTGGTCATCACCGGAGGCGCTCGACGCCTACGCCACGGGACGTAACCACGCGCATCTGCCGGCGTGGCAGCGCTTTAGCAGGTCCGTAGGATCAAACGGCGATGTCGGCATCTGGCACGAAACCTACCGCGTGCGACCGGGCGATTTCGAGTGCGTGTATCAGAACATGCCGCGCTTCGGCCTCGCCCGAGCGCATTCACAGGTGCCAGCCACCGGCCACCTGGCGCGCGCCGCCGGAAGAATGGCAGCCCAAGGAGAGGCGCAAACGGCAGACTAAGCGGCGTTCCTCTCTCCCCTCAGGCGCGCACCACCCGGCAGTGGAAAGCCTTGTCATCAATGCCGCCGTCGACCGGAGAGTCCAGATCGGACACGTACAAGAGCTCGACTGCGAGCGTCTCGCCCCGTATGTACGCGGCGTGTTCCTCTGCGGCCGCCAGCAGTTCTTCTGCACCCGCATACGTAACGCGGATTCGATCGGTCACGTTGAAACCGCTCTCTTTGCGCAAGCGCTGGATACGGTTGACGATCTCGCGCGCATGACCACTGCGGATCAGCGCCTCATCGAGCGTTGTGTCCAGATCTACCGCGATGAGGCGATTGGATACTGTGCCCGTGCCCGGGCGCGCCTTCTGCAGCACCTCGATTTCTTGCGTCGAGAACTGCTCGCCATCCAGCTCCAGCACACCCGTTGTCCGCAGAGCTTCCAGTTCCGCTGAGCCAAGCGCACTGATCCGCGTCTGGAACGCCTTCATGCGTTTGCCGAGCCGTTTGCCGAGCAGGGGGAAGTTGGGTCGCGCGACCGTTTCGATGTACGCCGACTCATTCGTATCGTAGTGCACCTCGAGCACGTTGAGCTCCGCGCGCAGATAGGCCTCAAGCGCCTGGAGGTCGCGCAGTAAATTGGCGTCGCGATTCACGATCGTCAGTCGCCGCAGGGGCGTTCGCAGACCAATACGCACGTCCTCACGGCGCTGGCGACCCAGCAGGATCACCTGCTGCATCCGCAGCACCGCCTGCTCCAGATCCTGTTCGATCAGCGCCCGATCCGGCGTTGGATAACGCGCGAGATGCACCGATTCCTGCGCGTCCATCGACTTGTTCTGGAACTGCAGCGATCGATACAGATGGTCCGCGAGGAACGGCACAAACGGTGCCATGAGCTTCGAAAGATCGACGAGAGCAGCATGCAGCGTCGCGAACGCGGCCGATTTATCTGCCGTCATTCCGTTCGCCCAGAAGCGCGCTCGATTGAGCCGGATATACCAGTTGGTCAGATCTTCAACGAACTCCAGCAGCGCGGGCACGACGTTATAAAGTCGATAGGCCTCCATCTCCTCGGCAACGCGCGCCTTGAGCGATTGCAGCCGCGAAAGCAGCCAGCGATCAAGGATATTGGTCGAGCGCTCCGACGCAGCGGGCGTCCATCCGTCGATGTCCGCATAGGTGCGCAGAAATGAAAAGGCGTTGTACCAGGGCAGGAGCACGCGGCGCACGATATCGCGCACCCCGGCATCGGCGAATCGCTGCTCCTCTCCGCGCACAAGCCCGGAATTGATCAAATAAAGGCGCAGGGCGTCGGCGCCATACGTTTCCATGAGGTCATCGGGTGGCGTGTAGTTGCGCAGCCGCTTCGACATCTTTTTGCCGTCTTCGGCCATGACCATGCCGTTCACGATCACATTGCGAAACGCCGGCTTGTCATACAGCGCTGCTGCGAGCACGGTCAGCGTATAGAACCAGCCGCGAGTTTGATCCAGACCTTCGGCAATGAATTCCGCCGGAAAACCTGCAGCAAAGAGCGCCTCGTTCTCGAACGGGTAATGCAGCTGCGCATAGGGCATGGAGCCTGATTCGAACCAGCAGTCGAGTACTTCCTCGATGCGACGGTAGGTGCCAGGTTCGCCGGGTAGCGTGAAGGTGAGCGGGTCCACATGCTCCCGATGCAGATCGGTGACACGCACGCCGGTGAGGCGCTCGAGGTCATCGATGGATCCTATACAGACGCGGCGGTCGGTCACGTCGTTGATCCAGATCGGAATCGGTGTACCCCAGACGCGATTACGCGAAATCGACCAGTCGATCGCGCCCGCGAGCCAGTTGCCAAAGCGCCCTTGTTTGATGTGGTCCGGCACCCAGCGAATCTGCTCATTTGCCGCAAGCAGACGATCGACGATTCGCGTGACGGCGACATACCAGGAAGGGATCGCCCGGTAGATGAGCGGCGTGTCAGAGCGATAGCAGAAGGGGTAGCTGTGCTGGATCACTTCCTGTCGATACAAGGCACCTGCGTCACGCAGCCAGCGAATGATGTCCCGATCGGCTTCCTTGACATGGCGTCCAACAAAATCGGGCACCTCGTCGGTGAACTCGCCGGAAAGCCTGACCGGACAGACAAACGCCTCGATGCCCGCCGCGCGCATGACGCGGTAGTCATCTTCACCGAAGGCCGGCGCCTGATGCACGAGGCCCGTACCGCTGTCGGCGCTCACGTACGCATCAGCCACGACAACGAACGCACCACGCGCTGATTCGTGCGCGAAGTAGGGAAAGAGCGGCGCATAACGCCGGCCGACGAGATCACGACCTTTTAGACGCGCCAGTACCGGCAGGTCGCCGAACGCTGCCAGGCGGTCAGCGGCAACATAGATATCGCGACCGATATCCGCATCGCGCACCTTCACGTAATCGAGGTCTGGTCCAACGCAGATGGCCAGATTGGAGGGCAGGGTCCACGGCGTGGTGGTCCAGGCGGCAAGCCATGCGTCCTCGTCTTCGAGCCGGAACAACACGGTGATCGCCGGATCCTGGACATCCTGGTAGTTCGAATTCGCCTCGAAATTCGACAGCGGCGTCCCGAGCGCGGTCGAAAGCGGAACGACCTTGACGCCCTGATATACGAGACCGCGATCCCAGAGCTGCTTAACAACCCACCAGACCGACTCCATGTACCACGG
>DMUF01000139.1:21309-28569 GCA_003476445.1 Gammaproteobacteria bacterium | reverse complement strand
AACCCGAACCAGCCCACCCAGAGCAGGGAGGCCCCGATCATGGTGAACGGCAGGTTGTGCGGTGCCATGGCGTCGCGGCCGAAACCGACGCGCTTGCCCAGAACGATCGCCCCAACCAGCGCTGCGATACCGGAGTTGATGTGCACCACCGTGCCGCCTGCGAAGTCGAGATCGCCCGCTTCAAAGAGATAGCCACCCGCCGCCCACACCATGTGCGCAATCGGGAGGTACGAGAAGGTGAACCAGATCACCACGAAGATGAGCAGTGCCGAAAACTTCACCCGCTCGGCAAGACCGCCGACGATGAGCGACACCGTGATCGCCGCAAAGGTGAGCTGGAACGCGACGAACGTGAGCTCAGGAATGACCACACCGGCCGTGAAGGTCGCCGCCGTGCTGTCCCCAACGATCCCGGCCAGGAACATCTTGCTTGCATCGCCGATCAACCAGTTCCACGAACCACCATCGCCGAACGCGAAGGAATACCCGTAGATGGCCCACAACAAGGAGACGACACAGAAGATCGCGAGCACCTGGGTGAGAACCGACAGCATGTTCTTGGAGCGGACGAGTCCGCCGTAGAAGAGCGCAACGCCGGGAATGATCATGAGAATGACGAGCAGCGTGGACACCATCATCCAGGCAGTGTCGCCCTTGTCAGGCACCGGCGCGGCCTCTTCGGCTGCGGCCTCTTCAGCGACCGCCTCCTCGACCGCGGCTTCCACCGCCTCGACGACAGCTTCTGCAGCCTCTGGTGTCTCGGCAGTCACATCGACTTCGATGGCAACCTCAACCGCCGGCGCCGCCGCATCTGCCGGTGCAGCGGCTTCTTCAGCCAGCGCGCCCGTCGGCGCCATGAGCGCCGTCAGACCCACCGCGAGCCCTGCGGCAAGAACAAATTTTCGCATCGATGCCAGAGCAGCCCCGCGCGGGGCGTCTGGCACGTAACGGGAATGAAGCAGATCTTCCACAATCTTTCTCCTTGTTATCGCGCCGAGGTCACACGGCTTCCGGACCGGTTTCCCCGGTACGGATGCGTACGACCTCTTCCAGCGGTGTGACGAAAATTTTTCCGTCACCCACCTTCCCCGTGTTTGCAGCCTTGGTAATCGTCTCGAGGACCTGTTCGAGCATGCCGTCGGCGACAGCCACCTCCACCTTCACCTTGGGGAGGAAATCGACGACGTATTCGGCACCCCGATACAGTTCGGTGTGGCCTTTCTGGCGACCGAACCCCTTCACTTCGGTAACCGTCATTCCCTGCACGCCAATGTTCGACAGCGCCTCGCGCACGTCATCGAGCTTGAAGGGTTTGATGATGGCAGTGACCAATTTCATGTTTGTCTCCTTGCGATCAGTGATGATCGGAACCGGGCGAGCACCGGCATCAAAACAAGCCCGTCAAAGCTTGCTTGAGCCAACCTGTGGAAGATCTGTGCACGCCCGATTCTCCATCAATCACAGCACTTTAGATAGCGAGACCACCGGACGGACTTCGCACGCCTTCGAGCCGCCGAAGCAGTCGTCGTCGTCCACGTCAGTGCCTACTACGCCGATGTTGAAAGAAACGCCCGCAACGGGAATCGAGTACATGACGCTCCAGTCGAGCACCTCTTCATCACCGAACGATGCTTCCCATTCGCCTGCATCGTTGTCTTCGGTCATGCTGTAGCCCGCCTTGATCACGAGCGATGCCTCAGCGGGCAAGCTGATGGTGTACCCGACGTTGGGATAGACCCAGCTCACGTCTTCGAGCGCGAAATACTCTTCAGAGTAGGCGACGCCAAACGTGAACGCGCCCCAGGTCACGATGGCGTGATACTCGTTGTAGTCGTAGAGGGAGCCGTTGCCCGGGTATTCGTACCGGATGTAGCGCAGGTCGTAGGTCGCCTCATCACTGAGGGTGCCCTTGAAGCCGCCGTAAAGGTCCCATTCCATGCTCGTGTCGACGAACCCGCTGACGTTCGAGCCCCAGGTACCGACATAGAACCCCGATTCGAATGCCACGTCGAACCCGCCCTGAATGGTCGGATCCCGATCGGTCTGGGATACACCACGGAAGGGGTAGTCGGAGCCGATGGCGACGTTACCAGCGACTTCCACTGCCTGCGCCGCGAGGGCGCTTCCCAGCAGGCAGGCGCCGCCGAGCAGGGTGGTGATGTGCTTATTCATGAGTACTCCTCTTATCGGTCTTTATGCAGGTGGACCCCTAGGCCCCCCGCGGTTTGTCGGACCACGACCGGTGTCGTGGACAGCGTTCCGCGCTCAACCCTGTCGCATTAACTGTGCCAGTTCGGAAAAACCCGTAATTTCAGCGACTTGGATTGAGGCGCAGGGAACCATCGCCGCGCGCGCACCAAGTTGAGCGACGCCGGCGCACCAATTTTGTGCACGCGCACTGTGAAGAGGCGATGATTGGAGGCAGTACGCACATTTCGCGCGGACATCGGCTGACCTGGAAAAGTGTCATTCAGCCATGACCGGATGCACGCCCCCCCGTACCATGCGACGCACCATCGATGGAGAGATCCATGGAACGCGAGACCGTCATACGGCAGTTGATTCAACGCATCACCCAATCGCTGCAGGGCGTTGTGCCGGGCGCTCCACCCGAACGGCTTCTGGCAAGCCTGCAGGATGTGCTGAATACCGCTCTCGCCGAAATCGAGCTCGTGCCCCGGCGCGAGCTCGAAGGGCATCTCGACGCCTTGCGCGGTCTGCGCGCGCGGGTCGAACAGCTCGAAACCCGGGTGCGCACCCTCGAGCAAACCTCAGCCGGCAGCGATGCCGAGCGCAGCGCCTGACTCATGAACGGCGCCGCCACGCCAACCATCGTGCTGCCAGCATCCAACGCCGCAGCCCCCGGGTATCGCGCGTACAGCAGGGCGCTACTTGGAATGGACGCGCCGGCGGTCACCGTCGAAACCCATCTTCCTGGCGGGTTGCCGAGCTTCACCCTCGTCGGCCTTCCCGAAACTGCCGTGCGCGAAGCGCGCGATCGGGTCCGCAGCGCGATTCAGAACTGTGGGCTCGATTTTCCGGCGGGCCGCGTGGTCGTGAATCTGGCACCCGCCGATCTGGTGAAAGAGGGCGCCCGATTCGATCTGGCGATCGCCATCAGCATTCTTTGCGCCACGGGCCAGGTTCCGTCGGAGCGTGTGAGCGCATTCGAGTTCCTGGGCGAATTAGGGCTCTTCGGGGAAATACGCCGGGTCCGCGGTGCGCTTTGCGCGGCCCTCGCGTTGCGGCTCGAGAACGTCTCGCGTCAGCTCGTAATCCCTGCAACGAACGCGGTCGAAGCAAGCGCTCACCTCGGGCGTCGACCTTTGACCGCACGGCATTTGCGGGAAGTCGTCGATCTGCTCGTGACCGGTCGGGAACCTGAGCCGTTACCGCCACAAGCCAGCCACGAACCCATTGAACCCGTGATTCCGCTCGATGACGTGATCGGTCAATCCACCGCCAAGCGAGCACTGGTCGTAAGCGCGGCCGGCGGACATCACCTGCTCTTCGTCGGCCCACCCGGCACGGGCAAGACCATGCTTGCGCACCGACTTGCCTCGCTGCTGCCACGCTTGAGCGACGCCGAAGCGCTCGAGGTCGCCGCGGTCTACTCAGCTGCCGGTGTTGCACCCCCCGCTCCCGGGGTAGCGCCGTTCCGCGAGCCACATCACAGCGCGAGCACAGCTGCCATCGCGGGGGGCGGCAGCCATGCGATGCCCGGCGAAATCTCGCTCGCGCATGCAGGCGTTCTGTTTCTCGACGAGCTGCCGCATTTTCGACCGAGCGTGCTCGATTTGCTGCGCGAACCGCTGGAGTCACGCGCCATCACTCTTGCCCGTGCGCGCTATCGCACCCGCTTTCCTGCGCGCTTTCAGCTGGTGGCTGCAATGAATCCGTGCCCTGCGGGCAGGGTTTGCGCGCCGTCGGCATGCCGCTGCAGCCCGGAGAGTGTGCGACGCTATCAGTCTCGAATCTCGGGGCCCCTGCTCGATCGCATTGATCTGCATGTGCCGGTTCCCGGCATTCCCGCCTCAGCGCTGCTTGGGCGCGAGCGTCCCGGCGCACCGGTTGCGGGTATCGACCACATCCAGGCGGCCCGGCAGCGGCAGCTGGAACGACAGGGCACACTCAACGCAGAGCTGAGCGCAACCGAGCTGCGAACGGTCGCAACGCTTCCCGAGGACGCGCGTCAGCTGCTCGAACAGGCGGTCGAACGCTTCAGCCTCTCCGCCCGGTCCACGCATCGGCTGCTGCGCACCAGCCGCACGATTGCTGATCTTGCAGACAGCAACGGCGTCCTGCGCGAGCATGTCGTCGAAGCGCTCGGCTACCGTGGGGTCGACTGGGAGCGCAGCACAGGTCACCGCTTGAATTGAGTCACGGCAAACCGCTGTGCCAGCATCGCGTGCAGTCACGCTGACCCCGCCCGGGATCGACACCCAAGGAAAGCCCGTTGAAGAACCCGTCAAAAGAACCCCCTACCGTACACCGCTTGGTGGTGGGTGGCGGCATGAAGAAGGTTTTGTACACCCTGGACCAGGTGCGCCGCATGGGGGTAACGCACGCAGCCAAAGCGCTCAACTCGAAGAATACGTGCAAGGCTTGTGGCCTTGGCATGGGCGGCCAGCGCGGTGGCATGACGAATGAGCTGGATGAATTCCCCTCTGTCTGCAACAAGAGCGTGCAGGCGCAATCCACAGACACGCAGTCGGCGATACCGATCGAAATCTTCGACCACACCCTCGAGGAGCTGCGCGAACTCAACGAGCGCGAACTGGCGCAGCTCGGTCGCCTCGCGCATCCGTTGTACAAAGCGCCCGGCACAGACCGTTATCAAGCCGTCGAATGGGACTGGGCTCTGGATCTGGCGGCCGCGCGTCTCAAGGCAACACGACCCCACCGCAGCTTCTTCTACAGCTCCGGGCGGTCATCCAACGAGGCGGGATTCGTCTTCCAGCTGCTGGCACGCGTGTTCGGCACGAACAACGTGAACAACTGCTCGTACTACTGCCATCAGGCTACCTCCGAGGGCCTGCATGCCTCCGTGGGCACCGGAACCGCCACCATCGAACTGGACGATCTGAAGGGCTGCGATCTGATCTTCCTGCTGGGGGCCAACCCGGCCTCCAACCACCCGCGCTTGCTGCATAAGCTCAAAGATTGCCGTGACCGTGGCGGCCAGATCATCGTCATCAATCCTGCTCGCGAGCCAGGGCTCGTCAGGTTCGCCATACCCGGCAGCCCGCGTTCCATGCTGACCGGCGGTACCTGGATCGCCTCCGAATATCTCCAGCCTCGGGTGGGTTCCGATATCGCCCTGCTGAAAGGGATTGGCAAGGCGGTCATTGAGCAGGGCGCGGACGCAACGGGTTTCATCGCAGAGCACACGGACGGATTCGATGACTATGTCGCCGATCTGACCGCCCTCGACTGGGATGACATCGAACGGGCGACCGGTATTTCACGGCAGGAAATCCAGCGCGTGAGCGCCTGCTATGCCGCGGCCCAGAACGTCGTATTTGCCTGGGGCATGGGGCTGACCCACCACCTGCATGGCGTGGCCAACGTAGAGTCAGTGGCAAACCTCGCCCTCTTGCGCGGCATGATCGGCAAGCGCTACGCGGGTCTGCTGCCGCTGCGCGGACACAGCAACGTGCAGGGTATCGGCACTATCGGCGTAAAGCCGGTGCTCGCTGCGGAGGTCATGGAGCACATCGAGCAGGCTTTCGGCATCACCCTGCCCAAGCAGGAAGGCCTCGATACGATGGGTGCCATGCAGGCCGCCTTTCGCGGCGAGATCGATGCCGCTGTCCTGATGGGCGGCAACCTCTATGGAGCAAATCCCCAGTCCGACTGGGCCGCGGAGTCCCTCTCCCAGATCGGATTCAAACTGTTCCTCACCACAACGCTCAACCGGGGACATGTTTACGGGCTGGGGGCGGGGGAGTCGCTGGTCCTTCCGGTTACCGCTCGCGACGAAGAGTGGGGTCCGACCACCCAGGAATCCATGTTCAACTACGTGCGGCTGTCAGACGGGGGCATCGAGCGCCTCTCGAACGTCCGGCCGGAAACCTGGATCCTCTGCGAGCTGGCAGAGCGCCTGTTCCCGGACAGTCCCGTTCCCTTCGCATCCTTTCGCGCCCACAGCAGTATCCGATCAGCGATCGCGAAGACCGTGCCGGGGCTCGAAGCGCTGGCGAGCATCGACATTGCGAAACAGGAATTCCATGTCCGGGGACGAATTCTCCACACCCCGGAATTTCAAACAGATTCGGGTCGGGCTCGGTTCACCGTCTGTCCAATGCCGCAGAGCCCTGCATGCGAGGAGTATCCGTTTGTTCTCACGACCGTGCGCAGCGAGGGGCAGTTCAACACCATCGTGTATGAGGACGTGGACGTCTATCGGCAGACGCAAAGCCGCTGGTGCGTGATGATCGGCGACGAAGATCTGTCCCGCCTCGGCCTTTCGGTTCACGACCGCGTGGATCTTCATTCAGCGTACGGAGCAATGCGAAACGTGCTGGTCGAGCGCTTCGATCTTCCGGCGGGGGACCTGATGGCTTATTTCCCAGAGGCCAACATTCTCACGGGCACCGCCGTCGATCCGCGCAGCAAGACGCCCGCCTTCAAGGCCACGCCGGTGCGCATCGAGGTGCGAAAAAGCATGCGTCTCTGAGAGGGCATAAAAGCCCGACCGACTTGGTCCGGTCGGGCCGAAAGCTGGAAGCTACTGGGCTTGTACCGCGTCCACCATGTACTGCATCGCGCCTTTCAGATCCTCGTCACTGCAGCTGACGCAGGTGCCGCGCGCGGGCATGGTGCGGATACCGTTAATCGTGTGATCGAGGAGGGTTTCGATACCCTGCGCGATGCGCGGCTCCCAGCCCGCCGCATCGCCAAGCACCGGGGCACCACCCACGCCGCTTGAATGGCACGCAAAGCAGAACTGGTTGTAAACCTGCTCGCCGGACAGCGGCCCGGTCGCGGCGGCCGCAGCCGGCTGACCGCAGTCATCACCGCTGCGACACAACGAACCGAAGGGCTGCAGCCGATCGCGAATCTCGTCCGGTGTGCCCGGGGGGACAGCGTGCGCAACAGCCGACGCGAGGCCCACGAGCATTCCGATTCCTACTGCACGTCGCATCCACGGGCTCAAGCTTTTCACGGCGCCTACTCCAATGCAGTGCTGCAAACGGGGGGCAAATTATAGCCAGCTCACGCAGTGGCGTCGAACAGCTCCCGACCAATCAGCATGCG